>DHIZ01000211.1:0-888 GCA_002404055.1 Chloroflexi bacterium UBA4733
ATCCTCGTCCATCCCCGAACCCTACCGCTACCTTGCCCATTTGTCAAAGTTATTTCGTGACGGGTCCTAAGTCACCGCGAGACGCCGAGGCGGCGCTATTGCGGCGACTTCAGCGCACCGTGGCGTGTCTAACGCCCGCAGTGCTCGCCCGATCCCCGGTCGGGCCAACCGGAACACGTGGTCTATTGCTCAACCGTGGCCAATCAACTTCGCTCTCCGGCTCCCAACCGCTCTGGCTCGACGTGGGGATTCGTTATCTGATCCGCCAGGCCAGTGTGGGACGAGGTTGGGACACCCAGACGATGGGCTATATCTACAGCCTGCAAACGACCGACGGGGTAGCCATGGTCGCCTACCACTGGCACCCGTACGGCATGAGCCACGTCACCCTGCCCCACCTCCATGTGAGCGGAGCCGTCAACGAACTGATCAGCCGCCGAACGCACCTCCCGACCGGCCGTGTCTTTTTGGAGGATGTCGTACGCTTGATCATTGAGGAATTCCATGTACCGCCTCGCCGACCTGACTGGTCGGAAGTGTTAGACATGTCGCGGCGAGAAGCGATAGAATAGCCTCCCCGAGCCGGCTGCTGGTGGCTGCAACCATTGGGCGCTCCGGCCGAAATGGCAAGGACGCGACGACCCACCTCGTCAGCAAGTCTGTCATCCCTGCCATTGGCCGAGACGTACTGACGAATCGGCTCTTCTCGAATCCAGAAGACTCTGTTGTAGCCCATTGGCATGATCCTCAACGTGGTCTGCTTGGTTTAAGTCACATCCGTGATACGCACCGGTACCGGATTTGTTCTGCACGGCGAACCTAAATCAGGCCAGTTTCAATCCCACCCGGTGCTCTCACCCGTGCAGATCGTGACCTACCGGACGGGGC
>DHIZ01000211.1:1127-8936 GCA_002404055.1 Chloroflexi bacterium UBA4733
TCGCTGCTGCGGATGGCGGCGTAGGCGATCTTGATGCTGTTCAGGTTGTCGTGCCCGGAGGTCTGCGGCTCGCGCTGGTCGGCCAGGCTCAACATGCGCTCGGCCATGCTGCCGCCGAAGGCGTCGGGGAACCAGGAACCCTGGAGGGCGAAGGTCTGCCTTTGGAGCGGATTGCCCTTGAAGGAGACGTGGAGTTCGCTCTGCGTCGCCCAGGCGGAGCCCTCGGTCCCGTCGAGGTACCAGGTGTGGCTGTGTGCCGCGCGGCTCTGCACGATGTTGTTGAAGTGCAGGCTCGTCATCAGCTCGGCCTCCGGCGCATATTCCAGGGACATCGCGTAGATCATGGGACTGACGGCGGCCTGGCCGGGCATGCGCGTGGTCGTACACTGCACGCGCTTCGGCGTGCGGCCCGTGAAGTAGCGGCTGAGGTCCATGTAGTGGATGCCGTGGTCGACGATGTTGAAGTGCTCCAGCGCGGCGTACCAGGAGCCGGGCACGTCCTGGAAGCTGCGCAGCACGTGGGTGACGGCGTAGACGTGTCCCAGCACGCCGCGCTCGAGCAGCAGCTTGAGCGCCCGATGGGCCGGCGCCCAGCGCGCCTGCTGGTTGATCATCAGGCTGACCCCGGCCCGCTCGCAGGTCTCCACCATGCTGAGCGCATCGGCGTAGTTGAGCGCGAAGGGCTTCTGCGACAGGATCGGCTTGCCGGCGGCGGCGATGCGCTCCACCACCGGCCGGCGCTGGGAAGCGTGAACGGCCAGGTCGATCACGTCGACGTCGTCGCGCGCCAGCAGCGCATCCAGGTCGGTGGTCAGAAAGGGGATGCCGTACTCCGCTGCGGCCTGGCGGGCGTTCTCCTCGATCACGTCGCAGCAGGCGCTGACGGTGTAGCCGAAGTTGCGGTAGGCGCGCAAATGGGCGCCGCGCATGATGTTGCCGCAGCCCACCACGCCGATGCGATAGCGTCGCTTGATGTCATCGGGCGGCGGCGCTGGCCGGTAATCCTCGGGACGCAGGTCAATGGTTGGCACGAATCCACCTCCTTCAAGTGGCCATCACGTCAGGTCAGCGTACCCCATCAGCGAATTCCAGTGTCGTACCCTGGGTTCACTTGCGCGTAGCTGCCGCTCGTCACCGTCACCTTCACGGGGAGGGGGCGGGGGTAGAAGGAGCCCGACTGGAGCGGCGCCGGCGTCAGCGTGTAGGTCCCCGGCGCCAGGTTGACCTGGAATTGCCCGTCGGCCCCCGTGGTGAACTGGAGCACCTGTTGCCCGCCGGCATCCTGCACCGTCACCGTGGCGGCGACCGCACGGGAACAGGGCACGCCGACCCGGCAGACCGGCGTCGTCGGTCCAAGCGTGACCGTGCCCTGGATGCCGGTGCCGCTGGTTGCTACCACCGGCAGGCCGTCCGGGTTGGCTTCCCAGGAGAAGCGCCGGCTGTTGAGCCGCTCTTCCACGCCGAAGGGGCCGTTGACCCAGGAGTGACTGCCGTCGGTGAAGGCGGTGAAGTTATCAGCCTTGCGCCACACGAGTAGACCTCCGTTCCCATTGATGCCCGTCGTGTGTTGCAAGGCGTCACCGTTGGTCGGGTTGTGTTGCTCGTCCTCCAGGCAGTTGCCGACGATGGTGGGCAGCATGTCGTGGAGCGCCGCGAAGCCCAGGACAAACTGGCAGGCGGGTGTGGCCTGCGCCCCGGCAGGAGCCGCGGCGGTGAGGGTACACATCAGGACAACGAGCAGTGAGACGAAATGACGCATCTGGATTTCCTCCTTCTGGAAGGAGACGTTGCGGCGCGTACAATGGTTCCCGCGCTGGGTGATGCCGCGGCAGGCCAACGTCTTTGGTGGCAGCACGTTTCCTTGATGCCTGCATTGTACGTTGCCGTTCGCGTCAACATGTCGGACACTACAGGGAGCTGCTGGGCGCCCGCCCGGCCGAGAGGAGAACGACCATGGCGCTGCTCGTTGCTGAAGCACCCACCACATCCACCGCTGTCGAGTCATTCAACCGTGATGGCTACCTGATTGTCCGCGGCCTGTTCGATGCTGCGGAGGTACGGGAGATGCAAACCACCTTTGACGAGTTGTACGCGCGCGGCAGCATCAAAGGCTGCTTCACTGCGGTGCCGGTCGAGGAGGCGCGGGCTAAGGGTGACATCCTGCTGGCCTACCCGCGCATGATGCATCCCCACCGGGTCTCGGACGTGGTCATGCGCTACATGCTGCACCCGGCTTTCGACGCTGTCCTCACCGATTTGCTGGCGGAACCGCCGATTGCCGCCCAGAGCATGTTCTACTGGAAGCCGCCCACGGCCCGCGGCCAGGCCTTCCACCAGGACAACTTCTACCTCAAGGTCCACCCGGGGACCTGCGTCGCCTCCTGGGTTGCCCTCGACGAGATCGACGAGGAAAACGGCTGCCTCTTCGTCGCTCCCGGCAGCCACAAGCTCGATATCTTCTGCCCGGAAGAGGCCGATCCGACGGTGTCCTTCACCCAACACTACGTCCCGGTACCGGAGGGCCTGCCGCGCGTGCCGGTGCGCATGGCCCCTGGTGACACCCTCTTCTTCGGCGGCAACCTCATCCACGGCTCCATGCCCAACCGGTCCGCCGACCGCTTCCGCCGCTCCTTCATCTGCCACTACGCCGGTGAGTCGGCGCACGAGCTATCCAAGTGGTACTTCCCGCTCTACAACATGCAAGGGGGGATCGTGCAACGCGAGACCGCAACCGGCGGCGGCCCGTGTGGCGACGAGGGGAAAGGGCCGCACTGAGGGCGAGATCGGCTGAGGCGGTAGCCAGGGCGTTCGACGACCTTTTCAGTAGAAAGCTGTGGACACGTGCTCCAGAGAGCGACTGACGACGAGCGGGAACAGGCCGTCCAGGCCATCATGCGCGACCAAGGTTACGTCCGAAAAATCGCTGAAGGGATCTATGCCGAAGAGCACGGCGAACAACTAGGGTGCATCGTTGATGCGCCAATGGACACCGTCGATGATCTCATCGCATTTTACGGTAATGATGTGGCGGCAGAGGTGCTGCAGCACCCGATGATGCGCGAACGTTACGGACTGCCGCCGCTTGGAACTGAAGCGACGCAACCAGCCGCACAAGCGGTGCCCGTATAGCGTTGCACAACAGCCCTTATCATGTTTCCGTGTCACTCCGCAGGAAGGCGGCGGCCACCTGTGGGTCGAACTGCGTCCCGCTCCCGGCCGCGATCTCGGCGCGGGCAGCCTCCGGCGGCATCTTTTGCCGGTAGGACCGGTCGGAAACCATCGCGTCATAGGCGTCGACCACGGCCACAATTCGCCCGGCTAAGGGGATAGCCTCCGCGGTCAACCCCTCCGGGTAGCCCGTGCCATCCCAACGCTCGTGATGGCAACCCACGGCATCCAGGGCCGGTTCCAGAAAGCCAATGCCCTCCAGCAGCCGGCGGCCCAACTCCGGATGGCGATGCATCTCCTCCCACTCCGCAGCATCCAGCGGTCCCGGCTTGCGCAAGACGGCGTCAGGCAGCGCGATCTTACCGGCGTCGTGCAGAATCGCACCGAACTCCAGCGCGCGCAACGGCTCCCCGCTGAGACCTAAGGCCTGCCCCAAACGCACCGAGCCGGCCCGCACCCGCTCCACATGCTCACCGGTGTGTCCATCCCGCGCCTCGATCGCGCGGGCCAGGGCGGTGACGGTGACGAACGACAGCGTGGCCAGGCGGGCCTCCAGGGCGTTCGCGGTGTCGTGGCGGGTCCGGAAGTCCTGCACCGCCCGCAACTGCTGTTGCTCGGCCAGTTGCCTGGCCTGACGCTCCTTGCGCAACTCGTCGTGGAGCAGACGGAGGTCTTGCACGGTGCGCAGTGCCTGCGCATCGGCCTGTTCGGTGCGCTGCTCCAACTCGACCGCCCGGACTGCCAGGGGGTCCTGGCGCAGCGGCAGTTCCAGACGAAAGGTCGTGGGATCTCCGGGCTCCAGCACGAGGCTGCCACCCGTCCCTTCGATAGCGCGACGGGCAATGGCGAGACCCAGGCCAAGGCCACCTTTCCGCCGGGACACGTAGTCTTCCGCCTGGCGGAAGGGCTGGAAGATGGCCTCCCGGAGCGCTTGGGGAATGGCGGGCCCCTGGTTGCTCACGCGCACCACCAGGCACGGGGGCACGGCCTCCAGCGTCGCCCGCACCGCGACCTCAGCGGGCGCTGCGCCGTGGGTGACGGCATTTTCCAGGAGCACCTGCAAGCCCAGCCGCAGGCGTTCGCGGTCCACCGGAGCCGTGTCTGCTGCCGACTCGACGTCCACCAGCACGGCGTGATGACCGGCGAGTTCGCGCACGATAGCCGATACCGCCCTGTTGTTGCCGGCATTCGTCGCCAGCGGCTCGCCCCGGCGCAGGTCATCAAAGGTGGTCAACTCGCTGACCAGGCGCGCCATGTCGCGGGCGCGGACCTGCACCACTGCCAGAAACTCACGCAGCATTGCCGGATCGTTCAGCACCTGGTTATCTTC
This sequence comes from Chloroflexi bacterium UBA4733, assembly GCA_002404055.1. The sequence continues at coordinate 5,626 of DHIZ01000211.1, forward strand.
CAGCAACTGGAGATAGCCCGATATCACCGTCATCGGTGTGCGCAGTTCGTGCGCCAGGATGCCGGTGTAGCGGTCGAATGGCGTCGGCCCGGCTTGCTCATCGCTCATGACAGCGCCAACGTCCGTTCCAGGAGCGTCAACAACTCCAGCGGTGAGAAGGGCTTGGTCAGGTAGTGGTCAGCGCCGGCCTCCCGACCCGCCCGCAGGTCTGCCGCCTGGGCCTTGGCGGTCAGCAGAATGACGCGGGTCGCGGCCAGTTCCCGGTGCGCCCGGATCGCTCGGGTCAGTTCCAGGCCGGTGCGACCAGGCATCGCCACATCCAGCAGGGCCACCGCCGGTCGGTATTGGAGCAGCAATTCCCAGGCCTCGTCGCCGTCCTCTGCCTCGAGCACGCGGTACTGGTCGGAGGCGATGGTGATGCTGACCAGCAGCCGCAAGCTCGGTTCGTCATCGGCGATCAACACAGTCTGCCGCGCTGGTGTCGCCGCCCCATTATTTTGCATCACCATGCACCTCCTGTTCTTGCTCGAGCACCTGCCGGACCAGCAGCGCTACGGCTGTTGCGACGCCCGGCCCTTTGCGCAACACTGCGACCACCTGCAACGCCGCCAGGGCCTGCCGGGCGGCGTCGCCCAGATCCAGCACGGTCACCACCACCACCGGTAGGCGCAGCCCCCGCTCCTGCAGCCGTTGCAGGAAGGCCTCCCCGGACAGGCCCGGCAGCAATAGATCGAGGATGACCAGGCGCGGCAGGTGGACGGCCAGGTGCGCCAGCGCCGCCTCTGCCCCAGCCACGCGCTGGGCGGCGTAGCCGTGCTGGCCGAGTCCGACCTGTAGCAACCGGGCGAAACTCGGATCATCCTCGACGATCAGCACATCGCCACCGGCGCTGTCCGCCGCAGCGATAGGCACGGTAAAGCGAAAGGTGGCGCCCTGCCCCGGCCCGGCGGACTCGGCCCAGAGGCGCCCGCCCTGCGCCTCCACCAGCTTGTGGCTGATCGCCAGACCCAGGCCCGTGCCCCGAATGGCGCGGCGATCCGAGCTGTCCACCCGGTAAAAGCGCCGGAAGAGTTGGGGCAGGGCCTCGGCAGGGAGGCCGAGGCCCTGGTCCTGCACAGCGATCTCGACCATAGCAGCGTCGCGGCGAGCGGTCAGGCGGATGGCGCCGCCCGACGGTGAGTACTTGCGCGCGTTGGAGAGCAAGTTGCCCAGTATCTGGCGAAGCCGGTCGGGGTCGACCAGTACCGGCGGCAGGTCGTCGCTGAGCTCTACCTGGATGGGACAGAGGGGATCAGCGCCGGCTGCCTGCGCGGCGGCGTGCAGGAGCGGCGGGAGGGTGCTGACCAGCGGCACGACCTCCTGGTTGCCACTCTCGATGCGCTGCAGGTCCAGAAAGTCATTGATCAGGCTGGTGAGGCGCTGACCCTCCTGGAGCATCGTCTGCAGGAACTGGCGGCGCTGCAACTCCGGGAACTCGCGGGAAAGCAGCAACTCGGCAAAGCCGACCAGGCTGGCCAGTGGCGTGCGCAACTCGTGGCTGACCACTGAGACCAACTCGTCCTTCAAGCGCTCCACTTCGCGTTCCCGTGTGACGTCCCGCACCAGCCGGCCAGTCCCGAGGGACCCGGTTGGCCCGGCGATGGGGAAGACGAGGACAGCCACGTCACGCGGCGGAACGCCGTCCAGTTGGTACTCGAAGCCGGTCGGGACGCCGCTGTCGCGCGCGGCGGCAGAAGCCTGCTGCGCGCGCTGCAGTGTCGCGGCCGGATCGACGGTGCGGCCGTAGATTCCAGCAAGCACTTCGCTCAACGGCTGCCCAACGGCGGCCGTTTGCGTGACACCGTACAGATCGACCATGCGCGGATTCCAGAAGGCGACGCGGTCAGCGGGATCCACGATGGCAAGGCCATCGGTGAGGTTCACAAACACGGCCTCGTAGAGGACTCGGGCTTCGGCGCGCGCTTCGGCCTCGGCGTGGGCCTGCTGCGTGCGCAAGCGCTCGGTGATGTCCTGCATGGTGACGACGGCGCCCAACCTGGCGCCCTGGGCATCAACCAGGGCCTGGCCACTGGCGAGCACCGTGCGGGCAGGAGCCTGCTGCGGCTTAATGATCATTTCCACGTCGCGCACCTGCTCGCCGGCAAGTACACGACGTAATGGGACCTCTTCCGGCGCCAGGCGGGTCGTGCCATCGGCCCGATACAGGTCGTAATGCTCGGCCCACTGCTCGGCCGGCAACGGCGCCGCCGGCAAGCCGTAGAACTCCCGCGTCGCCCGATTGAGGAATCGGACGACGCCGTTGGCGTCGCAGGCCACGACGCCAACGTCCAGATTTTCCAACAGCGCCTGCAGGTACCCGCGCTGGCGCTGCAAGCCGGTCTCGGCCTGGCGGCGCTGGGCAAAGGCGCGGCGAATGATGGCGCCGGTGAGCAGCACGCTCAGGACGACGAGCACGCTGCCGGCCACGACGATCAGCCGCGTCCGGAAGAGACCCTGCTGACCCTGCGCCACGCGCATTGCTAAAAGGCGGGTCTCCTCGCCGTTCATGCTGGCGATCCCGGACCGGACCTGCGCCATCACTGCCGCGTCCGGCGTCGCCTGCGCGGCGGCGATGGCCGGCGCCAGGCCTTGCGTGCGACGGGCCGTCATGGCGCCCTGGAGGAGGGCGAACTCCTGATCAATGGCCAGCTGCAACTGCTGCACGTTGCGCTGTTCTACCCGGTTGTCCATGGTGAGCGTCCGTAACGCTTGCACCCCCGTATTAGCGTCAAGCACGGCGGTTTGATACGACAAGACGTCATGGTCATTGCCGGTAACGACGTAACTGCGCGCCGCGCTCTGGCCCCTCGTGACGTCGGCGAGCACCTGGCTGATGGTGAAGCGGACTTCCTGGGTGTGCGTCTCCCAATTGAGTGTGTCGACGAGGGCATTGGTACTGTAATACGTGCTCACGCTCGTAGCTGCGACGGCAAGCAGGATCAGCAGCAAACCAGCGACGGCAAGCACCGCCTCACGCGGTAGCGCCCTCATCGCGCCTCCTTGGGAGACCGACGCTTGCCGTCGCAGCGAGTGGGAGCGCGTCGCGCCAGGGGGTCAGGACTGTCGGCGGGCGATGGAGGTGGCATGGTGGGGGGGTTTCTGCTGCGGCGCGAACGGTACCCCTCATAAGGATACCAGAGAAGTATAACGTGCTATATTACATTAAGTGCTGGGGATGCGTGAAGCCAGGTGGATCGCCTGGGGTGCATCGCAACGTTTTGCACAGCGAGCGGACAATGCGATGCGCCGCGAGTTACAGGGCCGCGATTGCG
>DHIZ01000183.1 GCA_002404055.1 Chloroflexi bacterium UBA4733
CAGGTTTTAGGATAGGCTCTTAGTAGGCGGTGGCCATGACCGAGATCATTGATATGGTAACTGCTGAGGTAAAGCCCGACTTCGTCATGCAGTTTGATATTGGGACAATCAAGCACCTAGGCTTGCAAATGTACTCGACGCTGCCCCCGGTCATAGGTGAACTGGTGGCGAATGCATGGGATGCCAATGCGCATCGTGTGGAGATCGCAGTGCCAATCGGGTTCGTCACCAACAGCTCGGAAATCGTCGTGAGCGACGATGGCAGTGGCATGTCAGATGCGATTGTCCGTGAAGCCTATCTCATCATGGGACGTGATCGCCGTGAGGAAGAGCAGACGGATGTCACTCCCGAACTGTCACGGAAGGTTATGGGACGTAAGGGAATCGGTAAGCTCTCAGGTTTCGGGATTGCGGGTGAGATCGAGGTTGAAAGCGTCAAGGATGGAGAAACGACGCGCTTTCGGATGAATTATGACGAGTTCAAACGTAACGCTGTTCGCAGGCAGATAGTGATGCCACCGCTTCCTCCAACAGGAAGCGTAACAAAAGGAACCAGAATTACTCTGCGCTACATATCCAAGTTCAGAACACGCATCATTTCCATACCCGGCCTTCGACGTGCGCTAGCAAGGCGATTTTCAGTCATCGGGGATGATTTTGTTGTAATCGTTAATGGCAACCCCATCACCGCCGAGGAGCGCGACCTGAAGTCTCTCCTTGAGAGTGATGTGGGCGGAAGGCAGTACCTTTGGGAGTACGACAATGAAGAAATACAGCCCGACACCGGATGGCGAGTCTCAGGATGGATTGGTGCAATCGACCGAAATACGAAGCCGCCCGATGGCGTACAGCACGGCATCGTTATCATGGCACGCGGCAAGCTCGTCCAGGAACCATTCATGTTCGATGCCGTTGTTGGCCAACAGTATGCGCTTTCGTACCTGATCGGAGAAATAAACGCCGAGTTTGTTGATGCCGAAGAGGATACGATTGGAACATCGCGAAACGCCCTCGTCTGGGATACGGATGCCAATACGGCTCTCAAGGAGTGGGGGCAAGCCCAGGTTAATAAGATCGCACGCGAATGGGCAGAGAAGCGTTCCAACGATAATGAAGCAAGCTTGGCGGTAAATCCACTCTATCTTCGGTTTGAACAGGAAGCTAGACAGATTGGCAATAGTCGCGCTAAAAAGGTTGCTGATAAGCTAATCCGAGACATGGTTCGGCGAAATCCTGTAGCCGATGAGGCAACGCAAATGCCTGTCATACAACTGTGCCTCGATTTCTTAGAATTTGATGCCTTTTGGGATCTGGCTAAAGATTTGACCGATGTACGACCAGAGGAGACCGGCAAGCTGATCGATCTGTTCCGAGAATGGGAAGTCGTTGAGGCGAAGGAGATGATGCGAGTCACGGAGGGACGCATTGCAACCATTCAAAAACTTCAGCTGCTCATTGAAACTAACGCTCTTGAGGTACCAACACTGCACGGCTTCCTTAAAGAGTTTCCATGGGTGCTTGATCCACGCTGGAATCTTGTTGCGGATGAGAGAAGGTACAGTCAGCTCTTGCGTGACCGTTATCCTGACGACAGCGAATTAGAGGAAGATCGCAGGATAGACTTCCTGTGTGTTCGAGAGGGCACGCAGGTCGTTGTTGTTGAGATCAAGCGACCCCTAGTGAAGGCATCTGTAAAAGAACTCGCTCAGATTGAGGAATATGTTGCATTCATGCGGGATTACATACTCCATACCACAGACCCGACACTGCGACTTTCAGACGTAACGGGTTATCTACTATGTGGTACTACAGTTGATACATTCTTTGTGCGTGACCGGTTGAAGACATTGGAGAGATCTGGAATTTATGTCCGGAGGTATACGGATTTGTTAGAGATGGTCCGGAGTAGTCACGCTGAGTTCCTGACGCGCTACGAGCAACTGCGCGTTGCTAAGGGTCGATCGGATGCGCCTTTGCCTCCGGCTTCATAGGGCGAACGGCTCTGTTGCCGCTGTTCCTCAAAGTTGATGGCGCTGCTCACATCAGCGGGGGTCAGGCTCGGATAAGTCGTAAGGATCCTCTCCAGGTTATGGCCGGACGTATGAAAGCTCCAGACGGCTTTGGTCGGCACACGCGTTCCGGCGTGCACCCAAGCATTGCTTTCCACGTAGCGATGCCGAGTGATCTGCCCAATTTGCTCCGGCCGCCGCTCACGGAACTGTAATGCCCGCACCCGCGTCTCATTTTCGATCAGCGCGAGATCGATTGGCAAAAAGAACCTGCGTGGGATCGCCAGCCACAGGACTGAATGCTGCGCGACGGTTCGCCTGCCGTGCAGCACTCCCGCATGCCTACGCTTCCATCCGACCGTGCAGTCCCGAAGGCGGCCACTCCCCGCCTTGCGACCAAGGTTTCTCCCTTCAGGGGGAAACCTGGCGAGCGGTGCGAGCCGGAAGGGGTCGCTCCCGAACGGTCAGGGGTTCTGGGCCAGGCAGCCGTTGATCTGCTGGGCTGCGTCCTGCAGCGCGGTCTTCGCCGTGGTGACGCCGGTGAGGGCCTGGGTTATCGCCTTCGTCATGATCTGGTTGATCTGCCCGGTGTAGACGCTGCCACAGTTGGGCGGGAATACTGGCGGCAAGGTGCCGATCGCCGCCGACTGGATGAAGATGTCGTTGTTGGCGGGCGGCGGCGCCAGCTTGCGCCAGGATGGATCGTTGGCCATGGAGATGCGCACCGGCACGATGGAGTAGTTGCTCGCCAGCACCCGCTGTCCGGCAGGGCTCACCACGAAACTGGTCAGCGCCCACGCCGAGTCGGTCTGCTTGGTTCCCGACGTGACGGCGAAACCCTGGGTCCCCATGCCCGTGATGTGTTTCTGCGGGAAGGTCGGCCAGAGCTGGACGTCCCACTCGAAGTGGTCGGCGATGGCCGTCCGATAGGTCGCCACGGAGCCGCGGATGCCATGCGCCATGGCCACCTGGCCGGTGGTAAAGGGATCCTTGGCGAACTTCATGGTGGATGGCGGCGCCACGCGATCCTTGCCGACCAGGTCGACCATGGCCTGGATGCCGTCGACCGCCCCACCTTCGTGGCCGGTGAAGGTCTTGCCGTCGCCGCTGACGATGTCGCCGCCATAACCGCGCATCCAGGGCACGTATTCCGCCCACCAGGTCCAGTTCAAGTTGATGCCATATTTGGCCGTGGACGGGTCGCTGCCGGGCTGGCTCAGCTTCTTGGCGGCGTCGACGAGGTCGTTGATCGTCCACTTGTCGGTCGGCAGGGGCACGCCGGCGTTGGTGAACAGTGTCTTGTTGTAGAACAGCACGAGAATGTCCAGGCCCCGCGCCAGCATGAACAAGCCGCCCGGAACGACGCTGGTGCGGCCAAGATTGAGCATCGCCGGGTAGATGTCGGCCACGTTGAACGCCTTATCACGGTCGGCCAGCGGCTGCATGTTCATCAGCACCTTCTTCGAGGCGAAGGGCTGGGTGTAGACGTCGGCGGTGCGGGTGACATCAGGTAGGGTGTTCGCCGCCGCCATGGCATAGATCTTCGTGGCGAAGTCGCCCGTGATCGGCTCGATGGTGACATCGAGGTCAGGATTTGCCTGCAAGAAGGCCTTCACGATGGCCTTGATGAGGGTGTCCTCGGTCTGGTTGCCACCATCGAAGAGGCGGAGCGTCGTCTTCTGTCCGGCGGCGCCCGCCTGGGCGGCGACGGTCGATGAAGTCGCAGTGGCAACGGTCGCGGCTGCCACCGCTGTGGCGGCGGCGGCCGTGGTTGCCGGCGGCTGGGTCGCCACGGCCTGGCTGGAGGCGCTCGTCGCCACAGCCGCGCCTGCTCCGCACGCCGCCAGCAGGGCAGCGGCAGCCACTCCGCCGGCCATTGCCGCGCTGCGCTGCAAGGCTCCACGCCGCGTCAGATTCGCTTGTCTCGTGTGCATGTTGATCCCCTTCCATAGCCATCATTGATACGGAATACCGCGTGAGAACATGAGAATACCGCCAGGACAACGAGCCAGAATGTATAATTGTTTTACCAGGATACTGGTTGATTGTCAATAGGGTCAATTTGGAGCGCGAGGTTTGCGTACGACGCTGCTTGACCTGCTGGCCACTGACCTGACCGCCTGGATGGCTGGTGCTGCCGATGGCGTGCCGCGGCGTGTCCTGCTCTGGCTCGATCCGGACGCTCAGTTCCGGCGGCTGGTTGGCCTATTGCGCTCCCCGCTCGAGCTGACCGGACTCCGGCTGCTCACGCTTTCCCCCCTGGACGGCATGGGGCAGCTTGATCTGAAGCTGGCGTTGCTGCGGTTGGACGGCGTAGTGGGTAGCCGCGCCGTCGTCTACCTGCCGGGGTTTGGCGCCTCGGCGCTCATGCCGCCAGGGGATGGCATGTCGCCGGCGCTCTGGAGCGTGTACGATTACCGCTTCAAGGGCTGCGTCTGGGGGCAGGGAGAAACCTGGCGACCGGGTGTGCTGATGGAGCCGCCCAGCCTGCTTTCCTGGCTGCGCGGCCACGGGGTGACGCTGGCCGACGAAGATACAACCCAGAGGCTCTCTACCGGAGGCGCCGATGCCTTGCTGGCGCAGTACGCGGAACTGCGCCGTGACGAGCCGATCGCCAACTGGTCCCACCCGCTACGGGCGGACGATGTAGCGGACGCGCTGGGTGGCGATCCCCGCGAGTCGCTGCGCCGCTTCCTGACGGCGCCGGAAGAAACGCTGCAAGCCTGGGGCGACCGCAAACGCCTGATTCTGGAGCGGGCGAGCGTCGAGTACGGTTTGACTGCCCCGGGGCCTGCTGCTTCGTCCGCCACCCTGGACGACGCCTTCCTCGTGCAACTTGCGCTCTGCGAAGCCTGGGAGGCCTTCGACCGGCCGGCCGACTTCCCGCACCTCTCACGTCTGCCTGCCGGTGTGGGGCAACGGTTGCGCTGTGCCGCCTTTCTGCGGGACGACCTGCTCAGCCGCCGCGAGTTGCTTCCCCGTTATCACCAGCGTATGCGTCTGTTGGAGCGCGACCTGCCGCTGGCCGATTGGGCGGCGTCACGACCCGGGCAGCCGGCCGGCTTGCCCCTGCTGGCCCACGTCCACTGGCGGCGATTTCTGGAGCGACTCAACGGTGCCATGGTGGGTGGTGACTGGAGGGTGGCGGCGGGGCTGTTGCTGGAGTCGGAAGCCGAGATCGTGGCCGGCGCGGCGAGTCCCTGGGACGACCCCGAAGGGGAATCGCACTGGTACGCCCTGCGTGACCTCAGCGCGTTGCTACAAGACGGGACTGCCGCCATCGCCGAGTCGTTGGAAACGACCACTGCGGCGGCGTTGATCCGGGCCTACTGCGAGCGCTGGTGGCGACTCGATCACTTGCACGTGCGCCTGCGTGCTGCCTGCCGGCGGGCGACCGGCATGGAGCAGGTTCGCCGGCTGACCGACCTGGCCTATTTCGATGCCGTCAGCAAGATTAACGCCCGTTTCTGCGAGCTGGTGGAAGCCCAGCCCGTATGGCCCCCAGACGGCAGCACCGATGTGGCGAGCATCCGAGCCGAACTCTGGCAGCCGACCGGCCGCACCGCCGTGCTCATCGTCGACGCCTGTCGCTGGGATCTGGCGCAGTCCATCAAGCAGCGCCTGGGCGAAGGCTGCACCCTCACGCCGCTGATCGCTACCTTGCCGACGGAGACGCCCTTCGGCATGACCGCCCTCCTGCCCCTGGCCGAAATGCCCCTGCAAGTGCGTTTTGGCGAGCACGGCCAGGTTGACCTCCGCCAGGACGGCAGCGCCAACCTCGCCCAACGCGACGGACGCAAGGCCCTGCTGCAGTCCAGGTTGACCGGCCTGGGGCGCAATGGCCTCGCCTTTATTGAGCTGCAGGACCTGTTAGGGGCAGATGCGCCGCCCCGAGCGAAAGTCGTGGTCGTGTTCGATCACAGCCTGGATGAGCAGGGGCACAGCGGCGCCGAGCAACTCCCCGAACTTGTAGAGAGTTTCGTGCAGCATCTGCGCCACGCCATCGAGCGCCTGCACGAGGCGAAGATCGCCACGGTGCATGTGGTCACCGACCACGGCTTCTTGCTGCTGCCGCCCGCCGAAGTGAACGCGCTCGGGCGACCGGAGTTGCCCATCGCCCAGACCTACCAGCGAAGCCGGCGCTGGGCGGCCTTGCGGCCAGACGTTCCCGCCGCTGACCTGCTGCATCTGCCCATGCCGCTCGCCCCCCAGGCGGTGCTGCTGGCCTTCCCGCGCGGGGTGCGCACGCTGGAAGCGGCGGAGGAGTTTCTGCACGGCGGCATCTCGCTCCAGGAGTGTGTCATTCCCCACCTGGTGTCGCGCGTCCGTGTGGCGCCGGGACGCCTCGGCCTTGACCTCTCCGTCGCGCACACCCAGCTCAGCACCGGGACCGTGCCGGTAACAGTACGGCCCCTCCTCCCCGCCGGCCAGACGCGCCTGCACGGTCCCCCGCCGCTCCGCTTGCACCTCTGGATCGAGACAGTCGGCCTTGCCGGCGACCCGCCACGCCGCGTCACGGAGATGACCGAGCTACAACTGCGTGCGGACGCAGGAGAGATAAAGTGGCCGCCCTATCTGGAAACCACTGCAGTCCTCAAGGCGGGCCAGTCGCTCCGCCTGCGCGCCCAGGATGCCGATAGCGGACGCGAGTTCGACAGCATTACCCTAACACTGCTGCGCGATCTGGGTTAACGCGGGAGGTTGATCGCTTCATCGTCGTGGATCGTCGCGCGCTCGGCCTCGACGGCTTCAAACCAGGTTTCCAGGGAACGCAGGAGCGCCGCCGCGCGCTGCGGCTGGGCACTAGCCAGGTCGTGCTGCTCGAAGGGATCATCGGCTACGTTGAAGAGCAGCGGCGCTGACGGCTCCGGCAGCGTGCGCGCCGGCTCGGGCGTGCGGTCGATGTCGGTGATGCCTTCCGGCTCGTACTTGAGGCGGCGGTCCATCACGCCGTCCTCCGGCGCTACCCGCATGGCTTCGCGCAGCGCGGGGCGCACCAGCTTCCAGTCGCCGTCGCGGGCGGCGGCGTTGCTGATCACCACCGGCGTGTAGCGGTTCCACTGCCAGAAGCGCTGCGTGATGGTGTCGCCGGGGTCGCCCTGCAGCACGGGTAGCACGCTGCCGCCATCCAGCGGCAGTCCGGCTGCCGGTGGCTGGCCGCCGCCGGCCAGCAGCGTGGGTAGCCAGTCGGTGAAATGGATCATCGCGTGGTTGCGTTGGCCGGCGGCCAGGGCTGCCGGCCAACGGACGATGGCGGGCACGCGGATGCCGCCTTCGTAGACCAGCGTCTTCTGCCCGTTGAAGTTGGCGTTGTAGCGTTGCAGGGAACCGGGCCCGGCGGAACTGCCGAACTGCGGGCCGTTGTCGCTGGTGAAAAGCACGAGCGTGTTTTCGGCCAGGCCCAGTTGGTCCAACTCGGCCAGCAGTCGGCCGATGCCCTGGTCCATGCGGGCGATCATGCCGTACAGCGTGGCCAGCGGTTCGCCAAACTTGCCGGTGTCGCGGAAGGGCTGCACGCTCTCCTCCGGCGCTTGCAACGGCGTGTGCGGCGCGTTGTAGGCCAGGTGCAGAAAGAAGGGCTGCTGCCGGTGCCGCCGCACGAACTGGACTGCTTCGTCGGTGAAGACGTCGGTGAGGTAGCGGCCATCGGTCTTCCGGAAACTGCCGTTGTAATCCAGGCGCCACTGGTAGTAGTCGCTCCAGCCGCCCCGGAAGCCGACGAACTCCTGAAAGCCGCGTGCATTGGGGTGGTAGCGCGGGTCCAGCGCGCCCAGATGCCACTTGCCGATCAGCCCGGTGGCGTAGCCGCCCGCCTGCAAGTGGTTGGCGAGCGTGACCTCGCGCAGCGCCAGTCGGTCCAGTCCGCGCCCCTCGAAGGTGTCGATCGCCCCGGTGCGGTGGGGGTAGCGGCCGGTGAGCAAGGCGGCGCGGGCGGGCGCACAGACGGCGGAGCCGGAGTAGTGCTGGGTGAGCAGGACGCCTTCCCCCACCAGGCGGTCCAGTGCCGGCGTCTGCGCTGAACCGTCGCCCAGCACGCCCAGATCGCCGTAGCCCATATCGTCGGCCAGAATCAAGATAATGTTCGGTTGTTTTGCCATGCTGCCCCCTCCGCCGCGTCCGTCGCGTGTGCGGGGATGCTACCAGACTTCCGGCGGGGAGACCAGGTGGCGGCGGGGAGGGCTGGGGTTGGCGCCTCGCACGACTGCTGGCGGCGTCAGGTCGTGGCCAGGAGATAGGCCCGCGCGTGGCCGTTCGGGAACGGATCGGCGCTGAATTGCTCTGCCAGGCGAGCGAGGTAGGCCTCGGCCTCATCGCCGAGCACTGCGCGTGCGGCGGAGGCGTAGGCCGGTGGCTGTGGCGCGCGCCCGATCGTCTCAGGCACGCTATCGGACAGGTACGGAGAGTACACATAGCGATAGTTCAATTCGATCTTGCGGAAGCCGGCCTCCAGGACGGAGCGCACCAGATCGCGCTCGTCGTAGGAGTGGTTCTCCAGCCGATCGTCGGTGTAGTTCGAGGGATGTTGCCGAAGGTGGGCGATGATTCGGTCGTGCTCAGGTTGGAAAGGGGCCATGTCTCTGGTTTCCGCCCAGGTGTCGTAGTCGTTGGCGGTGAGATGGTAGCGCCAGACCGGCTCAAAGGCGGCGAGGCGCCCGCCCCACCTGAGCACGCGGCGTAGTTCGGTGAATGCGCGCTTGCGATTGGGCAGGTACTGGATGACGGAATGCAAGAAGGCAACGTGAAAGCTGTCGGTGGCGAACGGCAGGCGGGTGGCGTCACCGAGCACTGCCGCCAGTGGGGCATGGTTCTTCAGGGGCTCGGCCCGCTGGCGGCAGACGCGCAGCGCATCCAGCGAGCTGTCGAGCGCCACCACCCGTCCGTCGTCGTAGGCATAGAATCGCGCTCTCTGGGCCAGCAGGCCGCTCCCCGCGCCCACATCGAGCACCCGTTCGCCATCGCTGACGTCGGCGTAGGCGATGAGCTGATTCCGACTGTTCTCATAAAAGTAGTTGCCCGGCGCATCCTGCTCGACTAATGGGTCATACGTCGACGATCGTTCCTGGTCGGCGTCGGTCATCGGGACGGACCACCATGCCCCCATCGTGCTTGCCCCCCTCACGCATCTCTCAGAGGTCGCCTGAGCGTAGCATAACGTCGCCGTGTAGCGCGTGGGCAGGCCCCCTCCGGCTCGCACCGCTCGCCAGGTTTCGCCCAAGCCTGTCGGGGACTGCTGGTGAACCTCCTCTGGTCTGCCGGCTCACCCTACGCTGAAGCGTAGGGCT
>DHIZ01000395.1 GCA_002404055.1 Chloroflexi bacterium UBA4733
TCACGTCGAACTGTGAATAGCCGGAATAGCGCCGGAGGTGCACGGACACGGTGTCGGGGTCGCGGAAGAACCGCTTTTGTCGCTACCGATGCGCGGTCTGGGGTTCCAGAGCTTCACCGATCGAGTCGCCCAGGAGAAGCTCAGTCGTTGCCGTGATTCTCAGGGGGGGCCGCCACCAAGAGGGTCACGGTGTCCCCGGGATGAAGTATGCCGGTCGGGGCCAAGCCCACGACGGAATCGGCCTGGGCCCGGTCGGTCGCCACAGGCTTCACACGGGCAGCCAGGCCCAGCGCGCCCAAAGCGGCGACAGCGACCTTGGCGTCCTGCCCGATGTAGTCGGCCCGTAAGACCTGGACGCTCGGCGGGCTGGGCGTCGTCGCCGTTGACGGCGGGCTGGAGCGGGTTGTCGATCTGCCTGTGGTGGCGCCCACCGGGTTGCCGCGCTGGCCGATCGCCAACACTAGGACGGTCAGCACGACGGCCGCGACGAGCAACCCGAGCCCCAGCTTGCGAGCCCGGGCCGAGAGCCCCCTCGCAAACGCAACAACGGGAGCGCCGGCGGCTATTGATGGCATCACCAAGGTGCGAGCCAGGTGCGCATTAGGAACCTGCGTCGTCGCCGCGACGGTAAGGGCGGCCCCTAGCTGGTCGGCGAACTGGTCCGCGCTCGCGGGGCGCAGCGCAGGGTCCTTGGCCAGCGCCCGCATGACCACCGCCGCCACCGCCGGCTCAACGATGGCCGGCAGCGGCTCGGGCATTCGGTTGACATGCGCCATCGCGACGGCGATGGCAGTGTCCGCTTCGAACGGTCGAACCCCGGACAAGGCCTCGTAGGCCACCACGGCCAGGGAGTAGACGTCGCTCGCGGCTGTGGCAGGCCGGCCCAATGCCTGCTCAGGGGAGAGGTACTGCGCGGTGCCCATCACCTCGCCGGCGCGGGTGAGGGCTGCCTGCCCGCCAGCCCGAGCGATACCGAAGTCGGTGACCTTGACATGTCCGTCGGATGTCATTAGCAGATTGGCCGGTTTGACGTCCCGATGCACAACCCCCGCGGCGTGGGCAGCCTGCAACGCATGGGCGATCTCCTGCACAAGTGGGACGGTGACTGCCGCGGGCAGCGCGCCCTCGCGGGCCAAGCGCTGCGACAGGGGCTCGCCACGAACCAACTCCATGACAAGGTAGGCCGAGCTGTTCTCCTCTCCGTAGTCGAATACCGAGGCAATCCCCGGGTGCGACAGGGACGCGGCGTGCCGTGCCTCGGCCCGGAACCGTTGGATGAACCCAATGTCGTCGGCGAACTCGCGACGCAGGATCTTCACCGCAACCTGGCGACCCAACACCTCGTCGCGGGCCACCCACACCTCGCCCATGCCACCGCCCGCGATCCGCTCGGTCAGCTGGTAGCGGTCGCCGACCCGCAGGCCGACCTCCGGGCGAAGAAGGCTCATCGCTTCCATCACGCCCCTCCTCGAATTCGGACCTCGGCAAATCTACTAGGTATCAGACCGGCCTTGTGTTGAGGCCACGCCGGTCGCGGGGGGAGGGGGGCGCCCATGCCGAGCCCTACGTTCACCGCAATGGGATCCCCCATGACAATCGCCAGTTGGCGCCTGTAGCCGACCTTGGGGCGGCAGATTCTTCGACCGAAGTGACCGTCCCAACTGGTGCTTGACCGCTCGGCGACAAGGGGATCGTGCTGGTGATGAGGTCGATCTTGCGCTGCCCTCTCTCGCACTATGGTTTCCTCGGATGGCGGCCTTTACGGGTCAGCCGGGACGGCGTCGCCGTCGATGAGCTGTGGTGCCTGCCAGTAGCAGGCTGGCGACGACAATCGCGGATCCGGCGAGCGCCATCGTCGATCCGGCGTTCAGTGAGCTGGCGAGCGCGCCGGCTGCGATTGGACCGAGTCCCTGTCCGGTCATGATTCCGGTGCTGTAGAGACCGAATGCTAGGCCTTGTGCCTGGTGGGGGACGGCATCGAGGAAGGCCTGTTGGCGGCCGAGCTGGTAGGCAAATCCGGCGCTGGCCAGGCCGAGTAGACCCGCTGTCACCGCGAGTGGGAGGTGGGCGACCATCGGGAGCAGGGGCAAACCCATAAGTAGCAACAGCGGCAGCACCAGACGTTCACGGGTTGCCGGCGTGCAGAATCGACCGACGATGAGGTCGCCGAAGAACATTCCGGCGGGCATGGCGGCCAGCACCCACCCTGCGCTGGCGGGCGGGGCGCCGCTTTCTGCGACGTAAGGGACGACCAGCGATTCAGCCCCGCCCAGCAGTGCGGGGGGGATCCACCACAGCAGGAGAATGGCTCTGATGGAGGGGTTGGCCAGCAACTGTGCGTTCCCGCGCCACGTGTCGCCCAGCCGCCATCGCCGAGCAACGTCGGTGGTAGGCGGGCGGCGGCCGGGTAGTCCGATCGCGAAGATGAGGCCAGCGAGCAGCTGCGCGGCGGCGGCGCCGAGCAGGGCACGGTGACCGCCCAGAACGGCGATCAGGACGCCTCCAGCACCCAGACCGGCCAGCTGGGCTCCGGCTGAGGCCAGATTGAGCACGGAGCGGCCCAGCACGTAACGGTCACCGGTCAGGATGTGAGGTAGCAACGCCGATTGCGCGGCGCTGAACAGTGGCTGCAGCGCTGCCGCGGCGGCGACCAACCCGATCATGGCCACGACGGGTACCGGAGCGAGGGCCAGTACGACGGCCACCGCGGCGCGGATCAGGCATCCGATGACGATCAGCGGCCGGGTGCGGAGCCGGTCGGCCAGCGACGTCAGTACCACGCCGCCGAGGACTTGAGGCAGGAACCCGGCGCCATAGGCGACCGCTGACAGCCACGCTGACCCGGTTGCGAGGTAGACCAGCACCGACAAGCCGAGCATCTGCAGCGAGCTCGCCACGATCGTCAGCACGGTACCGCCGAACAACGCCCGGAACGGGCCGACCGCGAACACCTGGCCATAGCGGGCTCGCTGGACGGCTGGTTTCACAGCTTCGGCGTTTGCCATGTCTGCATCGTGGCGACGCGAATGGTTCGACCGCTATTGTTTCGCGTAGATGCGAAAGGTCGATGACGATGCTCCGGATCATGGTGGGACCCGACGACCTGGCAGTTAGCCGTTTCGCGGTCTCACCCCTTGGCGAGCTTCAGCACCTGTTACGGCACCTGGGTGGGACCGGAGGTCGCGGCAACCGCCTACCGTCACCCATCCGAACCCGGTGGCGCGAACGCTTCGCCCAGGTCCGCCACGACCCAGGCATCCGCGCACTTCTGGCCCTGCAAAGCAGCGCCTACGGCGCTAACTTCGTAGCACCGCCGCCCAATGGGGTGGCGCAGACGCTAGGCGATGACCTGGCCGCCGTCCGGGCAACACCACTGTCGCTGGCCCGCGCTGAGATCACCAAAGCCCTCGCTCCCGGCCCGGCGCCAGAACCACAGATCGCCAGGTGGCTCTCCCGTCCCGATGTCGTCGACCAGATCGCGGACAGCCTTCAGATGGCCTGGACAGCCCTGATCGCCCCGGACTGGCCGCAACTGCAGGCGATCCTCGAACGCGATGTCGTCCACCGGGCCGGCCGGCTCACCCGCAGTGGCTGGGCCGGCGCCTTGACCGGGATGCACCGCACTGTCACCTGGCACAGCGCCACCGTGGAAATCCGCGAGCGGCCCAATGGCCAAGCCAGACTCGACGGCCGAGGGCTTTTGTTCGTGCCATCAGTCTTCATCTACCCCGGGCTCGGGATCTACCTCGACCCACCGTGGCGACCAGCGCTGGTCTACCCCGCCCGGGGCAGCGCCGCACTTTGGGAGGTCCAGGCGCGCCCACCCGCCTCAATGCGTCGGCTGCTTGGAGCCTCCCGGGCCCATCTGCTGGTAGCTCTTGACAGCCCCACCTCCACGACCCAACTCGTGGCAACGACCGGCATGTCTCTCGGAGCCGTAGGCGGCCACCTCCGCATCATGCTCGACGCGGGACTTCTCACCCGCGCACGCTCCGGACGAACGGTGCTCTACCAACGAACCCCGGTAGGAGAGGCCCTCCTCA
The DNA here is from genome assembly GCA_002404055.1 of Chloroflexi bacterium UBA4733. The sequence goes on from DHIZ01000395.1 coordinate 4,044, forward strand.
GCACAACCGAATGACGCAGAAGCCGGGGCAACCCGGATCCAACTCCATGCCCGAATTGTCACAAGCGGAACCCTGACCGGACGCATCTCAGC
>DHIZ01000059.1 GCA_002404055.1 Chloroflexi bacterium UBA4733
GCGTACTCGCCGCTGACGTTGTAGGCCACCACGGGCACCTGAACTGCGGCGCGGACGCGGCTGATGATGTCCAGGTAGGAAAGCGCCGGCTTGACGATCAGCATGTCGGCGCCCTCCGCCAGGTCCTGCGCCACTTCGCGTAACGCCTCACGGGCGTTGGCAGGGTCCATCTGGTAGCCGCGGCGGTCGCCGAACTGCGGCGCCGATTGCGCGGCTTCGCGGAAGGGGCCGTAGAAGCCGGAGGCGTACTTGACGGCGTAGGACATGATTGGCGTGTTGACGAAGCCGGCAGCGTCGAGCGCACGACGGATCGCCCCCACGCGGCCATCCATCATGTCCGATGGGGCGATGACGTCGGCGCCGGCTGCCGCCTGGCTGACTGCCGTCCGCGCCAGCAACTCCAGGGTTTCGTCGTTAGCAACCTCACCGCCGCGCAGGATGCCGCAGTGGCCGTGGCTGGTGTACTCGCACAGGCAGAGGTCGGCCACCACCAGCAACTCCGGCACCGCCCGCTTGATCGTGCGAATGGCTTGCTGGATGATCCCTTCCTCGGCCCAGGCCCCGCTGCCGATGGCATCCTTGGCGGCAGGCAGCCCGAAGAGCAGGACGCCGGGGATGCCGAGTGCCGCGATGGCTTCAGCCTCGCTGGGCAGGGAGCGCAAAGTCCACTGCGTGACGCCGGGCATTGACGCCACCAGTTGGTCAGCGCCGGTTCCTTCGGTGACGAACAGCGGGTAAATGAAGTCCGCGATGTCCAGCGTTGTCTCGCGCACCAGCGTCCGCAAGACTTCGCCGGTGCGCAGCCGGCGCGGCCGAACGGTGGGAAACAGACCATTTCCGGCCTGATCGTGGGGTTGCGTGGTCACTCGCGGGGCCGCAATAGTCCTGTTCATATTTCGCCTCCTGGTTCGGGATCACGGCCCAGAATTCGGCCGCGCGAGAAGTCGTAGGGAGAGAGACGGACGCGCACGCCATCGCCCGGCGTGAGGCGGATCAGGCGCTTTCGCGCTTCGGGGTCCAGCCCTGCCAGCACGGTGTGCCCGTTGGCAAGCGATATGCGGTAGAGCGCGCTAGGCAACACGGCAGCGACAACGCCTGTAACGGTGGTCGCAGGGGTCGGGTGTCGGGTGTCGGGGGCCGGGGAAGACGGGTCGTGGTTCACGGGCGGTTCTCTCTTATCAAGGTAAGATGATACCAGCGGGCAAGGTTCGCCCCAATGGCCGGTTGCCTTACCTGCGCTGGAAGAGCCAGGACGTCGTGAGCAGACATTCCCGAAACTGAGTGATCAGGGGTGCGAAGAGAGGTGACGATGCCGAATAGTAGCGCCCGTCCGACGCCCCCCGGCCTCCGGCCTCCGGCCTCCGCGAACGTCGCCAGCCAGCTCGGCCCGTATCGCATTGAGGCACTGCTCGGGCGGGGCGGGATGTCCGCCGTGTATCGGGCCATCCAGACGACGCTGGACCGTCCGGTCGCCTTGAAGCTGTTGCCGCCGGAATTTGCGAACGATCCAACGTTCATCGCCCGGTTCTTGCAGGAGGCGCGGGCGGCGGCGGCGCTGCAGCATCCGCACATTATCCCGATCTACGACTCGGGTCAGGTCGACGGCCGCTATTACATCGCTATGCGCTACGTTGACGGCCTGCCCTTGGCGCGCGCCATTCCGGCCGAAGGCTTGCCGGTGCAGCGCGCCGTCCACATTGTTGAGCAAATCGCCTCCGCTCTCGACTACGCCCACGCGCGGGGTGTCATTCACCGCGACGTCAGCGCCGGCAACGTCATGCTGGAGGCGGGCGACCGTGTGACCCTCATGGACTTTGGTATCGCCCAAGCTCGTCAGGGCAGCCGGCTCACTCGCGCCGGCGTTGCCGTCGGCACCCTGGAGTACCTGTCGCCGGAGCAGGCGCGTGGTGAGGTAGCCACCCCGCAGTCCGACATCTATTCCCTGGGTGTGCTGACCTACGAGCTCATGAGCGGCAAACTGCCCTTTGCCGCCGCCGATGACCGCGGCCTCCTGCTCCTGCACCTCAACGCTCCGCCACCCTCGATCCGCCGGCTGCGTCCCGAAATCCCGCCGGGGATCGATGCTGCCATCCAGCGGTGCCTGGTGAAGGATCCGGCATCCCGTTTCCTCAGTGCAGCGGCCTTCGTGACGGCGCTCAACGCTGCCCTGGCGGACAGCCGGCGGCGGACCGCCGTCATTGCGCCTCCCGGGGGACTACCGCCCGGCACCGCGCCGCCGGTGCGCTGCGCAGCCGCTGCGCCACCGAAGCAGGCGGCAGCGGCCGGGGCGGTATCGCCGCGTGCAGCATCGCCGGCACGCCCCAGGCTCGTTCGCCGTCGGCGGTTGCCGCGCTGGGTGTTGTTGGCGCCCTTGCTCCTGTTCCTCGCGGTGGCTGGCGTTGCCTATGCCCAGCGTGGGGCGCAACTCGGCCAGTCGCCGGGCCTCGTCCGTTCAGTGGAGCGGACGCTCACTTCACGGGCTGCGGCGATTGCCTCCTCTACGGCTTTGCACAGCAACGCCAGTGTCGCCGCTCAACCAACGGCGACAGCGATCCCGCCCGCGGCCACAGCGGTCCCCACCGCAGCACCCGTTCACCCGGCGCTACCTCAGGACGCGGTCCAGGGCTTCTACGTCGCGCTGAACAGGGCCTTGCAGAATGGCCATGACGCTGCCGGCATGGCCGCCGCCTACGCCTACCTCAGCCCCACCGCGCAGTTCCAACTGCCGTTCGCCGACTTTCAAAGGCAGTACGTCGCTGACACCAGCCTGGCCTGGTCCTGGCGTCCGCCGCTCTATGCCGCCGACCAGAAGAGCGCCAACGTCGCCGTTGGCCTGACAGAGTACCGCAATGGCGGCAATGCCACCTCTAGCTTTGCCTGGGTTACCGTCACCGATGGCGCTAATGGTTGGCATCTTGATCACCTGGCGGCAACATCCAGCGCGGCGCCACTGATCCCTGCCTCTAACGCTGGGAACGGACACGGGAAGGGGCACAAGGGGGATTAGGTACCGTTCGTGAGTAGAGGGCTGGCGACTAAAGTCGCGCCTAATGCCAGCGAAGTCCGCCTGCGCGGACTCGTTCTCAGCCCGCGAAGGCGGGCTTTGCTCGTTTGTAGGCGCGACTTTAGTCGCCAGCCCTCTCTGGCCCTGTCCCTTCCCCCTGTCCCTCAATCCAAACTCAGCACCTGCGAGTGGGCCAACGGGAAAAGCACGCGCAGCAACGGCTCGGCGTCGTCGTGGAACCAGACATCCGGGTAGGCGCTGCGGAGGCTGTCCATGTCACGATAGCCCAGCAGGAGTTGCATGAAGACAAGGGGCGGGAAGGCGGCATTGTCATGCGGCTCACGTACCGGTGGTTGCCAATCCTCCGCCAGGGTCAGCTTGCCAGCGGCAAAAACGAGGTGCAGACCGCCGCGATAGAAGTTCAGGCGCAACTCGCCGCTGTAGCCTGCTACCACCGAAGCCGCCAGGCGCTGTTCCAGCACAGGACGGATGCGGAGGATGAAGCGGGGCAGGTTGGCAATACGCACGTACCAGGCGTAGGGTGACCAGCGGCGCGGCAGGAGATTGCCTCCTACCGCGCCGTACCAGGGGTGGGCGCTGCCCAGGGCAAACCCGACGCCGGTCGGTGGATCGAGTGGTTTGGCGGTGCGTAATGTCGGCGCCAGGTCGCGCAGTACACGGAGCAGCGGCAGCGCGACAGCGTGCATGGCGACGCCGGGCTTCACCTCTATTTGTCGCGCCACAATGGTCGACTGATTACGGATCGGCGCCAGCACGACATAGCCGGCGGGCGTCCCGATCGTGTCCACGATCGTCTGCACGAGCCAGTCGTTGTCCGACGCGACGGGCGCCAGGACCTTGGCGCGCCAGTTCGCCGGCGAAATGACGCAGGAGATCAGCGAGCGGGCCTGTGCTCGCTGGTACAACTCAGCGATGAAAGGTACGTCGGCATCGCCTGTCGGGCGCAGATGGTACGCCTCCGTTGTGCCCGGCAGGGCGGCCGGAATATCCGTGAAATAGGTGGTGCGGCCGCCGCCCAGTTCCAGGGCGTACTCGTAGCCGAACTGGCGATAGAAGTAGCGTATGCCGGTGATCCCCTGGGCGAGGTCGCCACGCGCGTCGCTGCGGGCGTGTAAGACCCCAAAGCTGGCACGGATCAGGCCGCGCTTGCGGTAGGCCGGGTCGGTGGCCACCAGTTCCGGCCGTCCGACAGGGAAGGCCACGTCGCCGAACTGCCAGGTCTGCCGCAGCAGGCAGGAGCAGGCGACGATCTTCCTGGCGCGCGTGTCCTCAACGACAGCGAAATCCTGCGACGTCATGAGCGGGTGGCTGCCGCTCAGGAGCTGGCGGGTATAGGCGTTCATCTGCTCCCCGGCCGGGTCTTCGTCGGCGTCGCGGAAGACGGCGCAAGTCAGGGCAACGATGGCCTCGGTGTCGGTCCGTTGGGACCAACGCAAGACCAGGCCGTCGCCGAGGTCGCGGGGCGTGCCGTCGTCAGGCATATGACCTCCCTGGTACACCCACGTGCGCTTCCGGGCAAGCAGCGTATCATACAGGACCGCTTTGGCGGCCTATTGCGATAGCAGACGAGGATGCTGTGCAGCGCGTGCTCCGGCGATTAGGCCTCGCCTGGTCCGACGTGCTCTGGCCCCGCCGGAGCGTCAACGTCGAGCGTGACAACATCCTGTTGCTGTACCACGACGTGCTGTGGTCCAGCCTGTTGAGCGGTGTCATCAACACCTTCCTCGCCGTGTTTCTGTTGCGCCTCGGCGGCAGTGCCTTCCAGGTCGGCTTGCTGGTGTCGCTACCGGCGCTGGGCGGTACCTTCCTGTCGCTGCGGGCGGCGCGCTACGTCAACCGGCACCGGCGCAACCTGAAGATCGTCATCATTCCATCGCTGCTCTTCCGCCTCGGCTACCCGCTGCTGGCCATTGTGCCGCTGTTGCCGCTTGCCGTCCGGACCTGGTCCTACGTCGGCATCATTGCCGTCTCTTCGATTCCGACGATTATCAGCAATATCGCCTTGACCTCGCAGATTGGCGACATGGTGCGTGTCGATCGCCGGGCCAACGTCTTGAGTGTTCGCAACATGCTGAGCGGCGTCGGCGCGACGCTGGCGGCCTTGGTCGGCGGCTGGCTGCTGTCGCTGCTGCCCTTCCCCGGCAACTACCAGTTTGTCTTCGTGGCCGCGTTCCTGCTCTCCCTGATCGGCCTCTATCACCGCAACCGGCTGATCTTGCCGAAGGGCGATGACAAAAATGCGCCGGTGCTGGCGAGCGTGCCGGCGCTCACGGTGTTGCATCGGCCCGTCTTCCGGCGCTTCTGCTTCGGTCTGGCGATCTTCCTCTCCGGCCTGTACCTGCCGACCGCCCTCTTCTCGATCTACCTGGTGCGCACGCTCCAGGCTAGCGACCGGGCAGTCGGCATCGTTGGAACCGTGGCGGGCCTCGCGGCGACGCTAGCCTATCCCGTCTGGGGGCGGTTGTTGGGCCGCGGGCGTTTGCGCCGCATCTTGCCCCTTGCCGTGGCCGGTTGGGGACTCTTCCCCGCCTTCGTGGCCCTGGCGCCGAGTGTCGTTACCTATGCCCTGGCGGCGATCTACGGCAACTTGTTCGGCGCCGGCGTCACCACCGCCGTCACCCAGGCGCTGATCGAGATGGGGCCACCGCACGAGCGGCCGACCCGCGTTGCCGTCTACAACACGCTGGCAGGCATCGCGGCGGTGACACTGCCGCTGCTGGGCACCCTGCTGTATACCGTCATCGGCATCCACGCCGTCCTGTTGCTGGCTGCGGCGCTGCGGCTGGCTGGAGCGGCAATGTACGCCAGCATGCCCGCCTGGCGCGCCGACGAAGCGTAGCTGTGGCGACACAGGGCCATGCTGTACCATATCCAGCGCCGCGATGGCGCGGCTTGTACCTGCAGGACGGAGCATACACCAATGGCAACACATGAACCAGCGAGCATCCTCGCCTTTATCGGCACGTACACCACACTCGAGACGTTTGTCCATGGCAAGGCCAAAGGAATCGTCACCCTGCGCCTGGACATGGCTACCGGCGCCTTCAGCGAAGTTGCCGTCACCGAGGGCGGCATAAACCCGTCCTACCTGGCGCTCCACCCTTCCCGTCGCTACCTCTACGCCGTCAACGAGCTCTACACCGAGGAAGGCGGCGGGCTGAGCGCCTTCGCCATCAACGCGGAGACCGGGGCGCTGACGCTGCTCAACCGGCAGCCCTCCCACGGGGGCGCCCCGTGCCATATTGTGGTGGACAATGCCGGCCGTTACCTCCTGGCGACGAACTACCAGACGGGCAGTGTATCGGTGACGCCGATCACTGAGGATGGGCGCCTCGGCGCCGCGACGGAGGTGATTCAGCACGTCGGTTCCAGCGTCAACCCCCATCGGCAGCAGGGGCCACACGCGCACTCCATCAATCTCGACTCGACCAACCGCTTCGCCCTCGTCTGTGACTTCGGCATGGACAAAGTGCTTGTGTATCGCTATGATGCGGAACGCGGCAAGCTGACGCCGCATGACAAGCCGTGGGCGGAGAGCCGCGCCGGCGCCGGGCCGCGCCACCTGACCATTCACCCCTCGGGCCGCTGGGTCTACGTGATCAACGAGCTGGACCTCACGGTAGACGCTTTCGCTTTCGATGGCGCGGTAGGTACACTCCGCCACGTGCAGCGCGTCCCCACCGTCCCCGACGGCGTGATCGGCTCCCGCAGCACGGCCGACATCCACTGTACGCCTTCGGGCAAGTTCGTGTACGGCTCCAACCGTGGCCACGACAGCATCGCTGCCTTCGCCGTGGATGAGGCAACAGGCCACCTGACGGCGCTTGGCCAGACGCCGACGCAAGGCCGCACGCCGCGCAACTTCGCCATTGACCGCACGGGGACCTGGCTCTTCGCCGCTAACCAGGACAGCGACACCATCGTCACGTTCCGCCTTGATCCGGAGACCGGCGCCCTTGAGGCGGCGGGGCCAATCGCCAACATCCCAACGCCCGTCTGCGTGTGTTTGATGGAGCAAGCGCCCCTGTAGCGGGGATGACTTGTTCTGAACCGTATTGGTTCTAAGGCACAACCTGCACAGCCGTTCCCGTCGGGGCCCAGTCGTACAACTGCTTGGCGATCGCCGGCGGAACGTTCACGCAGCCGTGGCTGCCGGTGAGGTCCTGACCGGGGGTGCCGGGTTTGGCATTACTGCCGGGACCGAAATCGCTCCGCCACGGCGCATCGTGAATGTAGTAGCCGCGGTCGTCGAAGAGCAGCGCATAGGTGACGGGCGAGTCGGCGTACCAGAAGGGGCTGCCTTTCGGCCAGGGGGAGTGGAAGGTGAAGGGCGAATACTTGCCCAGGATGGGGAAGACGCCGACCGGTGTCGGCAGGACCTGGTTGCCGGTGGTCACGAGGGTGGTCACTACCGGCGTGTTAGCGTCATAGGCAGTGAGGCTCTGCTTGGAGAGGGAGACAACGATGCGGTCATAGGTGATGCTCAGGTCACTGGCCTGCGCACTGGCCTGATGACCGTGGCCGTCATCCGCCTTGACCAGGTAGCTGTACTTCCCTGGCTGGGCGACGCTGCCCTTGTCGGTTTTGCCGTCCCAGGTGAGGTCTACCTCGCCTGCTTTTGGCTGCTGCGTGTGGAAGGTGCGGACGAATGCCCCTGTGCTACCCTGTACGAGTACCGTCACCTGGGACGGCTTGGAAACATCGAACCAGAAGTCCTGTGTGAAGAAGTTTGGGTTGAAAGTAAAGGCCGAGAACTTCGGCGTGGTGACGCTGAGGGGCACACGATCAAGGTTGAATTGGAAGGAAGCGGACGGCCCCCACTGACCCGATGCGCCGACCGCGCGCACGTGTACGTACCAGACGCCGTCCTTAAGGTTGCTCAATGTCACCGTCTGGTCCGATGTGCGCACTGTCGTCGGTGCGCCGCCCGTGGCCGCCTGGTCTATTAGATAGCTGTAGCCGTTGATGGCCACGCCGCTCGGCTCGCTCCAGTGCAGCGTCACGTCCTTGCCGGCGTACCAGACCTTCGGGTTCGGGTCGCTTGGCGATTGCACCAGCGGCTTCGGTGGGGGAACCGGCGTGGCAGTGGGCGCCGGTGTCGCAGTGGGCGCAGAGGTTGCCGTTGGCTGCGCTGTCGGCGTTGGCGGTGGTGTTGAGGTCGCCACAATTGCCGCAACGCCAGTGGGGGCGCTCCGAGGAGCGAGTGTCACCGCGGCGCCGGTGCGCGGCGCGAATTGAACGAGATAGAGGGCTCCGGCGCCGACCAGCAGGGCCAGCACCACGAGCGTAGCGAGGCGGCGCATGTTTGCCATCCTTCCTGTTTCCGACGTTCACTTGCGGCAAGCTGCCGACGGACACGCGAGGGCCTGGGAACTGCCCCGACTTCAGATGCGCATTCCATGTGCCGAAAAGCCTGTTCGGCGTGCCTTTGAATTTTGGCAACCCAAGGCCGCCGATGCCGGCCCCTAGGGTCCATGACGCACGAGACGCTTACAGGGTACCGTGCTCCATGCATGCTCCCCTAATGGCAGCAACCCGACAGCATTGGACGCGAGACATCGTTCTGCTAGCGCCCCGGCTCCCGCAGGTTTCGGAACAGTTCGGCTACCGGCAAGGTGATGCCGGGGAAGAGCGGCGAGCGCAGATCCTCGCCCAGGCCCAGCCGCGCCACTTCCACCAACAGCCCCGCGCGTCGTTCGTACTGCGTTACTGTCCGCGCCGCGGGATCGACTGTCCAGTACGCTGGCACGCCGAAGCGCACGTACAGATCCCACCTCTCCCCGCCTGGCAGATCTTCCCGCCGATTGCTTGGCGAGAGTATCTCGATCACCAGATCAGGAACACCCTCCACGGCGTCGGCTGTAATGATGTGCTCGTGACTTCGCCGGACGAAGAAGACATCCGGCTCCGGTGCGTTCTCCCGCCGCATGTTGGCGTCCAGCAGCACCGCCACCGGTCCTACCAGTCCGGCGCCATAGCCCGCCGCGTCGGCCCGACCAAGCCAGCGGTCGAGGGAGCTCACCAGCCTGGCGTGGTTGGCAGTCGGCGGCGCCATCTCGACGAGCTTCCCGTTCAGCAGTTCGTAGCGCCTGCCGTCGTCGGGCATCGCCAGCCAGTCGTCAAACGTGCAGCGTTGCTTGGTCGTGATCATTGACCCAGCACCACCTTCCCGCTCAACTTCCAATCGTCTCGTGTACTGGCTGGCCACGACGCTTCAGCATAGCACGGCTCCACGGGTTGTATCACTGCCAGCGCGCTGCCCCACCAATTCCGGCCAAGCCTCAGTGCGAAGCTCTCGCCAGGCCGGCCTTTGACGGTCCACGGCATTCCCGATACACCCCTCGTAACGCCTCGCGTCGCGGGTCGCCGGTATACTCCAGGTGATGAGACCGTGTTACCGCCTGCTGGCCCTGGATATGGACGGCACCCTGCTCGACCGGGGCGGCGAAGTGCATCCCACGACTGCCAGGGCGGTGCGGGCGGCGGTGGCTGCCGGAAAACATGTAGTCCTCGCGTCGGGGCGAGCGCCTCGCCACATGGTCGATGTTCACCGCCAGCTTGAACTGGATACGCCGATCGTGGCCTTCAACGGCGCCCTCGTCTACGATGCCGGTCGTCAGGAGGTCATCCATCATGAGCCGATTGACCTCGACGTTGTTCGTCGGATCGCCCAGATGCTCAAGGAGCATGATCCCACGATCAATCTGCACGTGGAAACGCAGGAAGGACTGGTCGACCGTTGGAGCGTGGAAGCTGTCGATGAGCGGCTGCTCGATTCGATCATGCGCTGGAAAGTTGAGCCGCCGCATTCGGTTGGCGAGATCCAGCAACTGCTGGCCGACGAGGCAACCAGAGTGAGCAAACTCTGGTTCTATGCGCCGGTCGACACGATGGCTGCCATCAAATGCAGCATGACTACGGAATTTGCTGATCGGATTGCCACGTTGGCGTTTGACGACGTGACGCTGACGATCCTTTCCTCCGGCGTCTCGAAAGCCGCAGCGGTGGCCTGGGTTGCCGAGCGCTACGGCGTGAGCCGGGCGGAGGTCATGGCCATTGGGGACGACCTCAACGACGTCCCAATGCTGGGCTGGGCCGGGCTCGGCATCGCGATGGGCAACGCCAAGCCGGCTGCCCGAGCTGTGGCGCGCGAGATCACCGGCGCCAACACCGAGCACGGCGTGGCGCAGGCGATCTACCGGTGGGCGCTGGCGCCTACGTGATGTCCACCATCTGACCTGTCTTAGATGACTCGTAGATCGCGTCCAGTATTTGCAGGGTGATGCCCAGCACCTGGTAGCCGGGCAGGTGGTTCATCTCGGCGATATTGCCGGCGCCTATCACGCCGACGCCGATGGTGTTTGCCATAGTCTCCGTCTTGCCTTTCCCTAGCGGCGTGCTATGCTCGCATCGCGCACCCTGATTCACAGCGAAGGCTAGCATACCAAAGATGACAGCGTTACCGAACTTTGTGGACTGGGATGCCATCCCAGCGCGTCGGCTGGCGGCGGGAGTGACGCTCCGCATTTTCAGTAGCGCGAACGTCATGCTGTCCCTGGTGGACCTGGAACCCGGCGCTGTGGTGGCGCCGCACCAGCACCCGCACGAGCAACTGGGCATCTGGCTGGCGGGCGACGCCGAGGCTGTCATCGGCGATTGCCAGCAGAGCGTGCGCGCCGGTGACAGCTACTACATTCCTGGTGACACGCTGCACACCTTTGTGGCCGGACCCCAGGGCGGACGCGCGCTCGACATTTTCAACCCGCCCCGCGAGGACTACCTCACGCCGTAAGCGTTGTCCGCTTGCTCTGGCCGACCGTTCCCTCGCTACAATGGTGCAGCGGCTGACAGCAGAGGTGACTGGGAGTACGGCGTGCAACGCGGCGCGAAGATTGCCGGTTGGGGCATGTACGTCCCCGATCGCATCCTGACGAACCACGACCTGGAGCAGATGGTCGACACCAGCGACGAGTGGATCACCTCGCGCACCGGCATCCGGGAACGTCGCCTGGTTGCCGACCACGAGGGGACGGCCAGCATGGTCCTGGCGGCGTCGCAGCAGGCGTTGCGACGGGCAGGTGTCGCCGGCAGCGCCGTGCAATTGGTGATCGTCGCCACTGTCACGCCGGACTACCAGTTCCCGGCCGTGGCCTGCCTGCTGCAGGCGGCCCTGGGGGCGCCTGCCGGCGCTTTCGACCTGCAGGCCGGCTGTTCCGGCTTCGTCTACGCCCTGATCACCGGCTTGCAGTTCATTCGCAGCGGCGTCTACGACCGCGTGCTCGTCGCCGGTGGCGACACGCTGTCGCGTGTGTTGGACTGGACCGATCGTGCGACGTGCGTCCTATTTGGGGACGGCGCCGGTGCGGTCTACCTGGAGGCCGTTGACGGTCCCGGCGATTTCCTGAGTATGGAGTTGGGTTCGGAGGGCGGCAATCCGGCTGCCCTGTACATGGACAGCGTGGCTCGTCCGCGCGCCGTCTATGTAGCGGAACCGGCAAGTGACGCCGCCGGCAGCTTGCCGGCGCTTGCTGAGGGGGCGCGCTACGTCAAGATGGACGGCCGCGAGGTCTTTCGCTTCGCCAGCCGCATCCTCGGCGACGCGGTGCGCCGCGTCACCGAGGCGGCCGGTTGGTCGCTCGCTGACGTCGATGTCCTGATTCCGCACCAGGCCAACCTGCGGATCATTCAGGCCGCCAGCAAGGCGCTGGGCATCCCGCTGGAACGTTTCTACGTCAACGTCGACCGCTACGGCAATACCTCGAACGGATCAGTGCCCGTCGCCCTCTGCGAAGCCGTGGAAACCGGTACGATTCAGCCCGGTTCCCGCGTTGTGCTCGCCTCGTTCGGCGCGGGGCTGACCTGGGCTGCGACGGCGATGCGCTGGGGCGGCTAGGCCCCGGCCGGCGCTACCAGCGTGTTGCCGTAGTTGACGTGCGGCACGGTGCGCCACTGGCTCGGCGGCCAATACACGACCCAGGCCTTGCCGATGACTTCATTGGCGGGGAGGAGGCCCCAGATATGGGAGTCGTTGCTGTCGTTGCGGTTGTCGCCCAGCACCCAGTACTTACCGGCGGGAACCGTGAGCGGGGCGACGGTGTAGGCCGGGGCCTGAGCAATATACGGCTCGGTAAGGGCGTGACCGTTGACATAGACATGGCCACCGTGGACGGCGACGACATCGCCCGGGACACCAATCACGCGCTTGATGAAGTTGCGGCTGGGATCCTGCGGGTACTGCAGGACGATGATGTCGCCCGTCTGGGGCGGGTGGAACCAGTACACCGCCTTGAGCACGATCACGAACTCGCCGTTATTCATCGTTGGGTCCATGCTATGACCGTCAACCTGATAGTTCTGTGCAACTGCCCGGATCGCCAGGAAGACGATGGCAGTGAGGAGGATCGTCTCCAACAGTTCGCGCATTGCCGATTTTGAGCGCCGTTTGGTAGTCGCTACTGTCGCCGGTTGAACCACCGGCGCTGCGGAATCTACTGACGATTCCCTCACTGTCACCCCTCCAGCGCCATCCCAGCATTGGGAACCCTGCAGCCCTGTACTGCACAGTCTATGCCTGTTGGGAACGCGGGACGAGGCCCCATACCGGCCGGCTCGCCCGAACCCATTCAGCCATTGTACGGGATGAGGGACGGGGACGGCCCCCACGCTGGCTTGCGTGCGAGGAGGCCCCCACTCTGGCTTTGCCATTTCGCCCCCATGCGTGGGGGCGAGCCAGAATCGAGGCATAGCGTCGCTGGCGTAGAGGGACGACGGCCCTCACGCTGAATTCGGCACTATCCCCCCTTTGCCATTGCCGAAATACCACGACAATGGCTCGCCCCCACGCATGGGGGCGAGATGGCGGAGCCAGAGTGGGGGCCTCCTCCAGCAGTTCGCCAATAACGTCAGAACAGACAGCCTTTTCCATTGCCCACCAGGGAACACGCCCCGTTGTCCCCTATCCTGAACGTCGGTAGACTGCGGAACAGGCAGCGGGAAGAGGTTAGGGAACGTGGCGGATTTCACGCATTTACATGTCCACTCGGAATACAGCCTGCTCGATGGGCTGGCACGTATTCCTGATCTCGTCGCCAACGCCAAGGCGCACGGCATGGGCGCGATCGCCCTGACCGATCACGGCGTCATGCACGGCGCGCTGGACTTTTACAAGACTGCACAGACCGCCGGGATCAAGCCCATCGTCGGCTGCGAGGTCTACTGCGCGCAACGCAAGATGACCGACCGCCAGCCGAAGCTGGACTCCAGCCCCTACCACCTGACGCTGCTGGCCCGCGACGCTGTCGGCTACCGCAACCTCATCAAGCTGGTGAGCAAGGCCAGCCTGGACGGCTTCTACTACAAACCGCGAGTTGACCTCGACCTGCTGGCCGCCCACCACGAGGGCATCGTCGCCCTCTCGGGTTGCCTCGGCGCCCAGGTGCCGCAGTTGCTGCTGCAGGGACGGGAAGAAGAGGCGCGCAAGACTATCGGCTGGTTCCGCGACACCTTTGGACCCGAAGGCTACTACCTGGAATTGCAGGACCACCAGATCCCCGAGCAGCAGGCGATCAATCGCTTTTTAGTAGACTATGGTCGGCGGGAGAGCCTGCCGCTCGTCTGCACGAACGACGTCCACTACGTGCAGGCGGACGACGCTTACGCCCAGGACATTCTGCTGTGCGTGCAGACGGCAACGACCGTCGATGACGCCAAGCGGATGCGTATGAGTACCCAGGAGTTTTACCTGAAGAGTCCGGCGGCCATGGCTGCGCTCTTCGCCGAAGTGCCGGACGCCCTGCTGAACACCTGCCGCATCGCCGACAACTGCGATTTGAAGCTGGAGTTCGGACGGACGGCGCTGCCCGAGTTCGCGCTGCCGGCCGGCCACACCGCCGAGTCCTACTTCCGCGAGATCACCATGCAGCGTCTGCCCGAACGCTACAGCCAGATCGACGACAAGCTGCGCCAGCGCGTGCAGTACGAGGTCGACGTCATCTGCCAGCTTGGCTTCGCCCAGTACATCCTGATCGTGGCCGACTTCACCTTCTGGGCCCGCCAGCACGGCATCATGGCCGAGCCGCGCGGTTCCGTCGGCGGCTCGGTGGTGGCCTACATCATCGGCATCAGCGACGTCGACCCGATCCGCTACGACCTGCCCTTTGAGCGTTTCCTCAGCCCGGAACGGCACGAGATGCCGGATATCGACCTCGACTTCCCAGATGACCGGCGGGCCGAGGTCTACGAGTACGTCAAGCAGAAGTATGGCGCCGACCATGTAGCCCAGATCATCACCTATAACACCATGCTCGGTAAGGCGGCCATCCGCGACGTGGGCCGGGCCCTCGGTTTGCCCTTCGGCGAGGTCGACCGCGTCGCCAAGCTGATCCCGAACGGCGTTAAGGTGACGATCGACCAGGGTCTGGCCGAGTCGGCGGAACTGCGGACGCTGGCGGAGCAGGATGCGACTGTCAAGAAACTGCTCGACACTGCACGCAAAGTGGAGGGGCTGGCCCGCAACTCCTCAGTCCACGCCGCCGGTGTCGTTATTTCCCGCGAGCCGTTGATGGATATGGTGCCCTTGCAGCGTGCCAAAGATGGCAACGTCATCACCCAGTACGAGAGCGCCTGGCTGCAGGATGTCGGACTGTTGAAGATGGACTTCCTGGGGCTGGCCAACTTTGCCAACCTCGACCTGGCCGTCAAGTTCATCAAGCAGACGCGTGGACTGGACATCAACATCAAAGAGCTACCTTACGACGACGAGGACACCTTCGCCCTCCTCCAGACCGGCGAGACGACCGGCCTCTTCCAACTGGAATCGGCGGGGATGCGCAAGTACCTCAAAGAGTTGCGGCCAACCAACATCGGTGATATCTCTGCCATGATCTCGCTCTACCGGCCCGGCCCGATGGACAACATCCCCAAGTTTGTCGCCGCCAAGAACGGCAGAGTTGCCGCGCAATACGCGCATGCTGACCTGGAGCCGATCCTGCGCGAATCGTACGGCGTGATCGTCTACCAGGAGCAGGTGATGGACATCGCCATCAAGATCGCCGGTTTCACGACCGAGCAGGGCTACAAGTTCATCAAGGCGATCGCCAAGAAGAACGCCGAGTTGCTGCTGAAGAACAAGGAGCCGTTCGTGGCGGGAACCGTCGCGCGCGGCTACCCCCTGGAACTGGCGGAAGACCTCTGGCGGCTATTCGAGCCGTTCCAGCGCTACTCCTTCAACAAGGCCCACACCATGGGCTATGCCCACATCACTTACCGCACTGCCTATCTTAAGGCGCACTTCACCGCCGAATATATGGCGGCGGTGCTCTGCTCCCGGTGCGGTGACAGCGAAGACGTGGCGGCGGCGATCGCCGAGTGCCGGCGCATGGGTGTCGACGTCTTGCCGCCGAGCGTCAACGACTCCGAGGTCAACTTCAGCGTCGAGAACGGCGCGATTCGCTTTGGTCTCTCGGCCATCAAGAACGTCGGCGGCGGCGCGGTCGAGGGGTTAGTCCAGGAGCGTAAGCAGCGCGGCCCGTTCGCTAACGCCGAAGACTTCTGCAGCCGCATCGACATGCGCGCCGTCAACAAGAAGACCTTGGAGTCGTTGATCCGCGCCGGCGCGCTGGACGGCTTCGGCGACCGCATGCAACTGGTACGAGAAATCGACCGCATGGCCGGCATGGCGCAGCAGGCGCAGCGCAAGCTGGCGGCCGGCCAGTTGACCATGTTCGGCGGGGAAGTGGCCGAAGCGCCGGCGCTCTTCAACGTGCCGTCACAGCAGCAGGACCCTGCCACCCTCAAAGAGCGGCTGGCCTGGGAGCGGGAGCTGCTGGGCGTCTATCTCGGGGAGCACCCGCTGAATGCTATGGCGGCCCGACTGCAGCAGCGCGTCAGCCACACCGTCGACCAGATCACCGAAGAGGTGGTGGGGCAGAAGGTGACCATGGGCGGCATCATCAACAGCGTGCGCGCCATCACCACCCGCAACGGCCAGAACATGGTGTACGCCGAGCTGGAAGATCCCAGCGGTACCATCGAGGTGGTGGTCTTCCCGCGCACCCTGGAGCAGACCAGGGCGCTCTGGCAGGCCGATAGTGCGGTCATCGTCGGCGGCAAGCTCGACCAGCGCAGTGACCGCTACCAGTTAGCCTGCGACAGCGTGGAAGCCTTTACCACTGCGGCAGATCGCCCCAGGCGCTACTTCCTGCGCCTGACCATTCCCCAGTTAGACGACATGGAGACCGGGCGGGCCCGGTTAGAGCATGTGGCGGCGGCGTTGCGTTTGCAGCAGGGGGAAGACCGTGTGGAGGTGCGGGTACAGACTCCCCAGGGGCTGGTACGGCTGGTCACGCCGGGCTTGCGTACCGCCTATACCCCGGAACTCGCCGAGCGCCTTACCCAGTTATTGGGACGGGACGCCCTGCAGGTAGAAGACCTCGCTCCTGTGGAGATGGCTGCAGCAAGTTGACGTAACGGAATGGGGTGCCATGTTGACGGTGCATCATCTCTTCTGGCCGCGGCGCGACTATCAGACGGATGTAGAGCGCCGCTTCCGTACCTTGCCCTGGAACAAGCTGGAGATGCCGACGGACGCACACGAGATGTTGCACCGCTACGCGCCACCGCCCAGCAAGCCGTCCCTGGAGGAGATGCTGGATACCGTGGAGGCCTACGAGCTCAAAGAGCGCCAGCGACAGGCCCAGCGCCTGTTGATGACGCGCGGCCCGCGCAACCGCAACCAACGTTCGGCCTGACACGTCGCCGGGCCAGTGAGGAGGGGATAGCCATGTTGGAGTGCGAAACCTGGTACGAGTTCGCCGGCCGCCGGCACAACGAGCAGCACTTTACGCTCCCACGCGAGGAGCTGACCTCCCTGCGCCACGCTGTCGCCGCCATCCGCCGCCGCAACTCGTCCTTCCATATCCGGCTGAAACGGCTGGTTGACGGAGAGGGGCGACGGTTGGCGGAGGTGGCGTAAGCGGGTTTGCCTGCTGTCGAGCTGGCCCGCCCTACGCTCAAGACGTGTGATGCGCATTAGCCG
>DHIZ01000185.1:0-2308 GCA_002404055.1 Chloroflexi bacterium UBA4733
GGTCACGGCCCGGGTCTGTCACCCTGGCCGTGACCGGCACGTCTTGTTGTCGCCACCGGCAAATCTAATTGTCGTTCATCACCAGGGCTTTTCGCTCACCGGTCATCCCCCTGGGACCGCTTGCCACGGCGGCCACTCAGCGGCTCACCATCCCCGCATCAAAAGTGCCGGAGAACCCCCGGAACGGCCAATTGACGCCAATTTGGTGCCACACTGGCTCCCTCACTGGCCTTGATCGATCTGGCGGAGGCCGTCGTGGACGCCGTGACCGGTCCATTTCACGCCTGAAGCGCTGCGAAAGGGAGTTAGGAAATGCCCTCGATTAGCAGATATGGCGCTTTCTCCTCCCGCTGGGGCGGCGGCGAGCAATGTCTGCTAATGGAGAACGTTCACGCCTGCGGCGAATGTCTGCTAAACTCTCGAAGGTTTACGACCGGTCATTCGGGAAGGCGCAGGAGGCATGCGGCGGGCGGTCACCCCGGCCCTCTCGGAGGCCGGCCAGACGGCGTTGGCCACCTATGCCGACGACCTCCACCGCCAGCGCGACCTGCGGCCGGCCACGCACCGCAACTACCAGTCCGACCTGCGCCAGTTCGCCGCCTGGTGCGAGCAGACCTGGCAGGAGGCCGACGCGGCGACCACCTTCACGCCGGCCCACCTGACCACGCCGACGCTCACGGCCTACCGGGCGCATCTCCAGTCCCTTGGTCTGTCGCCGGCGACGATCAATCGCCACCTGGTCAGCCTGAAGCGCTACTGCGCCTGGACCCACGAGCAGGGCCTGGTGGCGGTCGATCCCGGCAAGCCGGTGAAGCTGGTCCCCCGCGTTGCCCAGCCGCCCCGGCAACTCGGCGATCGAGAAGAGGCGGCGCTCGTTGCCGCCGTCACTGAGCACGGGACGGCACGGGACCGGGCCTTGCTGGTGACCGCCTTGCACACCGGCCTGCGCGCCGAAGAGCTCTGCGGGCTGCGGCAGCAGGATGTCACCGTGGGGGCCCGGAGCGGAATGGTCCGCGTCTACGGCAAGCGCAACAAGTACCGCGAGGTGCCGCTCAACAGCACGGCCCGCGACACCTTGCGTCCCTACCTGGCAACCTTGCCAAAGGACACGCCCTGCCTCTTCCCGTCCCGCAAGGGCGGCGATGGCGAGCACGCCGAGCGCACGACGGCGCCGATCACGCCGCGCGCCCTGGGCTACCTGGTCGCCCGCTACGCGCACCTGGCGAAGGTGGCGGACCTCAGTCCGCACGATCTCCGCCACCGCTTCGGCTACCGCATGGCGAAGGCCGTCCCCTTACACCGGCTCGCCCAACTGATGGGTCACGACTCGTTGGACACGACCAGAATCTACGTCGCCAGCACACGCCACGATCTACAAGAGGCCGTCGAGACCATCGCCTGGGCGTAAAGAGCGTGACAATGAGTGGGGAAAAACAGCGGCGGTAATAGTGGCATCGGAGATGCGGGAGGGGGGAAGGGCTCGGGCGGAACGCAGGGGGCGAGCGTATCGTCGACGGCGTCTCGCGGGAGGTTGCGATGAAAACGGTGCGCCAGTTTGGCCCGTTGCCGCACGTGCGCTACCGGCCGGAGTTGCGGGAGTGCCCGCACTGCCAGGCGGCGCTGCGCCTGAGCCATCCGGTCTGGGCGAAGCCGATGCAATTTCTGGGTGGGCCGGAGCACGTCACCAATCTCGGCTTTCGGTGCAGCAAACCGGGTTGCGCCTTCGGGCGCAGCGTCTACCGTTCGGCGCAAGCGGAGGCGCGGCAGGTGCGCGGCCACGGCTATGGCTTGGATGTGGTGGTGCGGACCGGGCAGTTGCGCTTCACGGAGCACCGCACGCGCGAAGAGATCTGGCGGCGGTTGCGAGACGAGACGCCGGTGGTGATCTCGGAGCGCCACGTGCAGCACCTGCTGGAGCTCTATCTGGCGCTCTTGCGGGCGAGCGGGCTGGATGTGGTGGCGCGGCTGGGGCCGGTGGCGCGGCAACACGGGGGTCTCATCCTCTCGCTGGACGGTTTGCAGCCGGAGCAGGGCAACGAGCAACTCTGGGTGGTGCGGGAGCACCCGTAAACGGGTACCCGGAGCGGGGCGATTGTGGCGGCGGCCAACTGAGCGCAGGCGAGTGCGCCCTGCCTCGTGCCGCTGCTCCGGCCGCTCAAGGAGGCCGGGCTGCCGGTGCTGGGGGTGCTGAGCGACGCCCAGGAGTCGGTGCGCCTGGCCGTGGCGGAGGTCTTCCCGGGCGTGCCGCACCAACTCTGTCAGTAGCACGCCCTGCGGGAAGCGACCGAACCCCTGTGGGAGGCGGACC
>DHIZ01000185.1:2510-2758 GCA_002404055.1 Chloroflexi bacterium UBA4733
GGAGCGGACCCGGCAGCGTCAGACGGAGCACGCGGCGGCGGGCGAAACGGCGGACCCCGCCGACGCGGTCGTGCTGGACACGGTGCTGGCCTTGCGCCAGCACCCGCAGGCGGGTACCCGGCGAGAA
Organism: Chloroflexi bacterium UBA4733; assembly: GCA_002404055.1. The sequence goes on from DHIZ01000185.1 coordinate 2,638, forward strand.
CGGGGCGTGCAGCCCTTGGAGTTCGGCGCCTTGCGGGCGCTGGACGAACTGGACGCCTTGGACCAGACCCTTGGGCGGTGTCTGGAAAAAAGGGGGATGCGCGACTCGCTCGCTTGCTGAC
>DHIZ01000185.1:2884-9903 GCA_002404055.1 Chloroflexi bacterium UBA4733
CAAAGCCGGCGAGCGCCGCGCCACTGGGCACCGCCGCTCCGATACCTTCGTGGTCCGGGTGGGCGGCTTCGCCGCCTACGCCGCCGCCGCGAGCACCTTGCCAGAGACGACCCTGCGCGAGCAGTTGGTCGGCGTGCCCGCCGAGGCCTGCCGGACCTGCCGTGCCGAGTTACGCGCCATTCAGGAGCGCCAAACCAAGATGCATCGCTTCCATCTGCGCCCCGACCGCTACCTCAGCGACCTGGAAGCCGCCTGGGCCACGCTGGCGCCGCCGCCTTGATGCCGCTATTACCGCCGCTGGGAAAAAGGCGGACACTAACCAGGGAAAGTCACACCAGAAGTGCCGGAACACTGGCCGATGGCATCTTATTACGCCCAGTGTCTGTGCTCACAGCATATGTTCTGGCGTAGGGAGGGGCAGATATTCCTCGGTCAGGGGTTTTTCAACACGCTGGCTTCTTCTGTTATATTCGAAGCGCCATGAAGGGGAAAATACCAATGCCGTCCACTGGGGAGTCGCTGCCGGCCGTGCCCGCCGGCCCAATTGTACTGTTGCATTCGAGCGAGAAACGTCGTTCTGTTGCATTGGGTCCGGCCAAAGGCAAGCGCTGGCAGCCGCCGGAAGGCCTCTCGCCGGCCGATGTGCAGGCCATCATCGACGCCGCTGGGAACGATCGGGACCGCTTGCTGCTGCGTGTGCTGTGGGCGACGGGCGGGCGGATCAGCGAAGCCCTGGCGCTGCGGGCCTGCGACATCCAGCGCGACGCCTTGATCCTCCCGAACCGCAAGAACCCCAGCCAGCCGACCAAACGGCTCTTCCTGCCGACCGGCAGTCTGAACCTGCCGGGCGAGTTGCTCCTCTGGCAGAAGAACCAGCACCTCAAAGACGAGGAGCCGCTGTTCTGGTCCCGCAAGAAAGGGTCGGACGGCAACAAGAAGGCGATCTCGCGCATCCAGGCCTGGAAGATCGTGAAGGAGGCCCCGGCCCGGGCGGGAATCCAGGTCCTGGCGCTGCGACCCTCGCAGCACGGTAACGCCGGCGCCCCGGCCCCGGTCCATCCCCACCTCTTCCGCCACGCCCGGGTACGCCAGCTCGAGGGGATGCAGCGGAACCAGCAGGTGGTCTTCCTCACCGACGACGGTGATACGCTGCGCGACTTGCCACTCTATCTGAACCCGGAATCCGAACACGACCTGGATTGGTTCCACCTCGCGATGCGCCTCACAGCGATGGGCCAGGTGGCCAAGGGCCTCGGCGCCAAGCCGGACGGGCTACGCACGAAGGCCCTGGAACAGTTCGAGCGCGTCAAGCACTCCCTCTGGCATGGCAATCTCTTCGAAGCACTACAAACGCTGGAGGACTTGGAGCTTGCTGTGGTGGGGGAGGAGGCCGTCGGCCCGACCGTCCAGAAGTTGGCCCGGATGGTCCGGGAGTTCCACGGCTACCTGGAGGCGAACCACGCCTCCCGGCGCACCTTCGGCGAGCACTGGCGCCACGGCGAGACGATTTCCACCGCCTTCGTTGCATCCACCGTCAACGCCGTCGTCAGGAAGCGCTGCGTCAAGCAGCAGCAGAGGCAATGGACGGAGCGTGGCGCCCATCTCCTGCTCCAGATGCGCGTCCGCGTCCTCGACGATGATCTCGCTGCGCTCTTCCAGGAATCGTATCCAAGCTTCCGCCCGACGATGGAGGACAAGCTGTCGGCTTAACCCCCCGGATTTTTATGCTCTCCATGCTGATCACGGATGCGTTTGCCCTCCAGTTGCCGACGGCGGACGCGCTGGAGCAGGTCCAGGACGGGGTCAATGCCATCATCACGGCCAACAAAGAAGGAGACGGCGCTGTGCCGCCGGTCTCGCCTGGGTACTCCTGATCCTGGCTGTGTTCGTCGGGATGTTCCCATCGTGGGTAGGTCACGGTTGGCGCGTCGGCACGGAGATGGCCGCGGGTGGTCTACGTGCCGCTGCTTGCTGTCTCCCGCTTGAAGGCGAAGCTGGGCAACTGGTCAAGGAAATAGGCTGCCGCGCCGATCGCCCCAGCCTCATCGCCCAGCGCGGTAGGCAAGATCTCGAGATCCGGGAGTAAATTACCTAACACCCGGCGCTGCACCTCCCGGCGGATGACCGCGACGGCTGGTTCTCCGAGACGTCCGATGGGGCCGCCGATCACGACCATCTGTGGATGCATGAGGCTCACGAGATTGGCAATAGCGATGCCGAGGTAGGTGGCAGCGACGGCCACGGCGGCGAGAGCTGTTTGGTCACCCCGCCGCGCAGCAGCCAGCACATCGTCGAGCGTCAAGGCTCCCAGGCCGCCCATTGGCAAGGTGCGCAACAGTGTTTCCTCACCTTCACGTGCTTTCGCGTGCGCCAACCGTACGATGGCCGCGCCCGAGGCGAGTGTGTGCAAGCAGCCGCGGTTGCCGCAGTCACAGATCGGACCGTCCGGGAGCACCGTGACATGTCCCAGTTCTCCTGCTCCGCCCGCACCAACATATAGCTTGCCGCCGACGAGTAACCCGGCGATGATACCGTTCCCAGCGAAGACGTAGGCCACATCCTGAATCCCTTGCGCTCGGCCGTGCCAGTGCTCGCCAAGCACCGCGACCTTGGCCCGGTTGGCGACACGAACCGGTAAGCCAACGCGCGCCTCGACCAGGTCGGCGATGGGAACGTCCCGCCAGCCGTGTGGGACGGAGACTCTGATTCTGCGGCCGGCAGTATCCAACGAGCCTGGCGTGCCGACGCCGAGACCGAGAATCGGCGACGCGGCCTGGACGCGCAGGCGTTCGACCGCTGTGGCGAGCGCCTGCACGAAGTCCTCGGGGCGTGTACCGCTGATGCCGACGGTTTCCATCGCCTGCGGCCGTGCCTGCAAGTCGGTGAGGACTGCCACACACTGATCATCATCGAGTTGCGCTCCCAGCACCAACTGGGCGGAAGCATTCAGTTCCAGCACGACGCGGCTGCGGCCACGACCCTCTTGCTGCCTTCCGACTTCGCGCACGAGTCCATCGGCGAGCAACCCGGCGACGATATCCGACACCTGCGACTTGCCGAGCCCGCAGGCTGCAGCAACCGCTGTTCGGGTCGTCTGGTCGCGCCGGCGGATCAATGCGAAGACCGCTTCCCGTCCACGACCGTTCAGAGATGCTGCCAAGTCGTCTCCTTCGTTCGGTGCCCGTACCAAGAGGCTCGTTCATACAACGGCTTCCATACTACCCTCCGAAGGTGCGTCCGGTGTCGCAAGCTCACGATATAGGGGATACCACCTTTTGCAGCGCTTCGGGCCGCCGAAATGGCGCTCCCGGCGACGCACATTGGACGCGGTCATACGTTAGGAGCAGGACCTGGTGATTACCCACATCTCGACGGAGCGGACAGGCATGCAGCGTATCCCTCGGGACCCCGGCACGGTTAGCCGTGACATTTACTCGCCCACGCCAGAGACCGACGGAGATGTGGGTAATGACCAGAGGCTGGTTGGTCGCTCCGGGGCAGGTAGTGGCGCCGCTAACACTGGCAGCACAGGAACGGCCTTCAGCGGGGCATTCACTCTATGTTGCCAGGCTGGTTGGCTTCCATCCCCCGTGGCGCTGCCTCTAAGCACGGTGCACCGGCGATTGGCCTCACCACCCGCTAAAACCTGCCCAGCCTGCCATTACTGGTCAGTGGGATCCATCCAGTGTCGCGCCAGCTGCGCCTACCAGAGCCGTATCACGTCCCGTGTGATGCCAGTGCATGGATCCATTGCGTCCATGGTCCTGCCGTGGACTTCGGCGGGGACGAACGTAACGTGTCCGGTAGCGGCCGCCGGAGCCTGCGTTCTAGAGCATCAGTCCCGGTAAAGCGGCGACGCTTGCAAGGAGGTGCGTGTGCTCGGTGGCGCCGAGTGTTTCCACGCCGTGCGCGCCGCTGAGCACACCAATCACCCAGCCGGCGCGGGCATTCATTCCGGCCTGGAGATCGAGGGGGGTGTCGCCGACCACCGCAACCTGGCGTGCATCGTAGACTCCAAGGTCCATCATCGTACGGTAGATGAAGAAGGGCGCCGGCCGGCCGGCCGGCGCATCGCTGCCGGAGAGGACAAGGTCGAAGAGCGCCTCCCATTTCAAACGGCGAACCAAAAGATCGACCAGCCCGCGATCGAAGCCGCTGGTCAGCGCCAGCTTGACACCGGCGGCTTTGAGCTGGCGGAACGCCGCCTCGGCGCCGTCAACCTCGCGAACGTCGCCCGTCGAATATTCCTCGCGCAGCACCGCCTCAAATCTGCTCAGCGCCTGCTCGGCAACCGCATTCGCCTCCGGTTCAGGCCGGCTGCGCGCGGCAAGCTCTCGAAAGACGGCGCGCTTATTGGCTCCTCGCCGCGCCGCGAGATCCGCCTCCGAAAACGGGATGTCGTTGGCGCTGAGCGCCAGGCGGTAGGCAGTCAGGACGCCGCCATCCTCTTTCATTGCCGTGCCGGCAAAATCCGACACCAATAACGCCGGTCGCACGTGTGCCACTCCTCTTCTGCTGACGCCCTAATTAACAACAGAGGCCGGACGCTGCCCCCGAAGCGCCTGAGCCACGGTCTCCGCTGCGAGCCGCTGCCGGTCGGCAACGGACTCCTCCGAATACCAGGCAATGTGCGGTGTCACCAGCACCATCGGGAGGGCCAGGATCTCGCGCAGCGCTTCCGGCGATGGCGGCTCCTCATCAAGCACGTCAAGTGCGGCGCCGGCAAGCTGCCCCGCGCGCAAGGCGAGCAGCAACGCTTGCTGATCGACGATTGGTCCCCGCGCGCAATTGATCAAGTAGGCGGACGGCCGCATGGACGCGAACTCGGCGGCGCCGATCAAGTGGCGAGTTGCCGGTAGCAATGGCGTGTGGATCGACACGAAGTCGGCCTGGGCCAGCGCCTCTGCCAGGGGGAGCACGGCGACGCCAAGCTCCGCCGCCACGCTGGCCGGGACCAGTGGATCGGCGGCAATCACCCGCAGGCCGATGCCCCGCGCCTTCCGCGCCAGGCACTGTCCGATGCGGCCGAGTCCGACGATCCCGAGCACCTGCCGGCTGAGCCGGCGAACAGGCACATACGGTGTGTGGCTCCACGCCACCGGCCGGCTCCCTTCGGCGACGGCGCAGAGCGCGTTGAGCTGCGGCGCCAGGCGCCGCGCCAGCGCCAGGAGCAGCATCAGCGTGTGGTCTGCTACCTCCTCATCACCGTAGTCGCGCGTGTTGGCCACCATGATCCCCCGTTGCGTGGCGGCGTCCACGTCCACGTTGTCGTACCCCGCACCGTAATTGCAGATGATCGTGCATCGCTCCATCGCCTCGATCACCACCCGCGGCAAGGGACAGCGCCGGACCAGCACGGCATCAGCCTGCCGGCAGATCGCACGGCACTCCGCCTCCGTGGTGACCTGGGCATCGACCACCGTCGCCCCGAGCGCGCCCAGAACACGGCGCTCCACATCCAAATTCGCAAAAGGGTGATCAAGGACCGCCACGGTCAAACCGGTGGTTTGTCCGCTCACGGCGCTGCGCCTACTCAACTTGTCCTGCCAGCCAATTCGACCGTCCGTCTCCATAACGGCCGATGATATGGTGCAGGGCCCGCACGGTCAAGGGCGGCCGAGCTGGTGATTACCCACATCTATGTTCCGCCTCTAGGGAACGGATAGTGGGCGGCAAAGGCGAGGGTGGCGGCGGTGACGAAGACGGCGCGGATGCCGGCGAGCAGGAGGTAAGGGCCGTCGCGGTCGATGCGCAGGCCGAGTTTACCACCCAGGCAGCGCAGCCAGCGGACGGCCGGTTCGGGCCAGGCCAGGCCGAGGTGGTAGACGAACATGGCGGCGAGCAGGACCAGCAGGAAGAGGCGGCGCATACGCTCCAGCTTGCGCACGCGCATGTCCTCCACGTCCAGGCCGTCCTCTTGATCGAAGCGGTAGGTGTGCTCGATCTGAGGGCGGTGGCGCCAGTCGGTATAGACCGTCTGCGCGTCCGCCGCTGAGCGGATGGGGACGTTGGTGAGGAGCACCAAATCGCGATCCAGGTCGGGGTCGTGCGCGGTCAGCACCCACAGCGGCCACTCTTGGCCGGGCAAGCGGATCTGGAGCCAGCCGATCTCCACCATGACGCGTCGTTCCCGCCGCGCGTGATGGAACGCGACTTCGAGGCGCAACCCCAGCGGCACGGTCGCTACCAGGTCCGCCAAGGATTCCGTCTCCCAGCGGTCCAGGCGAGCGTTGTACACCTCGACCAGCCGGTTGAGATGGCTCGCCCGGACGACGAACTCGGCCTGAGCTTGCCGCACCTGCCCGAACAACTTCTGGTCATCAAGGCCGCTGTCACCCACGAAGCGCAACCGGCGCCGGGGGAACACCAGCCGCGTTGCCCGGATCGCCTGCCAGAGTTCCCGGTTCTCGCTGCGGAAGTCCTTCGCCCGATAGGAGAACCAGTGGGCGTAGCAGACGACCGGCGAGGGCAGATTGACCACCGCCGCCGTGACCGCCGGATAGCCCGGGGTCAGTCGCTTCTCCCCGTCTGGTCCGGGCGGCGTGCTCTTCATGACGGTACTGACTGCCTCCAGCTTTTTGGTGTAGGGCTTCTCGAAGTTCACCGGGTCGAGCGCCACCACCAGATAGGCCGGGTTGGCCGCCGCCACCGCCTGGCGAGCGATCCGCACCAGGCCCCGCAGCAACTGCCGGTGGCCGAAGCGCCCGTTGGCGAGGAAGCGATAGATGCGCTTTGCCAGCGGCCAGGCATGCTCCTGTTCTCGCTCCACACCACGCGCCACTTCCGTTACCACCGGCGACTGACTGCCCACGATCCCCTGCACCGCCTGCACCAGCACCCGCCGCAGCCGTTCGTCCGGCAACTCCGCCGCCACCGGCGCGAGAAACGCCGCCAGGGCTTCCTCTAACTCCACCACCGGCAGGTTGGCAATCGCGGCGGTATCCGCTATCTTGTCCATGGCTCCGTCTCCGCTCGCCTTGGTTGCGTTCAACACCTCCAAGGTACAACGTCAGACGGAG
>DHIZ01000160.1:0-4347 GCA_002404055.1 Chloroflexi bacterium UBA4733
AGGAGGTAGCTGAGAAGTAGCGCACATGTAGCGCAACGAGGGTAGACGGCCGATGCGCGCCGTGCCGGCCAGGGCAATCCTGCGGCACCTGGTCTGATACCGTCTTCCGTTCGGCCGCATGATGCTGTAGGCTACGGTCAGTAACGAACGGGAACTGCCGTTCGTCCACCGGGCAGAGGGTGCGATCCCCTACCCGGCACGGCGCCCGAATACGGGTCCCGTGCGTGCCAACCACGATCGGACAAACGATGATCAGCACGCAACCGGAAGTATCCCCTACGGTGGCTGCGCCCGCAAAGCGCCGAGCGCATAAGCGAGCCGATGGTGAGGGCAGCATCAGCCAGCACGCGAGCGGCATGTGGCGTGGCCGGCTGATGGTCGGCTACAAGGCAGATGGGAAGCCGGACATCCGCGAGGTGTACGGCAAGACGCAAGCAGAGTGTCGGCGTAAGCTTCGCGTGCTCCAGCAGCAAGTGGAAACCGGCGTCCTGACGGGACACGGCAAAGACCGGGAGACACTCGCCGCGTACCTCATAGCGTGGCTTGACGGTCGCAAGAACAACCTGCGGATCAAGACGTGGGACCGCTACCGACAGCTCATCACCGGTCATATCAGCCCCGCGCTGGGCAAGACGAAGCTTGCCGCCCTTCGCCCTGATGACCTCAAGCGATTCTACAACCAGAAGATTGAGACCGGACTCTCGCCACGCACTGTACGCCAGATGCACGCGATCCTGCACGTCGCGCTGGACCAGGCGCTGAAGTGGGGTTATGTCGCCCGGAACGTGGTCGACGCCGTGGATGCGCCAAAATTCGAGCGCTTCGAGTGGACGCGTCTCGACCTGGACGGCGTCCGTCTGTTGCTCAATGCGGCCAACGACGTCCCGCTCTCCTCACTTTGGGCAACAGCGGCGTATAGCGGCTGCCGGCAAGGGGAACTGCTCGGCCTCAGATGGCAGGATGTCAACCTCGACGCAGGCACGCTCTCTGTCGTGCAGACTCTGGTCAAGATCGAAGACGGCAAGCCGATCCTTGGCGAACCCAAGACCAAGAACAGCCGGCGAACGATCAAGATGTCCCGCGTCGCTGTCGATATCCTCAGGGCGCATCGGCAACGCCAACTTGAGCAGCGACTCCTCCTTGGGCCGGACTACACGGATTACGGGCTGGTGTTCACGGACGCCATCGGCCGCCCTTTGCCCGCGAGGAATGCCGTCCGCGCGTTCAAGGCGGCGCTCCGCCACGTGGGGCTACCGGAGACGATCCGCTTCCATGACCTTCGCCACGCCCACGCGACGTTGATGTTCGCGCAGAACGTCCACCCGAAGGCCGTCAGCGCGCGGCTGGGCCACAGTACCATCGCGATTACCATGGATCTCTACACGCACGATCTGCCCAGCCTAGACGCCGACGCGGCCGACCGTTTGGAGCAAGCGATTCGGGGATAAGGCGCTGGTTAGGGGAGTCATTAGGGTATAAAGCGTGTTTCAGAGGCAGTTCCAGACGCTGTAAACGTGCCTCTCCCTCTGGTGCCGAAGGTGGGAGTCGAACCCACACGCTCTTGCGAGCCTCGGATTTTAAGTCCGCTGCGTCTGCCATTTCGCCACTCCGGCCTGTTACCGAGTATACCGGGTAGCGTGTGGTAGGATGCGGCCTGTGCCGCCCTGGCGTGGCCAGGCGGTGAGGCGGTCCAGACCAGGAGCGTGTTGCCCGTGCCGGAAACTATCTTCATCGGCGTCGCCTGGCCGTATGCCAATGGGCGACTGCACCTGGGCCATGTGGTCGGGTCACTGCTCGCCCCCGATATCTTTGCCCGCTATCACCGCATGAAGGGCAACCATGTCCTTATGGTCTCCGGCAGCGACGAGCACGGTACGCCGATCACGCTGCTGGCGGATAAAGAGCAGACGACGCCGAAGGTGATCGCCGATCGCTATCATCAGTTCTTCTTGGACGATATGCAGGCGCTTGGCTTGAGCTACGACCTGTATACGCACACGGAGACGCCAACCCACCACCGCGTCGTGCAGGACATGTTTCTGCGCCTGCTGGAACGCGACTACATCTACAAGGCAACCACGCAGGCCCCTTACGACCCGGTGGCGGGCCGCTTCCTGCCGGATCGCTACGTGGAGGGCACCTGCCCGCATTGCGGCTTTGGTGACGCGCGGGGCGATCAGTGCGACAACTGCGGGCAGCCGCTGGACCCTGCGGACCTCATCAACCCACGTAGCCGTCTCAGCGGTGCCGCGCCGGAGTTCCGGGACACTGAGCATTTCTACCTGCGACTGTCAGCCTTTCAGGCGCGCCTGGAAGCCTGGGTGGCGCCGCGCGACTATTGGCGTCCCGAGGTACACGGCTTCACGATGGGGCTGCTGCGCAGCGGACTCAAAGACCGGCCGATCACGCGGGACATTGAGTGGGGCGTGCCGATTCCGCTGTCCGGCTACGACGACAAGCGCATCTACGTCTGGTTCGACGCCTTCATCGGCTACCTCTCCGCCAGCATGGAGTGGGCGGAGCGTCAGGGCCGGCCCGACGCCTGGAAGCCCTTCTGGGAGAACCCGGATGTCCGCGCCTATTACTTCCTGGGCAAGGACAATATCTTCTACCACACGATCATGTGGCCGGCCGTGTTGATGGGCTATGGCGGCCTGGCCCTGCCCTTCGACGTGCCAGCTAACCAGTACATGACGATGCATGGGGAAAAGGTGTCCAAGAGCCGGGGCATCGTCATGCCGCTGCACGATTTCCTGCCGAAATATCAGGCCGATGCTGTACGCTACGCCCTGGCCGCTGTGATGCCCGAAACGAAAGACTCCGACTTCTCGCACGAGGAGTTCGTCCGCCTGACCAACGACGAGCTGGTCGCCACCTACGGCAACTTCGTCAACCGCGTCCTGACTTTCACCAGCCGCCAGTTCGACGGACGGGTACCGGCGGCCGGCGACCTGGACGCCCGCGACCAACTCGCGCTGGACACCATCACGCACACCTTCCAGCGCACCGACGAACTGCTGGCCGCCTGCCAGTTCCGCGAGGCGCTCCGAACCATCATGCAACTGTGCAGCCACGGCAACCGCTATCTAGACGAGACAGCCCCCTGGCGCACCGTCAAAACCGACAGCGCTCGCGCCGGCACATCACTGCACATCTGTATCCAGATGTTCGCCGCGCTGACAGTACTCACGGCGCCGTTCCTGCCGGCCTCCGCCCAACAACTGCGCGAGCAACTCGGCCTACCAATCGATTCGCCGCCGGTATGGCAGTACGAGCCAATCGTTGCCGGTCATAGGCTCGGCCAACCTGCCCCACTGTTCCAAAAACTGGAGGTCTGATTTCTATTCCCACGCCTGATCCCGAACGCTATATCAAGGATGCGCCGCCCCGCGTGTTCGACGTCCATGTCCACTTTCCCGGCAGCGGACCCGGCGGCGGCGGCAGCATGCATACAGATGCGATGGTCGACATGCTGGCCTATACCGCCGGCGTGCTGAACATCTGGAAGATCGCCCTGCTTGGCCGCCCCGGTGAAGGCAACATCCAGGCGCTGCAGGCGCGCGAGCGCTATCCGAACCTCTTCCTGCCCATGGCATGGGTACAGTTGGATGAGGACAGCGGCGAGACCATCCTGGAGTTTGCCCGGCAGGGCTTCGTCGGGCTGAAGTTCCACTCCAGCAAGCGCGACTACGACGATGAAAGCTACTACCCGATCTACCAGGCGGCCGAAGAATCGAAGCTGGTCTGTCTCTTTCATACCGGCATCGCCGGCGGCATGATCGACTACTTGCAGTACCCGCCCCGCGGACCGCTACCGGAGTCGCCCCGTGGCAGGGAAATGCGAGACCGCCGGCGCGGCAGCACCTACGGCGCCAAGCACCTGCGACCGGCGCTCCTGGACACCCTTGCGGTGGCGTTCCCCGACCTGCAGATCATCGGCGCGCACATGGGCTACGGCTGGTACGACGAAGCCTGCGCCATCGCCCGCTGGCGCGGCAACGTCAGCTTCGACATCTCCGGTGGCACGGTGGTGCGCCGCCACATCATCGAGCGCCGGCTGATCCGCTCGGAAATCCATCCCATGAAGCTGCTCTTCGGCAGCGACTGCGGCATCCCCCACATGAGCCGCGAACTCACCGGCTGGATGGAAGAGTTTGCCCGCCTCGGTCTCACACCTGAAGAGCAGGACCAGATCTTTTATGGGACAGCGGCGAGGATCTTCGGGCTGGGGTGAGGTCAGTTGCGCTGCTCGGCGCGGCTCTTGTCGATCAGGTCGCGGGCGTCGGAGGCGATGCCGAGGGCGCTGCAGTCCATGAAGGTGGAGTACATCGCCTTATTCAGCATCTC
>DHIZ01000160.1:4480-5107 GCA_002404055.1 Chloroflexi bacterium UBA4733
CTGTGTATGGGGTCTACGCCGCGCGTACCCGGCCACTGCATGCCTGCCTCCGTCCGCAACTCCTGCTTGTAGTTTAGCAGAATTCGTACAGCGGCGGCATGCAAACGGCAGAGGCGCCGGTGGGGGCAATTCGCCCCCGCCGGCGCCTCATCGGTCGCGCTGACCCGAAGGGTACTGCTAATATTCGGGCATCGGAGCGGCAGCAGCACCCTGCTTCTCCGGGATGTCCGTGATCAGGGCCTCAGTGGTCAGGATCATGGCCGCGATGGAGGCGGCGTTCTCGATGGCGGACCGCGTTACCTTGGCCGGGTCGATGATGCCCTTCTCCAGCATGTCGCCGTAGGTCTCGGTGACGACATCGTAGCCGATGTTGGTCGAGCCCTTTTCCTTCTGCAAGCGGCGCACCGTCTCGATGACGACGGAGCCTTCCTGTCCGGCGTTGGCGGCAATCTGGCGGATCGGCTCTTCCAGCGCGCGGCGCAGGATGGCGGCGCCGACGGCCTCGTCGCCCGTCAGGTTGGAGCTATCGATGGAGGAGATGATGCTCAGGAGCGCCACACCACCGCCAGGGACCACACCCTCTTCCACGGCCGCGCGGGCGGCGGAAAGGGCGTCCTCGACGCGGTG
>DHIZ01000160.1:5270-5879 GCA_002404055.1 Chloroflexi bacterium UBA4733
CGGTGCTTCTTCTCTTTGAGCTCCACTTCCGTGGCGGCGCCAACTTTGATGACGGCAACGCCACCGGAGAGCTTGGCCAGGCGCTCCTGCAGCTTCTCTTTGTCGTAGTCCGAGGTGGTCTCCTCGACCTGCGCCTTGATCTGCTTGACGCGGCCGGCGATGGCCTCGCGGCTGCCCTTGCCCTCAATGAACGTCGTTTCGTCCTTGTTGGCCGTGACGCGGCGGGCCTGACCGAGGTCCTGGAGGCGGGTGTTCTCCAGCTTACGACCGGTCTCCTCGCTCACCACGACGCCGCCGGTGAGGATGGCCATGTCGGCCAGCATCTCCTTGCGGCGGTCGCCAAAGCCGGGGGCCTTGACACCCAGCACGTTGAGCGTGCCGCGCATCTTGTTGACGACCAGGGTCGCCAGGGCCTCGCCCTCGATGTCTTCAGCCACGATGACCAGTTCCTTCTTGCCGGTCTGGAGCAGCTTCTCCAGCACGGGCAGGATATCGGCAATGGCGGAGACCTTCTTGTCGGTGATCAGGATGTAGGCGTCGTCGAGCTCGACTTCCATGCGCTCGGAGTTGGTGACGAAGTAGGGGGAGATGTAGCCGCGGTCGAACTGC
>DHIZ01000141.1 GCA_002404055.1 Chloroflexi bacterium UBA4733
CATCGGCATCACCTGGAAGCCGTCCATCACCGCCTCCAGCGCGCGAACGGCATCCACTTCGCAGATGATCACACGGGCGCCCATGCCGCGCGCCCGCATGGCGATACCGCGGCCGCACCAGCCGTAGCCGGCGACGACAAAGGTGGCGCCGGCCAGGAGCACGTTCGTGGCCCGCAGGATGCCGTCGATGGTGTTCTGGCCGGTACCGTAGCGGTTGTCGAAGTAGCGCTTGGTGGGCGTGTCGTTGACCGCGACCACCGGGAAGCGCAGGAGCCCCTCCGCCGCCATTGCGCGCACCCGCGCGACGCCGGTCGTCGTCTCTTCGATACCGGCCATAACGGCGCCGCCGGCTGCGCGTTGGTGCAAGGCGACAATCAGGTCCGCGCCGTCATCCATCACCAGGTGCGGGTCGCTTGCCAGCGTCGCCTCCAGATGCTGCCGGTACTCTGCCAGCGCTTCGCCATGCCGAGCGTAAACGGCCATCCCTTCTGCCGCCAGGGCGGCACAAACGTCGTCGCGCGTGGAGAGGGGATTGGAGGCACTGAGAGCCACCTCGGCGCCGCCGGCCTGCAGTGCTTGCAAGAGCACGGCGGTCTCGCTCGTGATATGCAAGGCGGCGGCGATGCGCTTGCCGGTAATGGGGCGTTCCCGCGCGAACTCCGCGCCGATGGCGCTGAGGACGGGCATATGCCGCCGGGCCCAGGCGATGCGTCCCCGCCCTTGCTGGGCGAGACCGGCATCCCGAATGTTTGATGCGACTGTGACAACCACTATCTGTTCCTCTCTCGCTACCAATGCATCACGATGAACACCTTCTGCCAGCTCAGGCGACACGGTCGCCCCTCGGCAATATCTGGCGTTGCTTCCGCTCTTCCCAGGCCATCCAGTCCAGCCGTGCCGGCGACTGTAGCGGCGACATTGCCGCCATCGTCTGGAGCGTCGTCGGCGTGCTCCGCCCCAGGGCGATAGCCAGCGCAGCCACCAGAGCTGCATTGCTGCTGACCACTGCCTGGCACCCGGCCACAGGGGACAGCGTGCCGAGCAGCGCCTGCTGGTCGTCCACCAGCAAGGCAATCCCGTCCGACAGTCGGAACGATGCGCTACGAAGAACGTGGCAACCCCGTGCCTGCGCCTGAGTGAGGGCGCATACCAACGTGTCGTCGGCGCCAGGCATGAGGCTGAGCCGCACGACGTGCTGTGCCTCGGCCACCAGGGCGGCTGCTCGCCCCAAAATGGCCGCCCGCCCCCGCAACACCCAGAACTCGCCGCCGCGATCAAGTGCAGGCAACGCCGCAAAGGCCGTGGCGATCCCTTCCACGGTGCCCGCCATGCTCGCCTGCAACTCGGCCAGGAACTGCTGCGGCGGCTGGGCGAGGTAGCGCGGCGGGTCGCCGGGCTGCACCAGCGCCAGCCCTTTTGTGGTCAGCCGCTCCAGCACGTCGTAGCTGCGCGACAGCGGCACCGCCGAGCGCTTGCCCAACTCGTAGCCGGTGAGCGGCCCCTGTGCCAGCAGCGTGGCATAGGCCTCCGCTTCGTACAGGTTCAGGCCGGCCTGCCGGAGGAGATCGACGATGGCCATTGGCTCATTCCTTAGTCACCACTATAGTGGTGACTAGTATGCAGCGCGCCAAGGGCGTTGTCAAGTGCGGGGCAGTGGGCACGGCGAGCAGGACCGGCAGTTGGGAGTGGCCCCAACCGCTCCGGTACGCCGCGCTGCGGCTTCGCCATCCACTTGCGCATGGGGAAGTCGCGGCCAGTGGACAATCTCCGGCAAGAGTTGACTACCTTCATCGACCAACCGGTCTACCGCCCGGCCATTTATCAGCGTCGCAGCGAAGAGTCCTGTTCGTAGCGCGTCTACCAAGTCGCGCTGGTTTTTGGCGCCGTCGTTTAGCTTCGGTAGAGGACGGGGCAGATGGTGGGGTCGGTGTAGTCCGGCCTGCCGTCCACACGCCGGCAAAGCGTGTTGTTGTTGTGGCGCGCGAGTTGGCCGTCTTCGCGAAAGTACTCACGGTACCGATTGGCTTCATCCTGCAGATGAACGGCGATGGCGCGACGCGGGTCGCCGCGCAGGTTCGGCCCACTGCCATGGATCGTCCGGCAGTTATGGAAGCTGACCTGCCCCTTGCGGAAGGTCATGGTGGTCTTGACCACCGGCCTGCCGCCGGAGGCAAACCCTTCCTCAATGGCCGCCAGGTCGTGGCTGAAGAAGTTCAGCCCCTTCGACTGTTCGGTCCGGCAAGGACCTGTTCCTGGACACTTCGGTGAGACATATCAATTCCTCCGAATCGTTAACGACGATATCAGCTTCCACATTATCAGGCGAGCCACAACGAGAGACGGCCCGATTCGATTACTGAGAGCGCTCTGCAACCTGCACGGGCATCCCCCCCTGCCGCGCCGACTCGTAGATACCGAATATCACCGCCATCGTGCCGAGATTATCGCGACCACTGCTGAGGGGCTCGGCGCCGCTCCGGCAACAACCGGCAAAGTGGGCAAGTTCATTGGTGAATCCATCATTCGACGGCAGCCCGGCCGCATCCGGCTCGACCGGTAGGAATCCGCTGAACTGCCGTTCCCAGCGCGGCGCCGCAGCGGGGAGCGCATCATGCTGGCGCGAGACGTAGAAGGCCGGGCCCTGGCTGTGTCCAGGCTCGGGCAGCGCGTGGACTGCGCCATCGTCACCGAACAGCATGAACGACTCCGAGTACGGCATGCGGAAGCCACTGTACGTCGCAAAGTGTTCGCCAATCGCCCCGTTCTCGAATTCCAGCGTGGCGCTCGCGTAGTCTTCGGCGCCATGCTGGTACGGCGGACCGCCAGAGCGACAGATGGCCGCAACCCGCCGC
>DHIZ01000143.1:0-1726 GCA_002404055.1 Chloroflexi bacterium UBA4733
AGGCGGTCGGACGGTCGGCGCCGGCGCCGTCACGCAGATTCTGGAATAGGGAGCAGTAGGGTGCCAAAGAAGGCTGAGAATCGTATTACACTAGACATGGCGTGCGGCACGTGTAAGTCGCGGAACTACACGACGACGAAAAATCGCCGGAATACGACCGCGCGTTTGGAGTTGCGCAAGTTCTGCCGGCACTGCCGGCAGCACACGGTGCATCGCGAACAGAGGTAAGAGATGGCAAGGGTTGTCAAGCCACCCGTAGCGCCGACCGGCGGCAAGCGTCCGGCAGTGGTCGTGCGGGCGGCTCCGGCGGTGCGCAAGCAGTCGTCGGCTGCCGCCACCAGCCGCTTCGGGCGGCTGGGCAACCTTGGCAACCAGTCGGTGCAGAATACACCGGTTGCCGGCTTCTTCCGCGAGTCATTGGCGGAGCTCAAGAAGGTACACTGGCCGACACGCGAACAGACGACGCAGATGACGATCATGGTGATCATCTTCAGTCTCGCCACCGGCGTCGTCCTCGGCGGGCTGGATTTCGTTTTCGCGCAACTGGTGACCTTGCTGGTGGGGGCTCGCTAGCGGAGTCTCCGCTTCGCTGAAGGGATGGGATGACAGACTGATGGTAGACCTTGAGGAGCGCGCTCCGGCCAGCCCGGCCGACGATCCCGATACGAAGTGGTATGTCGTCCATACCTATTCCGGCTACGAAAATCGGGTCAAGGCCAACCTGGAACACCGCATCGACTCTATGGACGCCGCCGACAAGATCTTCCGGGTGGAAGTGCCCACGGAAGAAGAGGTCGAGATGCACAAGGGTCAGCGGCGCCAGGTGCAGCGCAAGGTGTTCCCCGGCTACGTACTCGTGCAGATGAAAATGGACGATTCGTCCTGGCACGTCGTGCGCAACACGCCTGGCGTCACCAGCTTCGTCGGGGCCGGCAACAAGCCGTCGCCGTTGGAGGAGCGGGAAGTCAAGCAGATCCTGCGGCAAGCAGAGCAGCCGCAACAGCGGATCAAGATCAGCTTCCAAAAGGGCCAGTCCGTCAAGGTCATCGACGGTCCCTTTACCGACTTCATCGGCACGGTCGATGAGATCAATACGGAAAAGAACAAGGTGCGCGTGCTTATTTCGATGTTCGGTCGAGAAACGCCGGTGGACCTCGATCTCTTGCAAGTAGAGCGCCAGTAGGAGTCGTTCATGGCACGTCGTGTCAAAGCAGTCGTTCGCATTCAAATATCGGCAGGCAAGGCCACGCCGGCGCCGCCAATCGGTCCGGCTTTGGGGCAGTTCGGTATCAACCTCCCGGCCTTCTGCAAGGAGTACAACGAGAAGACGGCTTCCATGGTCGGCATGACCGTGCCCGTAGAAGTGACGATCTTTGAGGATCGCTCCTTCACCTTCATCACGCGCACTCCGCCTGCGGTTGACCTGATCAAGCGGGAACTGGGCGTGGAAAAGGGTTCCGGGAACCCCAACAAGCAAAAGGTCGGCAACCTCAGCCGCGAGGCGCTGCGTCGCATCGCCGACATGAAGTTGAAAGACCTCAACGCGCTTGATCTCGCCGGCGCCGAGAAGATCGTCGCCGGCACAGCCCGCTCGATGGGCGTGACCGTCGAGGGGTAGGGACCTCACCCGGCCTCGCTTCGCTCGCGGGTGCCCTCTGGGCGCCTCTCCTGGACGGAGAGGGAAAATGGGGCGGGTCATCTCGCACCCTCTCCTAGGCGGAGAGGG
>DHIZ01000143.1:1921-2217 GCA_002404055.1 Chloroflexi bacterium UBA4733
GAGCCTCAGCGAGCGGGTGAGGTCTCCCAGGCAGCACCGCACGCATGCGCGCGCGGGAGGTGACACGAAAGGACACCGTTATGCCCCAACACGGCAAGAAGTATCTGGAAACCGCCAAACTGGTGGAGGACCGTCCCTACGCCCTGGACGAGGCAATCGCGCTGTTGAAGCGGGCGTCCTATGTGAGCTTTGATCCCACCGTCGAGATCCATATGAATCTTGGCGTCGACCAGCGCCACGCCGACCAGCAGGTGCGCGGCGTTGCGTCACTGCCGGCGGGCACCGGCAAGAAGCAG
>DHIZ01000143.1:2313-31475 GCA_002404055.1 Chloroflexi bacterium UBA4733
CGAGGAGGCCGGCGCCGACTTCGTTGGCTCCGACGATCTCGTCAAGCGGATCGAAGAAGGCTGGTTGGATTTTGATATAACGGTGGCTCATCCCGATCAGATGGGCAAGGTCGGCAAACTCGGGCGTATCCTGGGTCGGCGCGGGCTGATGCCAAACCCGCGCACCGGCACCGTCTCGACCGACCTGGCGCGGGTCATCAAGGAAGTGCGGGCCGGACGGGTCGACTTCCGCGTGGAAAAGGCAAACCTTATCCATGCGCCGGTGGGCAAGTTGTCCTTCACGGAGGAGCAACTCCGCCAAAACATCGGCGCCTTCATCGATGCAATCGTGAAGGCCAAGCCGACCGGAGCGAAGGGCCAGTACATCAAGGCCATCTATCTATCCTCGACGATGGGCCCCGGCATTCAGATGGAACTCCAGTCGGCGCTTGCCCTGGCTGCCGCTTAGGTGGTAGGGTAGCAGAGGCGTCGTTGCCGGTCGCTCCGGCAGTGCGTCACACAATTGCAGAAACTGGGCAGGGGCGGTAACGTCCCTTCCGGCCAGTGACAGTGGGTGCGTTGGCGAGTCTAGCCTTAGCCTGGCATTGGGCCGGCATCAGGGCAATGGGTCTCGTGCCGACGCTCAATTGATACCCACCGAGGTCGAGCAGCCTGGGCGACAGTGCTTCTTGCCCTGTCGCTCTATCAGCCGCATCGACATCGGGACGATGCGGCTTTTTTCATGCCGAAAGGAGGACCTCGTGACACTGCGCGCCAAGAAAACGGTGCAGACCACCGAGTTGACAGAGGCGCTGGGACGTGCCCAGGCGGTGATTCTCAGCGACTATCGCGGTTTCACCGTGGCCGAACTGGCGCAACTGCGCGGCCAACTGCGAGGCCAGGACGTGACCTACACCGTCGCCAAGAATACTCTGACCCGCCGCGCTTTGCAGGCGGCCGGTATGGAGGATGCCGGCGCTGTGTTGGAAGGTCCGACCGCGCTGGCTTTTCTCATGGGCGACCTGCAGGGGCCGGCCAGGACGTTGCTCGACCTCAGTCGTGCGCGCAAGCCTTTGCCGATCAAAGCAATGTTCCTCGGCAACCGGTTCAGCCCGGCCAGTGCCGTGGAACAACTGGCAACGTTGCCGTCTCGCGAGCAACTCTATGCCCAGGTCGTCGGCGGTATCGCCGGCCCGGTGGTCGGGCTGCTGAGCGTCCTGCAGGGTTCCGTTGCCGGGTTGGCCTACGTGTTGCAGGCCCGTGTGCAGCAACTCGGCGGCGCGCCGGAGGGCAGCGATCCTGACGGCGAAATGCCGGACACCGCCGCAGCCTGACCCTGTACTGGCCGGTGCGGCTGACGTCACACCGGCATGGGAAACCCAGAAGCGGTCGCGCGTGTGCGACGGCAACGTTATGACACAAGGAGAATAGCAACCATGGCCCTGACCAAAGAAGAGATCATCGACGGTATTAAGGCGCTCAACGTCCTGGAACTGGTCGACCTGATCAAGACGCTGGAGACCACGTTCGGCGTCAGCGCCGCCCCGGTTGCCGCTGCCCCGTCGGCAGGCGCCGGAACCGTAGCGGCGGCGACCGCGCCGGTGGAAGAGGAGAAGACGGAGTTTGACGTCATCCTGACCGTCGTTGGTCCCAACAAGATCAACGTCATCAAGGCCGTCCGCGAAGTCGTGCCGGGCCTCGGACTCAAGGAGGCCAAGGCGGTGGTTGACGAGGCTCCCAAGGCCGTCAAGGAAGGCGTGACCAAGGAAGAGGCCGACGCCATCCGGGCCAAGCTCAGCGACGCCGGCGCCACGGTCGAAGTGCGCTAGATGAACTCCAATGGAGCGTCCGCTTCATCCTTATCATCCGTCACCGCCCCGTGCGCCGTCGTCCACAGCTCGCGCGCCGTCCGGTTGGCGACCTCGTAGCGGAAGCCACGCCGCTGCAGGTAGCCCAGCAGTTTAGAGCGGAATTCGGGCCACGGCGCCGACCGGAGGGTGCGCAAGTGCTTTTCGGCGGCACGTAGGGCCAGCGTGTCTTCCTCTTCGGCATTCGGCATGACCTCGGCGACAACGTTGGAAGCCACGCCTTTGGCCCGCAGTTCCGCCCGCAACATGCCTTCGCCGCGCGGCGAGAAACGATCGCGGGACTCGCGCCAGAATTGGGCAAAGGACCAATCGTCGACCAGCTTCTGGCGGCGCAACTCCTCGATCACCGTCGCCGTTTGCTCGGGTGTCGCCTCGTGACGCTGCAAAAAGCGACGCAGTTCCGCTTCGCTGCGCGGGCGGAAACCCAGGAAATGTAGGGAGCGATCCACGAGCCGTGTGATGACGGCATCGCGCTCCAACTGGGCCAGGGCCCCTGTTTCCACGGTCTGCCCCACCGTCAGGCGATGGAGGGCGATGGTCATGGCGTCTACGGAAGCCATGAAGCGGCCGTCGACAAAGATATGAATGCGCCCTTTGCGCCGGCTGGATGGCGTCAGGGCGGTGATTTCCGGCACGCCCATCCTCCTTCGGTGAGGCTAAAACGCAGGGTCCGTACCGTTGAACATCGTCGCGTTCTCCATGCTCCGCAGATGCACGGTACCATCGGCGTCCTGCACGACCTGCTGAATCCGCAGTTCCGCCTGGTCAAGCAGTTCCTGGCAGCGTTTGCCCAGCAACGTCCCTTCCTCGAAGAGCACGAGCATGCGCTGCAACGGCAGTGCCGAGTCTTCCATTTCCCGTACAATCTGGTCAAGGCGCGCCAAGGCGCCTTCAAACGGCATATCGGGCGGTGCAGCTTCCTCGGTCATGCTATCATTCCTTTCAGCGACGGTCAGGAGCGCGAACCCGCTCGCACCGGCAGGTGGCCGCCGGCCAGTTGTACGTCCAGAAGTTCCTCCGCCACAACCTGCTGTGGCGATGTCACCACACGGCCGTCGCCGGAGCGCCGCACGATGGCGTAGCCGCGCTGGAGGGTGCCGACCGGGTCTAATAGGGCGAGCTGGCGCTGCGCGCTCTGCACGCGGCGGGAATCGGCACTGAGCCGTGTCTGCACGCGAAAACGCAGCGCCGCGTCGATATCGTCGAGTTGCTGACGCCCGCGACGGACCTGGGCCAGTGGCGCCTGGAACGCCAGTTGGCGGCGCAGCGAGTCCAGACGCTGCCGTTCGTCAGACACCCGGGCCTGGGCCACATCAGTCAGGCGTGCCGTCAGTTCGTTGAGCAAAAGTTGGTCATCGTCAATAGAAGGGGCCACCAGTTCGGCGGCGGCGGATGGCGTTGGCGCGCGCAAGTCCGCCACAAAATCGGCGATGGTGAAATCCGTCTCATGGCCGACCGCCGAAATGACCGGTATGGCACAGGCAACGATGGCACGCGCCACCGTCTCCTCGTTGAAGGCCCAGAGATCTTCCAGCGAGCCGCCACCACGGGCGACGATAACCACCGCGATGTCTTCAAGCCGGCCAAGACACTCCAGGGCGCGGCAAATCGAGGCTGCCGCCTCCTGCCCCTGCACCATCGCCGGCGCCAGCACCAGCTCCGCGTGCGGCCAGCGGCGGCCCAAAACGCTGATCACGTCGTGGAGGACAGCACCGGACGGCGAGGTCACCAGGCCGATGCGCCGGGGACGCTCCGGCAAAGGGCGCTTGCGTTCAGGCGCGAAGAGCCCTTCCTCCTCCAAGCGGCGTTTGAGGGCTTCGTACTGGGCGTAGAGGACGCCAATGCCCTGCCGTTCCAGCAGATCAACGTAGAACTGGTAGGCGCCGGCCGTTTCGTAGACTTCGATGCGGCCGTGCGCCAGCATTTGCATACCTGGCTCGGGCTGTACCGCCTGGAAGAGCGCCTCCCGGCGAAACATTATGCATTTTAGTTGTGCAGAGCCATCCTTCAGCGTCCAGTACACGTGGCCCGACGCCGACCGGGAGACGTTCGACGCTTCACCGCGCACCCAGATGTCACCGACGACCGGGTCTAGCAGGAACAACTCCTTGATGTAGCGCGTAACGTCGGCCACGCCGAGAATCTGCACTGCTTATTCCAGCGCGATCAGCATCAAGGGCTGGCCATACTCGACTGGCTCCTGATTCTTGACGAGGATGCGCACCACGCGGCCGCCGACATCGGCCTCCAGCTCGTTCATCACCTTCATGGCCTCGATGATGCCGATGACCTGCCCTTTCTCGATCAGATCACCTTCCTGCACCAGTGGCGGCTTGCCCGGCGCCGGCGTCAGGTAGAAGGTACCGACCATCTGGGCAGTGATGGCATGCCCCTCCGGCTCCGCCGGTGCTGCAGGCGGAGCCGGGACGCCGCCGACGCCGGCGCCGGGACGGCGTAGGCTGATGTGTACGTCACCATAGTGTACGTCAAGTTCCGACAGGGTGGAACCGTCGAAAACCTGGAGCAGACCCGGCAACAGCTCACTCAGAAACTGCGGAAGGGGCAGATCACTGCTAGGCACCACCGGTTCCCTTCGCTAGCTGACACGCTCAAGATACGTTCCGGTCCGCGTATCCACGCGGATATGGTCGCCGGTACCGACAAACAAGGGCACCTGCACATTAAAGCCTGTCTCAATGGTGGCGGGCTTGGTGCCGCCGCTGGCCGTATCGCCCTTGATTCCTGGTTCGGTGTAGGTGACCTCCATCTCCACAGAGGGTGGAAGCTCGACCGAGATCGGTTCGTCGCCGTAGGTAAGCAACTCGGCAGTGGCGTTTTCCTTCAGGAAGTGGACGGCGCCGCCGAGCCTTGCCAGGTCCAGCGCGAACTGCTCGTAGGTTGCGGTGTTCATGAAATGGAAGGTATTTTCATCCCGATAGAGGAACTGCACTTCGCTCTTGTCCAGCGTGGCGCGTTGAAAACGCTCCCCGGCCTGAAACGTTCGCTCCGTAATATCGCCCCTGCGAATGTTCCGCAGCTTGAGCTTGACGTAGGCGCTGCCGCGCCCCATCTTCACATGCTGAAAATCTTCGATACGGTACAGATTGCCATCAAACTCTATGGCAATGCCTTTGCGCAGGTCTCCGGTGGCAATCATGACTGCTGTACTCCCTCTGCGACCCCGGATTGGAACGCGCCAAATCCAGACGGCGGCGGCGGATTCACTGCCGCCGCTCGCTGCGAAACTCGTGCTCTCAACAACGCCAATTGTAAGGGCATCGGGGCGCCGTGCGCTACTTTGGCGATCCCGTCAGGATGCGCGCCCGCTGTTCCTCCAGCACGACCACATCCTCAATGCGGATACCACCCCAATCGGGGATATAAATACCGGGTTCGATCGTCTCGATCGCCCCTACCGGCAACGGCTGCTCGTTGAGCCGGGAGAGCGACGGCGGCTCGTGGATGGCGAGCCCGAGGCTGTGCCCAAGGCCGTGGCCAAAGAACGACCCGTAGCCGCGGTTGTTGATGACGTCACGGGCAATAGCGTCGGCTTGCTGCCCGGTGAGGCCGGCATGCAACTGCTGCTCGGCGGTCTGCAGTGCTTCTAAGACGACCGCGTAGACCTCGCTGTAGCGGCTACTCTCCGGGGCCAGGCAGAAGCTGCGCGTGAGGTCGGCGCAATAGCCGTCCACCCGTGCCCCCATGTCGATCACGATAGGGTCTGCCGGCTGCAGCAGGCGTTCGCCGGGGTGGTGGTGCGGCAAGGCGCTATTCGGTCCAAACGCGACGATGACCGGGAAGGCCAGCCCTTCCGCGCCGTGCGTCCGCATGTAGGACTCGAGTTCCCAGGCCAATGCGGCTTCGCTCAAACCGGGGCGCAGCAATCCTGCCGCGTGCTCCATCGCCTGGTCCGTGAGATCAATCGCCGCCTGGATGGCCTGGAGTTCCCGCGCGTCTTTGGACTGCCGCAGTTGCTCGATGAGTCCCGTCGTTTTTACGAGCGTGACTGCCGGGCCATCCTGGAAGGCTTGCGTGAGCGAATCGAAGGCATCAACGGTCAGGTGGTCTGCTTCCACGCCCACTCGCTGCCAGCCGTGCGCGGCGATCAAGCCGGGCAGGAGCGACTCCAGGCGCGTCATCGGCTCCAGGCGGACAATCTCGCAGTTGGGAGCCTGGCGGGCTGCCTGTTCCCAGTACCGGAAGTCTACGATCAGCCAGACTCCTGTGGTCGTCACCAGCATCGCGCCGGCGCTGCCGGTAAAGCCCGAGAGATAGCGCCGGTTCTCGTGACCCGTGACGAGGAGCACGTCCACCTGCGCTTCGTCGACCAACGGGCTGAGCCGCTCCAGGCGCGTCGGCATCGTTACCTCCAAGGCAGGAGAATGTCACCGCCGAGAGTCCGGGCAGCAGCGGCCAATCATACCACGAGGGGACGGCCGCGTCCGCTGCCCCGCTGGATGACGGCCGCGAAGGCCTCCACGACATCGGGGTGAAACTCCGTACCCGCGCAGCGCCGCAACTCCGCGATGCCGTCCGGGAGCGCGCGCGGCTGGTTGTAACTGCGCGCCGAGGTCATGGCCTCGAACGAGTCGGCCACGTGGGCGATGCGCGCCAGGAGCGGAATCTGGTCACCCTTGAGCCGGCGCGGATAGCCACTGCCGTTGTGATGTTCATGGTGTCCGCTCACGACATCCAGCACGCTGGTCGAACTGTTGACGGCATCAATGATCTGGACGCCGATCTTGACGTGACGCTGCATGATCGTGTACTCGTCCACCGTGAGTCGCGTCGGTTTCAGCAGGATGTGCTCGGGAATGCCGATCTTGCCGATATCGTGCAGCATGCCGCCACGCTGGAGGGCGTCTATGAGGTCGGCGCTCAGGCCAAGCTCCTCGCCGATCGCCACTGCGTAACGAGCGACACGCTCGGAGTGGCCGCGCGTGTAGGGATCGCGGGCATCCAGGGCCTGGACCAGGCTTTCCAGCGCGCTGTAGTCGGCGGAGCGCAGCCGCTCCGTCATCCAGCGTTGCCCTTCGCGCAGGCCGATCAAGCGGGAAAGGGCGAGCAAAAGGCCGTCGTTTTCCAGTACACTGCCGGCGACAAAGAGTTTGGAGCCTGGCGCTCCCGGCAGATCGAGGGCGGCGGCTCGATGGCGCGGAAAGGCCGCCGGCAACTCCACCACGCCCTGCGCCACCAAGGCTGTCTCCTGGCGCACGCGGTCGCCACTGAGCCAGATGAAGGGGCGCTCGACGGCGGTCACGCCGAGTGGCTGCGGGTTGCCGCGCAGCAGAGCAACGTCGCCCGCAGCCGTGAGGCGCTGAAGCATATGCAGCGCATCGGCATCGTCCGGCGACGTGACCGCCACGGCGCAGTCGCTGAGCAGTGTATCGGCTCGCCCGCGGTCGCGCCCCGCTTGACGCAGCAAGGCGCCGGCTACCAGAATCGACCAGGCGGTGATCTCCCACGGCAGCGCCTCGAGGAGGTCCCCGCCGTGATGAAGGAGCGCTCCAGTGGCGAGAGCCAGCAGTACCAGGCCTTCCAGTGGGTAGAGCGGCAACGTCGCCAGCAAGGGTAAGAGCGCCATGGCTGGAACGAGATTCGGGAGGACGCCGGCGAGTGTCGCTGCGCCGATCGCCAGCGCCAACAGCGGCCACCAGAAACGCCCTATCAAGCGGTTGCCGCGCAGAACAATCAGACATGACCACAGTACGGCACTGGCCACGACTCCGTGCCAGTCGGCGCGCCAGGGCACTATCCGGGCCTCCGGCGTTGCCACCAGGGCGGTCCCGGTAACGGCGAGAGCGACCGGCAGGCGGAGACAGCACTCCCACCAACCGGTGTCGGCGCTCGCGTTCGCCCTGCCGGCAAAAGGGAAGCGCAGCATCCGGCGCTTCCCCTTCCGACTGGCCCAGTTCCTATGGGCCGGTCACATTTGCAAAACTGCTGATGTTACAGCCACGTAGGTTATAAGACTCTCAATGATACAGTAGCAGCATGACGACGCTACCGTACACGTCCTGTTCTTTCGGGCTAGCCCGCACGGTGGGGCGGTCGTGCTATGCTGAGCCGTTCACGTTTTTTGGGAACAATTGGGCGGTATTGCCCTTCGTAGGCGCCAGGCATGGGGATCCGATGGCACAGGACCAGGCACGCGAGTCGGCGGAGCCATTCCCTCCAGAGACGACAACCACCATCAGCGGCACGGCCGTCAGCGGTCCTCCAGAGCAACAACTGCGGGTTGCCGGTACTGCATTGCGCCACCCGGAACCGGCCCTCAGCGGCGGCTTCTCGGTGCCGACGCGGCGCAACCAGAAGCTGGAGGGGCTGCTGGAGTGCATCCGCCAGGATGCCGAACTGCACCAACTATGGCGCTGCGCCAACGTGAATGCCATCGACCGCTCCCACATTACCGACCACGGCCCGGTGCATGTGCGTATTGTCGCCAACATCGCCCTCCGCATCTTGCGGTTGCTCTTTGACGCCGGCATTGAAGCGAGCGTCGTCAAGGACCACGGCCTGCATCGATCCGATGCCGAGGTCATCGTGGTGCTGGCGGCTGCCTTGCACGACATCGGCATCTCCGTCCATCGTCACCAGCACGAGCGCTACAGCTTGATGCTGGCCGGGCCGAAGGCACGCGACCTGCTGTCAACGCTCTACGACGAACCGGAGCGCACCATCGTGGTCAGCGAGATGTTGCATGCCATCGTGGCGCACGATTGGGAGGAAACCTGCCTCACCATCGAAGCGGGCTGCGTTAAGGTTGCCGACGCGCTGGACATGTCGAAGGGGAGGTCGCGCATCCCCTTCCAGGCGGGTAAGCTCGATATTCACTCCGTGTCGGCGGCCGCCATCGACCGGGTTATCATCGGCAAGGGTTCGCAGAAGCCGGTGAGCATCGCCATCGAGATGAATAACTCCGCCGGCATCTTCCAGGTCGATGAGTTGCTCAAACGCAAGATCGATAACTCCAGCATCCGTGACTATGTCGACGTTCTCGCGTCAATAAAGGGTGATTCGGAGACACGCATCGTGCCGGTCTATAACCATTGAGCAGGCCCGCCCGGGCGGCGAATGGGGCAGCTCGGTGGCGGCCATGACGCCCACCCGGCTTGTAACGACGGCAGCGGTAAACGGTCCTGCGCCCCACCAGCACCGGTCGGCGGTGGAGATTTCCCTGCTCGTACTCCTGATCGTGAGTCGCCTGGCACTGGGTACTGCCTACAGCCTGATCCAGCCGCCGCTGGAATCGCACGATGAGACCGGCCACAGCGCCTACGTCACCCACATTGCCCAGGACCTGACCCTGCCCGATCCGGGCGGCGTCTTGACCCCATATTTTGACGAAGGGCACCAGCCGCCGCTGTACTACGTTGTGCCGGGTCTTATCGGCCACCTGATCGGCGCCAACGGGCAATATACGCCGCCGATGAACGCCTTTTTCCTCAGTGGAGACGGCAGTCGCGGCGTCAACGCCGCCGTCCATGTGCCAGGTGTCGAAGCTGCTCCGTGGCAGGGAGGATTGCTACTGCTGCACATCGCTCGCTTCTGGTCGGTCTTACTCGGCGGTCTGGCTGTGCTGCTGGCCTACCTGGCCGGACGACTGGCTCTCCCCAACCGTCCCTGGGTTGCCCTGGCCGGGGCCGCGATCAGCGCATTTGTGCCAACGTCCCTCGGTGTCACCGATGCCGTGACGAACGACGCGCTGGTGCCGGTCACGTTCGGTCTGGCCCTCCTTGCCGCGCTGGCGCTGCTGCGGTCGCCTGGTGTGGGCCGCGCCGTCCGGCTCGGTGGGGCGATCGGCCTGAGCTTGCTGACCAAGAACTCCGCTCTGGCCCTGCTGCCCTTTGCCTTGCTCATCTTGCTCATCCTCTACTGGAGGCAACGGCGGCTTAACGATGTTCTCCGCTGGGGCAGCGCCGTCTACGCCAGTGTCGTCGTAGTCGCCGCCTGGTGGTATCTGCGCAACCGGCTGCTGTTCGGACACTGGATCACCGACCGCACCGAAAGCAGCTCCCTCATCAACAACCCGGCCTTCCAGGGCACTGCTGTGCTGCACAGCGCCTCCGGCAGTTTCGTCGGCCGGCTGGTGACGTACACTTTTCGGAGTTTCTGGGTACTGATTGGCTGGGGTACGCTCGGCGCGCCGGACCGCGTCTATACCGTGCTACTGTCCATCACGTTGCTCAGCCTGGCGGGGTTGCTCTGGTTGACCGTGCGCACCATCAGCCGCCGTCGCCGCCCTCAGGTGGCGACGGGACAGCCGGCCTGGCTCGGCGCCGTGGTGCTGGCCGCCTTCTGCCTGGTGATGCTACCCGAACCGCTCTACCGCGCCGTTTACTACGAGGCCCCCACGCTGGTGCCGGGGCGCTACCTGTTCGGCGCTATTGGCGCCGCCGGTCTGTTGCTGGCCCTTGGGCTTTCCGCTTTCACGGGGCGGCTGCCGGCTTTGCTGGCAACACCGGGCATGGGGCTTGCCGCGCTCTCAATCTGGCTGCTGCCGAACGTCGTCGTGCCGGCGTATGCAGCACCGCCGCCACTGCCGGCCGGCGCGACGATTCCTAATTCGGTCGATGTGGTTTTTGGGTCCATGCACCTGATGGGCTATCAGATCGACAGCAACTCGGTAGCGCCGGGCGGCGTGCTGCACGTGATCCTCTACTGGCAAGCCCTTCGACCTATGACGACCTCCTTCACCGTGGGTGTCCACGTGGTCGACCGCAACGGCGCCGTATTGGGTGGCGTCGACGGCCTGCCTGGCCGGGGCAACCTGGGAACGCCGCTTTGGCAGGTGGGCCCAACATATGCTGATCCCTACGACTTGCCCATCCGGACTGATGTGCCGGCCCCCCAGCTCGGGCGCCTGCTCATAGGCGTGGAGCAGCAGGTGCTGGACCCACAGCCGCACAATCCGGGCTATCTGCGGCCGGTGCCGGTGGCGGCAGCCGATAGCTCCGGCAAGACGCTGACACCATTCCTCGGTCGTTTCCGCATCGGTCAGCCCGTGACGACCCGGATAACGACACCCGATTACCGGTTCGCCAACGACCTCGGCCTCCTCTCCGCTACCGTAACGCTCAGCGGTAGCAACCAGGCCAGCGTGGCGCTTCGCCTCCAGGCGCTGCGATCGCCCCTGCCACGCCTCGTTCTCTTCGCCCACCTGCTCGACGCCGGCGGCAAGGTTGTGGCCGCGGCGCCTGACGCCGAACCGCTCGCCAACCACTACCCGACCGACCTCTGGCTCCCCGGTGAGATCGTGGTGGACACCCTGGCGATCAACCTCCCCCCTGCACTTGCGCCTGGCGGACGGGAGATCGAGGTAGGTATCTACGCGCTCGGTCAGCCCGACCAGCGGTTAACGGTCACCGCCGCCGATGGCACACTGCTACCGGAGAACCGGATCATCCTCCCACTGCCCGCCCTGGCAGCCCGCTGACCGGAGAGGGATGTGTCACTGAGGAATCGTCCGCCACAGCGCCGTCGCACGGGAGCGGGCGTCATCCCCGTCGCCTGCCTCCTGAGCCTCTTGCTTGGGTTCTTCCTGGGGCGAATGACAGCGTCGCCGCTGCCTCTCATTGCGGGGCTATCGCCGACACCTCCACCGGTCATGGCGGTTGCAACGGCGACTCCCAGCGCGACGGCCACGCCGACGCCGTCACCATCGCCAACTGCCATCCCAAGCAGCACCCCAACGGCGCTGCCCACTACCACGCCTATCCCGTCGCCAACGGCTACTGCGACCGCCACGTCGACGGCGCCCTCCACACCAGCGGCCACCGCCACGCCCTTCGCGACGGCCACGCCGGTCCCCACCGCCACGCCCACGCGCGGGCCGTTGCGTCTCACCAAATTAGGGCTTGGCGTGTACGGAAGCGGTGGCGCTTTCCTCACCCAGATGCAGGGCTGGCGACCGTCCGTCATCCTCCTGATGGACCCCGATCCCGGCTTTGCGCGCAGCGTCCGCGCCGCCTTTCCCAGGGCTTTTATCATCGGCAGACGCTTCGTGACCGACCAGCCGCTCGACAATCCGGCGGCGCGCGGCAGCGCCTTTGCCGACTATGTAGCCCAACTTGCCCTGCCGCTGAAGGGAGTCGTCAACGCCTGGATGAGCTACAACGAGGTCACCAGCTTTACCAGCCCATCGCAGAACAACTACGCCGCCTGGAACACATTCCAGGTTGCCTTCGCCCAGCAACTGCAAGGGCACTACGGCATCGATGCCGTTGCGGGGAACGATGCGACGAGCGCCGTGCAGCCGGCGGACTACGCGAAGTTCTTCCTGCCGGCGATTGCCGCCAGCCACTACTTCGGCGTCCACGCCTACACCGTGGCGGACGCCCCGTCCATGCAGCAAGGGACTGGTCCCGCGTCAATGTTGCGCTACCGCCAGATTTATACTGCGCTGGTACAGGCCGACGCCAAGCCGCCGCCCTTCATCCTCACGGAAACCGGCCTGTACAACGGCTGGCACGGCGTGGAGGCCGACGCCGCCATGGCAGCGGATTTCATCTGGCTGAACAGCGAACTGGAAAAGGACAACTACGTCATCGGCCAGACTGCCTTTGGTTTGTTCGCTGACGGCAACCAGCAGTGGTCCGGCTTCAACGTGGCCGGCAGCCTCCTGGCAACGCTCGTCGGCAACTACAACTCCTGTGAGCCGTCGCACCCCTGCCCGCCGGGGCAACAGGGGTGAGATGCTGCCCCCCGCCCCTGTCTCGCCGTCACACCGGCAACCGGTGAATCGTGTGGCGGGGCTATACTAAAGAGCAACCGGCCAAGCGCGCCGGCGGCCGTGAATCTGGAGGCAATGACCGATGCCTACATTGTTAAGTCGCGTTACCATGGCTATCAGCGTCTCTCTGACGTTGCTGCTGACCGGTACTCAACTGGCGCTGGCCGACTCCGGGCTGGCAGTGGATTCGGCCGGCGCGCGAACCCTGACCGGCAATAACGGCGGGGCAATCGATAGTTTCAACTTCACGGTTCCGCAGCCGGTCGCAGCGCCAACTGTAACGGTCACCTTTACGCCATCGACGTTGGCCGACGGCAATCAGGCCGGCTTCGTGGTACGGCTCGACGGTACACAGGTCGGCACGGGCGGCCCCACGTCTACGCCCGGTGTCTTGAGCTATACCTTGCCGCAGACGCCGACCGGCGTCGCCTCAGTGCAGGTCTTCGCCTACAGCGCCATACCCAGTGCCTTCACGATTCAGACGACCGGCGTGCCGTCCAACGTGGCGAATGGGCCGGCCGCTAACAACAATACGGCGGCGCAGGCTGTACCCGTGAACGGCACGTTGAGCGAGTCTCTACCTGCCGCGACCGGCGGCGCCTTCGCCTATTTCATCTTTCCATCGCCTGGCGCTTCGCCACCAACGACCGTCTCGCTTAGCTATAGCCCCGCAGACGCTCGCGTCAATCAAGCAGTCGGCTTCAACGTCATCGATGCCTATGGCAACAACATTGGCAGCGCCACCCAGCCCGCCAATCAGAATTTAGCCTCAGCGACGCTCACCCTTGATCTCTCCCGCACATCTGGCGAGTCTCTCGCCGTCCAGGTCTTCAACTACGCCCAGGGAGTGCCAATCACGTACCGGCTCACCGTGTCCGGTGTCGCACCGGCCTTCGCCACGGCGCCGGTTGCCGCTAGTCCCTCTGCGGGTACGCCTTCAACGCCGCCGCCTGTCACCGCGGCAGCCCCCGGCTTCCAACCGTTTTGGGTCGAAAACTTCGTCACCACGCCGATTTGGTCCGGCCCGGATGCGGCGGCGATCAGCCCTAGCGGACCGCCGGCCAACGCCTAGCTGGGACGGTGACCGTGATCGCATCGTCAGGCGGGTGACGTGCCTCCGTGCAGGAGGGCGATGCCCAGGAGGAGCAGCGCCATGCCACCCAGGGCGATGGCCAGCAATATGATGTCCGCCGGCCGGAGCGACGCGCGGTGTTTGACGCCGGTGATCAGATCAACCCCGAACAGCATCACCCGAAACCCCGCCAGGCACGTCACCACGAGGCCAATGCCCAGGAATCCAGTGGCGACTGATTGCATAGTGTCCTTCCTCTCCAGGTAGCCGCGTCCGCATGTTCGGCGGCACGAAACCCATCATTCTCCTGGCCGGCTCCCTCCTCTCCGCCAATAGTACCGGGTCCTTACCATTTCCCGTAGCATGTATCGTGACAGCGAGACCAGAAGGAAGCAGTCTGCCTAACCGTTCTTCGCGGTCCTGCAATATTTAGCCACAATGTACTATCATGGTGGCGCGAAAAATGTCATAGAATAGTAGTTGTGGCATCGTCAGTCTTCATGGGGAAAGGAACAGGCGTGCTCCCTTCGACATGCATTTTGCTGATAGATGACGATGAAACGATTCGCGAACTTGTCAGTGCCGTTCTCGGTGATGAAGGCTACCGCGTCATCGCGGTCCCCGATGCAGATAGTGGCCTGGCAGTGTTACGAACATCGCCGCCAAAACTCATCCTCCTTGACAGCATGACGCGGGGGCGCGCCCACTCGGCCTTTGTCAAGGAATACGAGCAGTTCCCGGCGCCTCACGCACCAATTTACCTGTTCACCGCCGCCACCGATGCTACAGAGACAGCCGAACAGTTGCGCCTGGCCGGTGTTCTGGCGAAGCCATTCGATATCGAGTCCCTTGTTGAGTTGGCGGCGGCCCACGGCTGTGAAAAGCATGCGGTGCGTGAGGGGTAGGTGGCTGGCGACGCCGGTTAGCGCCGCGCCCAATAACCGCCGGGCGGCCGAAAGCGAGAGCGAGGGCCTACTCCATCACCGCAAACTTCAAGCACACCGCCGATGGTACCTGCGCCACGGCGCCGGTCGGTTCGGGCATGCCGGTGTTCGGATTCAGCCGATAGCTAACGATGGTGTCGGTTGCCTGGTTGGCAGCCAGCAAGAAGGTGCCGGTCGGATCAATGCCGAAGTTGCGGGGCGTGCGCCCCTGGGTCGACACCTGACCACGGGCGCTCATTCTGCCGGTGGCAGGGTCGACGGCGAAGACGGCGATGCTGTCGTGGCCGCGGTTGGAACCGTAGAGGAACGTGCCGGACGGGTTGAGGTGGACATCGGCCGTCGAGTTATTCCCGGAAAAGCCCTCGGGCAGCGTCGAGAGCGTTTGCATCTCGTGCAGCGTGCCGGCAGCGGCATCGTAGGCGTAGGCGCCCATCGTGGAGTCGATCTCGTTGATGCCATAGACGAATCGCCCGTTGGGGTGGTAGGCCAGGTGGCGGGGTCCCGCCCCCGGTCGTGTCTGGATCCACGGTGGATCGTTCGGCTGGAGCTTGCCCGCCGCCAGGTCCAGCCGGTAGATCAACACTTTGTCCATGCCCAGATCAGCTACCAGAGCGAAGCGGTTATCTGGATCGGGGTTGATGGAGTGGGCGTGCGCCGAAGCCTGGCGTTGGGCGTGAGCGCTCGATCCGACGTGTTGCACAAAGTCGCTCGCCGGCGCGAGGGAGCCGTCAGCCTGGATCGGCAGCATGGCGATACTGCCGCTGCCAAAGTTGGCGACGAGGGCGAACTTCCCCGTCGCCTCGACGCTCACGTGGCAGGGTCCAGCACCACCGGACGACTGCTGGTTGAGGGCGGTGAGTACGCCGGTGGCCTGATCAACACTGAAGGCGCTGACGCCGCCGCCCGTGCGCCCTTCGCTGTCCTGGATCTCGCTGACGGCGTACAGGCGCCGCTGGGAAGGATCAAGTGCCAGGAAGGACGGGTTGACCGGGCCACGCGCGGTATGCCGATGTGTGAGGGCGCCGTCGCTGGGGTCGAACTCGTAGACGTAGATGCCTTCGGCTTTGCCGTTCCCTTTGGTGTACGTGCCGATGTACACCAGGGTGGGTCTGCCGGTCTGTGCGGTCATTGATGCTCTCCTCTTCAAGCCTGTAGGTCCTGCTCGTCTGCTGCCGTCGCTTTACCGGCGCTCCAGATGCTTCAGTTCTGTGTCGTGATCGCGCATGAAGGCGCGTAGGGCGTCGACACTATCCAGGAGCGTATTCCACTGCTCGACATAGAGCGTCACCGGAAAGCGTCCCATTCCATATACTGAGATCGCGCCCTTCTCCGAGACTTTGAAGCTCAGATTGCGCTGGCCGGCCGATTTCAGGGCGGCGTTTTCGGCGCGCAGCCGCTCCAGTTCCTGCTTCAGTTCGTCATCCGATGCCATTGCGGCTCCTTTCAACCCCAGCGTACGTAGCTAGCGTACCCTAATTTGTGGCTTTCAGGGTACGCGTTCCGGCACGACGTCCCTGGGACGGGATTCGGCGCGATCCTGCGCTTCCTGTTCCTCCGGATGCAGAAACAGCCGTTTGCTCTTCACCAGGTAATAGGCGATGGCGACATTGACGGCAATGAGGAGCAACTTACCGACGGTGACATGCCGCGCCAATTCCACTACCTCGTATGGGAGCAAGAGTACAGTGGCGATGAGCACCAGATACTCCGCCCAGCGCCGCCGATTCAGCAACCCGAAGACTTCCGTCGCCTCCAACGCCGCGTAGAATAACGAGATGATACCCAGGGCGGTGGTGCTGCGCTGGCCCAGCAGTCCAAACTTGAGCAGCCCGGCACGCAGGAGATGGTTATCGGCACGCATTCCCGTCAGAACAATGATCGTCCGCATGCGGTCGCCCCAGTCCCGGTCGACGATGATGCCGAGCAAGAGCAACGCCACTGCCAGCAGCAGCACCACCGAGACGGCCTTGTAGCCGATGATGAGGCGCATCACGCCGTCCGGCGCCTCCGTGCGTTCGTGTACGTCCGCACGCAAGGATTCGATGAGGCCGTGCCCGCGCCGCTGGTTGCTCACTGTCCGGCAGGTTCCGCTTGCTCGCGGTAGCGGTTGGTGATCGGCAGGCGACGGTCACGGCCAAAGGCGCGGGGGGTGATCTTGATGCCGGGGGGGGCCTGGCGTCGCTTATACTCGGCTCGATCGACCAACTGCAACACCTTCTGGACGGTTTCTGGGGCGTGGCCCGCCGCCACCAGGTGGGCAAAGTCCCAATCCTTCTCCACGTAGGCTTCGAGGATGCTATCCAACTCGTCGTAGGGCGGCAGGCTGTCCTGGTCTTTCTGGTCCGCCCGCAACTCGGCCGAAGGCGCTTTCTCCAGGACGCGCTGAGGGATCACCGGTGAGGAACTCAGGGTGTTGCGGTACCGGGCGAGTCGGTAGACCAGCGTCTTCGGCACATCCTTCAGCACGGCGAACCCACCGGCCATATCGCCATAAAGGGTAGCGTACCCGGTGGCCATCTCACTTTTGTTGCCGGCGGTCAGGGCGATCCAGTTGAACTTGTTGGTGAGCGCCATCCAGAGTGAGCCGCGGATGCGCGCCTGGATGTTCTCTTCCGCCACGTTGGCTTGCGTGCCCGAGAAGCTCGGCTCCAGCACCTGCAAGAACGCCTCAAACACGGGTTCCACGGGTATGACCCGAAAGTCGATGCCGAGCGCTGTTGCCAGGATACGGGCGTCCTCTTCGCTGCTGCTGGCGTTGTAACGGCTGGGCAT
The DNA here is from genome assembly GCA_002404055.1 of Chloroflexi bacterium UBA4733. The sequence continues at coordinate 19,681 of DHIZ01000143.1, forward strand.
CGCTACGCCGTGGACGCGCTCCTTGCCGAGTGCGTCCACAGCGACGACAGCCACCAGACTGGAGTCGATACCGCCGGACAGGCCCACGACCACCTCGCCCACGCCGTTCTTGCGCACGTAGTCGCGCACCCCCAGCACCAGGGCAGCGTAGACCTCTTCCTCCAGGTCCACATCTTCCTGCCGCCACTGTTGATGGCTACGCGCGTCGGTGGCGCGTTCCACCGCCAGTTCCCAAACCCCAGGCCGGGCTGTTTCGTTTGCTAACGCCACATGCTGCTCGGCGAGGGGCTGCTTCGCCGCGTTCCGGCATAGGGAAGCAGGGATATCGATGCGTTGCACGGTCGGCACCCCGTCGCCAATGTGCCCGAGGTGCGTCACCGCCGGCCGCGTCACCAGATCGACATCCAGCTTGCGCGGTCGTGGCTCGTGCAGGCGAGCTTCCAGCACGGCGTCGAGGTCCAGGTCGTAGACCAGCAGGTCCTCCGCAAACATCCGCCCGCTGGCGGCCACGCGACCGTTGGGATCAACGATGAGGCTCTGCCCGTCAAAAATCAGCTCGTCCTGCCCACCGACCATGTTGACGTAGGCCAGCCAGACGGCGTAGTCGGCGGCGCGCGTCGCCAGCATACGCTCGCGGTGCAGACCCTTGCGCGCGTGGTAGGGCGAGGCCGACAGATTGACCACCAACTCGGCACCGGTAGCGGCCTGCCACTGGGCGGGCCCGCCCGGGTACCAGATGTCTTCGCAGATGGTGATACCAAGGCGCACGTCCTCGAACACGAACAGCGGGCAGTCGCTGCCGGCGCGGAAATAGCGGTCTTCGTCGAAAACACCATAGTTGGGCAAATAGCGCTTATGGTAGGTGGCGGCGACGCGGCCCTCCCCGATGAGCGCCGCCGCATTGTAGAGGTCTTCCTGGAGGTCGACGAAGCCGACGACGGCCCACAGCCCCTCTATCTCCGTGGCGAGTTGCTCCAACGCCTGGCGGTTGGCACGGGCAAAGCTGGGCTTGAGCAACAAATCTTCGGGCGGATAGCCCGTCAGCGCCAGTTCGGGCAGCACCAGGAGGTCGACACCCTGCTGGCGTGCCCGGTTGGCGGCGGCGGCGATGCACCGCCGGTTGCCGTTCAAATCACCGACGGTTGGATTGAGCTGAGCCAGACCGATCCGTAAGGCGCGCATGCTTCCCTTCAGCCCGAAAGTGTGTGCTTTGTACGCCTGTGTCACTCTGCATGGTACATCCTAACGAACTACTGCGGAACAATGGAAACGCTGTCATAGATGATCATTCGATTTCCGGCAACTCGAACGTTCGCAGCCTGTTTGCTACTGGCCGCCATCACCAGTGTGCCGGCGATTGTCGCGCCGAGCTCCAGCTATGGCGCGCGCCTGCCCCTATCGCTCGCCTTTGCGCTCTTCGTCCCCGGCTATTTGTTCGTCACCAGCCTGTTTCCTACCGAAGAAGGCCTGGGGCATCTTGCACGTTTTGGCCTTTCCCTCGCCTGCAGTTTCCCCCTCATCATCGTGCTGACCATCGTGCTGAGCGCCAGCCCGTTTGAGCGCTCGCCCGACGCCCAAATTGTGCTCACTGATGTCCTTGTGCTCCTGCTGGCGTTGGCTGCCACCTATCGCCAACGACAGACACTGGCCGACGCCCGCCTTATCTACGTCCTTTCGTCGGGCGACGGCTCGATATGGCGCGATCCCTTCGCCATCATAGCGCTGCTCCTGGCTGTTGGCCTCGCTGCTGCCTCCATCGCCAGCGTCGTCGGCGCCAACCACGAACAGGCCACCTCGCTCTCGATTCCGAGCGGAGGTACGCCGGCCAACCCGATCCAGGCGACGCAGGTCACCGTGGACATTCACAGCCACGAACAAAAGACGAAGATGTTCCAGGTCGTGGTGTCCTGGCAAGGGCAGGTTCTCGGCAAGACTGCCAGCTTTCCCCTCCAACCGGATCAGCGGCAGGAAGAACAGATCACCACCACGCCGCCACCTGGGCAGGGGACGGCGCCCGTCGATGTTATGCTGTTTGAGCAGGGGAGTACTACTCCGTACCGCCAGTTGACCGTTTGGATGCGCACAGTTCCATTCCGTAGTCCTTCATAGCTCAGGGAGTACACAATGGCAGCGGCAGCCCATTCGGTGGAAGGAAGTCTCGGCTCCGCTGAACTTCTGATTCCAGCCGTGGCTGCCACCGTCACTATTCGCGATAGCTGGATCGTTCGACATCCCACTGCGATTCCCTGGCTGTACCTGTTCGCCATCGCCGCGGCCGAGGTGGAAACCGGCATTTTCTCGATCCACGTCGGTCTGGCCCTGCATTGCGTCATTCTGATATTGCTGCCCTTCCACGCCGTGCTGGCTCGGGGCCGGCCGTACCAACCCATTTTGCTCTGCCTCGTCATCGCGCCGTTGATTCGCATTATGTCACTCACACTCCCGTTGATCGGCTTTCCGATTATCGACTGGTATTTTCTCGTGAGTGTCCCGGTCTTTGTCTCCACCTTCATGATCGCAAATGTGCTGGGTTACAAGCGTAACGATTTGGGTCTGGTGTGGCGGCGAGGCTGGGTGCAACTGCTGATTCTGCTTTGCGGCCCCCTTTTGGGCTGGGCGGAAGGGCACATCCTGACGGTGCAAGGGTTGGCTGGGTCACGCACCGTTGTTTCAATGCTACCGCCCGCGCTCATACTATTCTTTTGCACGGGCTTCATGGAAGAACTCGCCTTCCGCGGCCTGTTGCAGCGGGCTGCCTTCGGCCTCTTTGCCGACGACGGCATCTTCTTCATCTCCTTGCTCTTCGCGGTGTTGCACACCGGCTATCGCTTACCAGAAGACTCGGTTTTTGTATTCTGCGTCGGCTTGCTCTTTGCCATCGTGGCGCGCCGCACCGGCTCTATCACCGGCACCACCGCTTCCCACGGCATCGCCAATGCCACCCTGTATGTCGTCCTGCCGCTGTACTTCCCAACGACCTGAGGTCGCCCGGCGACTGAAGTCGCGGCTACGAAAGAGCGAAGCCGCCCTTCGGCGGCTGGATTAGTCCGCGAAGGCGGACTTCGCAACGGTAGCCGCGACTTCAGTCGCCAGGCGGCTCATCGCTGTTACGGCGGGCGCGCTGCTTGGCTTCCAACAGGCGCGACCGTGTGGCGCCGCTCGCTTCGACGGCGCTAGCGGGGCGGGGACGTACCACGGTCGTTGCCGAAGCAGGCGGTCGCTCCAGCTCTCGTGTGACGGGGCGGGTCGGCGGCTGAAGCCGCTGTTGTTGTAGCCGCGCGGCGACCGAACTCAATGATCCTTCCCCTGGCGGAGCCTGCTGGCGGCGCAGCCGGACGGAGAGCACCTGCTCCGCGGCGTGTGGCGCCCTGGCCTGGGCACGTGTTTCCAGCACCCGCTGGCGCAACCCCGCCAACGCTCCTTCGCCCTCTGTCGCGCGGACACGCTTCCGTGTACGCGACCAGAACAAGCGCAACTCGCGCGTTGATAGCCGCAGCCGCCGCACGGCGACATCGGCCAGGAACAGCAGCAAGGCGGCCACCAGCAGCCAGGGCCAAAGCAGAATCTGGCCACTCGCTCCCTGCACATCGTGTTGAAACGCCTGGCCGGCGGAGGTGAGGGTGGCGCCCAACGTCATCTGCTGCAGCTTCTGCAGCAAGGCCATGTTGGTACCGCTGTCCCGATATTCCGGCGAATAGTCAACTGCATAGCCGGTTGGCTGCAGGCCAACCACACGCCCCTGGCTATCCGTCTGCACAATCTGCAAGAGGTACGTCCCTTGACTGGTTGTCGGAAACTGGCCTTCGTAGCGTCCCGGCGCCGTTTGTTCCAGTGGCACGGTACTCTGCGTCGAGTCGGGGTTGACCACGGTGGCCTGGGTCTTGAGGAAGTTGCGATAGGTTTGATCGGCCGCTACCGCATCGACGGTAATGTGGGCACCCTGCGCGCTCGGCGTGACGCTCACCTGCAAGTTCTGATCGACATTGCTGGGCAGGCTCTCCCGCACCACCTGGGACCAAAAGGTGGCGAACTGCGCCCAGTTCACCCAGTTTCCGGCCCAGCGGCTGCCGACATCCGATGTCCACGACAACACGTGCCCGAGGCCGTACTGCCACTGCGCCAGCAAGGGGTCCTGCTGGTTCGACACCAGAATTTGCTGCGCCGTCGGTTTCGCAGTCGTGGCGACATAGCCCAGGAGCGGCGGCAAGGAGGCGGGAGCGATGCCGCGTAACACGGGACTCGTACCAACGACGACGGGTTTGAACGCCTCCTCGACGATCGCCGGTCGAGCGACCAGTTGCGTTTCCTTGACAAGCAGATCGGGGATGTCAAACGGGTCATTGCCGTCGTAGTAGCGGCCCTTGCCCGCCGTGGCGATTCCCTGGAGCACCGCGAGGTCGCCGGGCTGGACGTTGGTGCCGACCACCGATGTCGTGATGCCGGCGGCGGCGATGCTCTGCAGGACGCTGTCATAGCTGTCGGCGGCATCACCGTCGCCCATCAGGATGATGTGCTTGGTCTTGGCTGTGCTGGCCTGCAAGGCCTGCGCGGCTTGCTGCAGTGCCGGCGTATAGCTGGAGGGATCGCTGGGCTGCATCGCGTCAATTTTGGCGTCGATGGCGGCCTTGTCGGTGACGTTCTGGAGCGGCACCGCCCAGCCGCCACTGGTATCGTTGACAGCAACCTGATCGTTGGAGGAGAGGTTGGCAATGGCAGCCTTGGCAGCTTCCTTGGAAATGTCGATGCCGAGGCTGTTCTCTAAACTCTCGATGATAAACACGACTGCCGTGCTGGGCAGGTTCTGACGCGGCTTGACCTGCGAGGACAGCGGCAACATCGCATCCAGCGGCGTGCCGTCGTACTGGCCGCTGGCATAGCTCTTGTCCCCGCCGATCGTGACGAGTCCGCCGCCCAGGTTCTGGACATAGAGTTGCAGCGTTTGCATCATCGAAGTCGGCAGCGCTGTCGCCGGCACATTGACCAGGATGACGCTGTCGTAACTGCGCAGTTGCGCCAGGTCTGCCGGGATGCCGGTCGGCGCTGTGGAGTCAACCTGCATGCCGACTGAGGTCAAAGCCTTCTGCAGGTCCGTCCCGACGCCGGGCTGGCCCTCGACCAGGAGCACGCGCGGCTCGCCGCTGACGTAGCCGAAGGTAGATGCTTGCTTGTTCTCCGGCGTGGCGTCGGCGGAGGTCTCCAGGTGAACGGAGAAGGTATGGAAGCCCTGCGTCGCCGGTCCGTGTTGGAAATCAAAGGCGTTGGCGCCCGGATGCAAGGTGATCGATTGCTGGCTGGTCAGCGCGCCATCCGTGAACAGGTAGAGCGTGCCCTGCCCGGCAACGCTCGATTGCACGTTGCCGGTGATGTCGAACTGTTCCCCTTTGCGCAGCGTGTTCGGCGCCGTCACTCGCTCGACGTAGACATTCGGGTGCGGCGTCCGCTGCACCGGGACGACCGACACCTGCACGCCGGAGAGCGCGGCGATCCGAGCCTCGTCGACCGCCGAGCCCTGGTTCTCATTGCCGTCGGACAGGAGGATCAGGCGTTTGCCACCCTGGCCTGCCAGCATGGCCATGCCGAGGCGAATGGCGCCGCCGATGTCGGTGTAGCTGCGCACCGGGGCGGAGGTCAGATCGGGCAACTGGTTGGAATGGCTGAGCGCCTGTTCGACGAGGGCATCCTGGCCGAACACGACAACGCCGGCGCGATCCTTTGGTCCAAGGTGCGTCAGAGCCTGACGAATCCAGGTGACGGCTTGATCCGTGCCCGAGTTGCCGACGCTGTCGGAGGCGTCAACGAGGAAGACGACGTTGAGGGAGTTCTGCGGCACCGCTACCCTCGGCTGGGCCAGAGCCAAAGCGACGAGGGCGATCAGCAGCAAACGCAACCCGAGCGAGAGGCGCCGCCGAGCCGGCGGGAGGTAGGTGCGGCTCCAACGGCTGAGCAGGATGCTCACCGCGGCCAGTGCCAGGAAGAGCAGGAGCGCCTGCGGGAAGCCGAACTGCAACTGCATCATGCCCTCCGGTGGTACCACCACCACTCCCCCAGCAGGAGGAGGGCGCCAAGGAGGGCCAGGTAGGGCCAGAGTTCGTAGGGGGATACCGCCGTCTTGCCGGACGCCCCCGTGGCCGCTGCTGCCGGTTGGGCAAAGGTCGGCGGCGCGAGCGCCTTGATGTTCGACTCGGCGGCGCTCAAGAGGTTCACAGCGTAGGACTGCTGCGACAGCACTCGGCTGCCGATCCGCTGGGTCACCACGTAGAGCCCGGCGAGATCGAGGTCATCGTAGGCAACGCTCTGCGTCTTGGAGACGGGCAGGGCCACTGTGGTATGGTCGGGACGTTGCACATCAATGTGGTCCACGCCCGGCAAGGGCTGCACCAGCAGCAGGTCCGTTTGCCCTGCCTGCGTCAGCCCGTTGGCGTCGCGCGGGGCCAGGTCGCTGATAGCGTTCGCCATGAGGATCGGGAACGTGGGCAGACCCCAGAGGTTGGATTGCTGAACAGCGAAGGACAGGGCAACGATCGTATGCCCTTGCGTCTGGCCGGTCAGCAGCAATGGGGTGCCGTTGGCGTCGGCCAGCACGTGTACCCAACTCGGGGTGGTTAGCTTGGAGGCGCTCAACACCTGCAGTTCGGAAAGATCAACGTTCGTCAGGAGCGGATCAGCGCTCTGCGTGTTGGTGACATTGAGGGGGCCCACCGTTCCGGCACTCGGCAACAATGGAGAGTTGGGCGGGTTGACCAGCAGGAGGTTGCCCTTCGGCAAGATCGCCGGCGCCACCGTATCGAGCACCACGACGTCATAGCTGTCGGCGTTCACGGCGCCCAGTTGATTGGGCGTCACCTGGAAGAGCTGGATCGGTAGGAAGCGCAACGCAGTCACCAGGAAGGGGTTCCCGGTCGTCACCAGCAACACGCGGGGCGGCGGCCGGCGTTGCAACACCAGCGACGCCTGGTTATCTGCCGGCAGCTCGTCGCTGTTGCGGAGACTGGCGGTGATGATCCGCGCGCTATCCGGCACGTTGTCGAAGACGAAGCCCTGGGAGGCGCCCGCCGCGGCGGTGACAGCCTGGCTATCCAGCGGCTGCCCGTCAGCCAGCAAGGTCAACTGGTTATTGGCCGACTGCGTCGTGTTATTGGCGACGCGCACGAACACCGAGACCTTGCCGGGCGCTGAGGGCTGGGGCCGCGCCGAGAGGGCGGTGATGCCTTCGTTCTGCCCCTGGCCGCCGATGGTCACGAAGTGGATAGGCACGTTGGCGTCGCCAAAGTCGGAGATGTCGGTGAACGCGCCATCAGAAATGACATCAATGCGGCTGTCGGGGTGACTGCGCGCCAGGGCCAGGGCCAGCTCCAGGGCGCCGCGCATATTGGTTTCGCTCACCGTTGGGTGCGCCGCCGCCAACGCCGCTTGCAGGGCAGTATGATCAGTCGTCCCGCCGACCAACGTGCGCGGCGTGACAGCGGCCTCGATGATGGCCGCCGCTACTCCCACCGGCAGATGCCCGATGATGTTGCCGGCGGCCGTTCTGGCGGCCGCGAAGCGCGAGGGAGCGATGTCGGTCGCCTCCATGCTGGCCGAGCCATCCAGCACGATCACCTCGAAGCCGGTGGCCGCGCCCGCGCGGGCCAGGTACGGACGCATCAGCGCGACAATAATGGCGAGCATCACCAGTGCCTGCAAGAGCAAGAGCGGGTTCCAACGCAACCGTTGCCATGGTTCGTGCGCCGTGACGTCGCGCGTGAGGTGGCGCCAGAGGAGCGTGCTGCCAACCTCGTAATCCTGGCGACGCACCTTCAAGAGGTAGAAGACGACCAGGACGGGCACCAGCAGGAGCAGTCCGGCGGCCAATGGCGTCAGGAGGCTCACGTCAAGACGCCCCGTTCGCGCAGGTCGCGAAAGAGCAATTGCGCCAGTGGACGTGAGGTGTCCAGTTGCTGATAGCCAATGGCGTGGCGGCGGCAGAACCCGCCAACCTCAACGAGCCAGTGAGCGAGGCGCTCCTGGTAGGCGTCGATGGCCCGGCGGTCCAGCGTGACCTCGACCGCCTCGCCGGTCTCCCGGTCCGTCAGGCGCAGGTCACCTTCCACAGTGGGGCGCAACTCCTCCGGGCAAAGCACATGAAAGAGCAGCACCTCGTGGCGTTGTTGGCGCAAGCGCACCAGGGCACGCGCATAGCCCGCAGGGTCTAAAAGGTCACTGAAGAGCAGCACCAGGCCTGGTGGACGCGGCCGCGCCGCGAAGCTGCGCAAGGCGGCATCGAGGTCCGTTTGGCCGGGCGGCGTTCCCTCGCTGCCCAGGAAGCGGAACAGTCCGGCGATACCCGAGCGACCACGGCCCGGCCCGAAGTGTTCTTGCCGCTGCTTGGTGAATTGCACAGCCTCGACGTTATCATAGCCCGTCAGCGCCACATAGCCCAGCGCAGCAGCAACCTGACGAGCGTAGAGCAGCTTGTTAGGGCTGCCCCAATCCATTGACCGGCTCTTGTCCAGCAACAAGTGGACGGCGAGCACCTCTTCATCTTCAAAGAGTTTCAGCACCAGGTGGTTGTGCCTGCCGTAGACATTCCAGTCGATCTGCCGCAGGTCGTCGCCCGGCGCATACTGGCGGTAATCCACAAACTCCAGTGACGCCCCGCGCCGAATACTACGCCGCTCACCCTTGTTGCTTGAAGCGAGCCGCCGCCGGTTCACCAGGCTGAGTTGCTCCAGGCGGCGGAGCAGCGCGGGATCCAGGAGCGGCGCCGCGGTCACTCGCTCGGCGGCGCGCCCCGCAATCACCTGGCCTCCGGCACGTGGACGAGCAACGACTGGAGAATGCGGTCGGCAGTCATCCCTTCCGCCTCTGCCTCGTAGTTCAAGATGATGCGATGGCGCAGGGCCGGCAGGGCAGTCTGGCGAACGTCGTCGAAGGCCGCGTTGAAGCGACCATCCAGGGCCGCCCGAATCTTCGCGCCCATAACCAGGGCCTGGGCTCCCCGCGTGCTGGCGCCGAAGCGCACAAAGTCGCGCACCTCTTTCGGCGCCGCTGCCTCCGCCGGGTGCGTCGCCATCGTCAAGCGGGCCGCGTACTCTACGACGGGGGTGGCGATTGGCAGTGACCGCGCCAAATCACTCATCGCCAGGATACGCGGTCCATCCGCGACCTGCTGCGGCTGCTGGGTCGCCAAAGTCGTCGTTCGGTTGAGGATCTCCACCAACTCATCCGTCGTCGGGTAGCCCACGTCCAGTTTGAAGAAGAAGCGATCCAACTGCGCTTCAGGCAGCGGGTAGGTGCCCTCCATCTCGATCGGATTCTGGGTCGCCATAACGAAGAACGGTAACGGCAAGCGGTGGGTGGTGCGGGCGATCGTCACCGTCTTTTCCTGCATCGCCTCCAGCAGTGCCGACTGCGTTTTAGGCGTGGCCCGGTTGATCTCGTCGGCTAACAGCAAGCTGGTAAAGATGGGACCGGGCTGAAACTGGAACGCGCGATGGCCGTCGCCGTCTTCGCTGATGATGGTGGTGCCGGTAATGTCGGCCGGCATGAGGTCCGGCGTGAACTGTACGCGCGTGAAGTGCAGGTCCAGCACCTGACTGAGCGTGCGGACAAGCATCGTCTTACCCAGACCGGGTACGCCCTCCAGGAGGACGTGCTGGCCGGCGATGATGGCGATGACGATGTTGCGGACCGTCTGGTACTGCCCGACAATCACCCGCGCAATTTCCGCCTCGATAGTGCGGGCGGTCTCGGCAAACTGCCGGATATCGGAGTCGGTCTGGATCATCAGTTCCCCGCTGCTAGCGCCGAGAAGTAGTCGCGCACCAGGTTCTTGCTGTCGAGCGGCACGTGGCTCTGGTCCATCGCCTGGGCCGCCTGTTGCTGGTAACTGCCGATCACCTGATTGTAGGGCACCAGCGACTGGTTATTCTGCGGACTGCCGGAACCATTGGCGGCAACCTGCTGACCCGGCCCCTTGGCGGAGTTCGGCAACTGCACCTGATGCCCGGCTACCGTCTGCGGCGCGTACACCTGACCGCCGGGGCCGCCGCCGCTGCCGTGACCGCCAGCGGCCCCCTGGCCGCTGCCGGCCCCGCTGCCTGGCTGGCTGCCGGATCCCTGGCCGCTTTGCCCTTGCCCCGCCGCCTGGCTCTGTCCCTGCGCCGCGGCCGCTGCGCCCGTTCCCGCTTGCTGGCCGGTACCGCTGCCTTGCGCCGGCTGGCTACCCTGCCCCGCGCTATCGGTGGACTGCCCCGTTGCGGTGGTGTCACTCGGGTTGCCACTCTGGCTACCGGCCACTTGTTGCGCCGCTGCCGGGTTGCTCAGGCTGGACACCTGCTGCGCCTGGTTGCCCTGGGCGCCTGGCTGTGCTGAGGCGTTCTGTCCGGTGGCAGCCTGCTGAGCGGCGCTCAACGTCGCCTCGCTGCCCTGGACTTGCGCCAAGGCCTGCTGCGTCTGGCTGTCGCTGGTCACCGTCTGGCCCGCCTGCTGCAGCGCCGCCGCTGCCTGATTGAACGCTTGCTGTTGCGCCGCTGGGTTACCCGGTTGCGTGCTGCTGCCCAGGCTGTTCGCGGCCTGCTGCAGGGCCTGCCCGAGAGCCGGGTCCGACTTGGCAGCAGCGGCGCCGGCGGCGTGCAACGTTGACTGCAAAGCGTCGCGTTGCTGCTGCGCCATTTGCTGCGCATCCTTGGCCAGTTGTTGCAGTTGCGCTGCAGCCTGAGCATACTGGCCCTGCCCGATCGACTGCCCCAGTGCCTGCGCCGTGGCATCACCGCCCTGACCGGCCGCAAGGGCCGCCGCTGCCTGATCCAGTCCGGCTTTGGCCGCCGTAGCTGCACTGCTGTCCTGCGACCGCAGGCGGTCCTCCGCAGCAGTGAGCGCAGCGAGCGCATCGACGGTCGTTACTTTGCCGCTGTCCAATTGACTTTGCAGTTGCTTCAACGCCTGTATGGTCGCAGCTTGTTCGGCACTCGGCTGAGGGCCGGCAGACGCCTGAATCTGCTGCGCCAATTGGCCGACCGCCTGCGCCTGCTGCGCGATCAAGCGGCGTTCCAACTGTTGCCGTTGCACGTCAAGTTGGTGCGGGTTGGGTGCCAGCCAGAGCGCCAGAGTCGCCAGCAACAGCACGGCGACGACCGCCGCCTCGCGACGCGGCAGGCGGATCGGGAAGGTGCGGAACGGCTTGACCAGGCGCAGGTGGGCCGTCGCGTCGGCCAGTTGCGCCGCTGCCAGCGGCGAATCCAGCCCGCGACGCTGCAACTCCCAGGCTGTCGTCAAACGCTCCCGAAGCTCCAGCCGGCGATCAGCCAGCAAGGCCGTTCGTCCCAGCGAGCGCGGCCTTGTTGCGGCGATACCGGCGCTGACCAGCAAGCCGCCAGCGACAGCCGCTACCGGTAGCCAGACGGGAACGTTGACGAAGCGCGCCGCCAGCAGGGCCAGAATGGCAAGGCAGAGGCCGCCGACCACGCCGCGCGTCAGCCAAACCGCTGTCTCGCTCCACCAGAGGGCACGAGTCAGGCTACCGAGGCCCTGGCGCAACCTGTCCCCGTTGCCCGATAGGGTCGCAACTCGAGAGGACATGCTCGTTTCCTCATCCGTGCCCCGGCCAACGCGCCGTCTGCGCTACCCGCCTCCTGGCGACCAGTTCAGACTTTTAGACTACCGCAACTGTCCGGCCAAAGTATGAGCCGCCTGTAAAGAGCGACGCTTGACGGCCGTCAGGGAGAGTATACCTTTGGGCGTGGGGGCCTAGGCGCAATACGGTTTAGTTAGGGCAGGGGAACTTTGGTTGAAAGTCTAACAGGGCCGCGATTGCG
>DHIZ01000286.1:0-14437 GCA_002404055.1 Chloroflexi bacterium UBA4733
CCCAGCGCCAGCAGCGACATCGGCAGCACCGGCTTGCGTCCGGCGCTACTGGCCGGGTTGTAGAGGATCAGCATTGGCGGTCTCCGTCCGTAGGGGCAGGCCCCTGTGCCATTGGAACCAACTTAACAGAATAACGGGGCGTCGGTTTGCTACGCTTTGGCTGTGCCCCGGAGGCACGGACAGGAGCGGTGGCATGGCGACGACGCTGGCAGCCCTGGACGGGAGAGCGGAGGGGGCGCCTGGGGCGGCGGACCAGGCGGTGGTGGGGGACATCGAGGTCTTCGTGCGGGAGATGGTGGAGGCGTTCGGTCGGGAGCAGCCGGAGCCGATCGCGGCGAACGGCGTGCGTGGCCCCGGTCGACCGAAGGTGCTGCCCGCCTTGGCGCTGTGGGCGGGCGTGCTGGTGTGCGTGCTGCGGGGGATGCCGCAGCAGTCGGCGCTGTGGCGGCTCTTGAGTGCGCGGGGGTTGTGGCAGTACCCGCGCTTCCCGGTGACGGACCAGGCCGTGTACAACCGGCTGGAGCGGGATGGCACCGCTCCCTTGGAGCGGTTGTTCGCCCAGGTCAGCGCGGTCCTGGCGACGCGGCTGGCGCCGTATGCCCAGCGGACGCTGGCGCCCTTCGCCACGGAGGTGGTCGCGCTGGACCAGACCACCCTCGACCAAGTCGCACGTTGGCTGCCGGCCTTGCGCGGCGCGCCAGCCGGCGACGCCCACCTGTTGCCCGGCAAACTCGCCGGGCTGTTCGATCTGCGCCGCCAACAATGGCGCACCCTTCTGCCGATTGCCAACGTCCACCAGAATGAGAAGGTGGCTGCCCCCGAACTGCTGGCGGACCTGCCCAAGGGCAGCCTGATCCTGGCCGACCTGGGCTACTTCGCCTTCGCCTGGTTCGACCGGCTGACCGATGCCGGCCAGTTCTGGCTGTCTCGCCTGCGCAACAAGACCAGCTATACCCTCGTCCACACCTTCTATCATCGCGGCGACACCCTGGACGCCATCGTCTGGCTGGGCGAACATCGGGCCGACCGCGCCAAACACGCCGTCCGCCTGGTCCAGTTCACGGTCGGCGGCCATCTCTATCGCTACATGACCAACGTCCTGGACCCCCAGCGGTTCTCACCCGCCGACATGGCCCGGCTGTATGCGCGGCGCTGGGATATCGAACTGGCCATCAAGCTCTGCAAACGCGAACTGCATCTGCATCTCCTGTGGTCGGCCAAGCCCGTGGTCATCGCCCAGCAAGTCTGGGCCGTCCTGCTCATCGCCCAGATCCTCCAAGCCCTGCGCTTGGAAATCGCCGGCAAGGCCGGCGTCGATCCCTTCGACGTCTCCCTGCCCCTCCTGGTCCAGTACCTGCCCCAGTTCATCGCCGATGGTCACGACCCCGTCGCCACCATTGTCGAACTCGGACGCGCCACCGGCTTTATCCGCCCCTCCTCCCGCACCAAGATCTCCGCTCCCACCATCCCACCAGAGGACCTCATCCCGCTCCCGCCTGACACTGCCCTCCAACGCCCCCACCGCTACGCCCAGCGCAAGTGCGGCCCCAGACCATGATGCTATGTTAAGTTGGTCCCGATGGCACGGGGCCTGCCCCTACAGGCCCCCACCGAACAAACCAAAGTACACCACCCCGCCGAGCGCCAGCAGCGCCAGGAGCAGGAGGGCCAGTACCACGTAGTTGACCCCGCGTCTCTCGCGCATTCCCCGTTCACCGTACCGCGCAACATGCCGTCCCTTTGGGGGTAGGTCACCGTCCGTCGGGCCTGGCAGCAAGGCATCACTGCTCCCCACGACAGCACTGCGCTCGGGCTCGGGGATGCTACCGGTGAGGTCCGGCAGCGGCCGGGTGACGGCGGCCCGCGTCGGTTCGGCACCGTCGCTGAGGATGCGCGCGATCACGACTGTCGCATTGTCGGGTGCGCCACGCGCTCGCACCGCCTCCACGAGCTCAGCGCTGCCCTGAGATGCCGAGTTGGCACAGGCGCCGACGAGCTCTTCGTCGCTCACCAGGTTGTGTACGCCATCGGAGCAGAGCAACAGGGCGTCACCCACCGAAAGGGGGCACGATCCGCCATCGGTGGGCACTGCGTCTTCCAGACCAAGGGCACGGGTAATGAGATTGCGGCTCCTGGAGTTCCGCGCTTCCACCGCCGTCATACGTCCGGCCCGCACTTCCTCAGCCACCCAGGAGTGGTCGGTCGTCAACTGGCGAGCCGTGCCATCCCTGACGAGATACATGCGGCTGTCGCCGACGTGAACGAACTGCGCCTGCCCGTCGTGAATGATAACGCAGGTAACCGTTGTACCCATTCCTCGGTGGTTCGCCTCGGCCCGGGAGCGCCGGTAAATTTCGGCATTGGCAGTGGCGACGGCCGCCGCCAGCTCGGCGCCCATTTCCACCCCACGCACGACGGCGTCAACCGCCAGCGTCGCCGCCAGGTCGCCGGAAGCATAGCCGCCCATACCATCGGCTACCACGCAGAGCACGTCGCCGCCAGGGAGGTCATGACGAATCGTGTAGCGATCGTCATTATGGGTTCGGACCATGCCGACATCGGAGCATCCATCCACATCGAGCAGCATGGTGGCGAGTATACCGTGCTATGATTCCGCATCCAGCACAACGAGTAGTGGCGGAGGCAGGCATGGCAGAACGAATCAAGAACAGCGTTGGCATCTGGGCCTTTGGGTCGAACGCCACCCGCTTTGTGCCCGGTGGCTATCACCCGGCGGCCAATGATGAAACGATGGAACAGCGCACCGAGCGCGCCGTCACTGGCCTCGGTGACCTCGTCGACGGCTTCGAGTACCACTACCCCACGGAGGTCGACGAGCACAACCTGCCGGCCGTCCAGCGTATCCTCGGCAAGAAGGATATCTACTGTCTGGCGCTGGGTCTCTTTTCTGTTCCTGACTATGCCCTGGGTTCGCTCATCAACCCGGATCGCGCTCTCCGCCAACGGGCGCTCGATACGGCGAAGGCCGGCATCGACATGGCTGCCCAGATATCCGCGCACTTCATCATCTGGCCGGGAGCGGAAGGCTACAACTACCCCTTCCAGGCCGATTACCGGCAGATATGGGAGGACTTCATCGACGGTATGGCGCAACTGGTGGCCCATGCCGCCAGCAAGGGCGTGAAGGTGCTGCTGGAGCACAAGAACAGCGAGCCGGCGATGCGCATCCTGATGCGCGACCTGGGTATGGCCATGTGGCTGATTCGCAAGATCGCCGATCGCGGTGTGGATACCAGCAACGTCCAGGTCAATATGGACTGGCAACACCTCATCATGAATGGCGAGAACCTGCCGGAATACGCCATGATCTTGCATCAGGAGGGCCTGCTCGGGCACCAGCACGGCAACAGCGGCTGGGGCCAGTTCGACGACGACAACATGGTCGGCGCATCGTTTTTCATGCAGACGCTGGGACTGGCAAAGACCCTGCAGGAAGTCGGCTACGGTAGCCACGGTGAACGCATCGGTTACGATCTCTTCCCGTATACCGAGGATCAGGTGGCGGCCGTGCGGCAAAGCATTATCCAATGGGAGTTCATCGACCACCTGGCGCGCAAAATCGACACGGCCGCGCTCCATCAGGCGCAAAATCAGCGCGATGCTGTGCGCGCCTATCAGGTGGTGTACGAAGCCCTTGGGCTGAATCAACGCTTTATCGATGGTCTCAGGCGAGCGTAATTTGGCGAAAATCCGGTTAGGGTAGACAAAGACAGTGGACACTGCTGTCAGTGAACGGCCGCAGGTTGTTCACTCCTCGCCTGGTCGTCTCCGCTTGCACGTCAGTCCCTGGCCTCCTGAGCGCGAGGCGGAACTTGAACGCAGACTACGGGACGTTGAGGGCGTCACCAGCGTCCGGGTGAACCGCATCACGGGTAACGCGCTGGTGCTCTACGACACACAACGTACGGTTGCGGACCGCATTCTCGCTGCCGCGGCAGTCCTTCAAGAAGCGGATGCGCCGTCGGATGTCGAGGAAAATGTCACCCCCCATGCTTCGACGCGGGCGCCGCACGCCCTTGTCGAACGCGAGGGTCTGCCCTTTGCCAGCGTCCTCCGCCTGGGCCGCGTCCAGCGCGCGCGAATCACCGTGCGCGGTATGGACAGAGACCCGGCGCTGGCGCAACAGGTCGTGGACCGGCTGCACCGCCACCCGGGCATCCGAGCGACCGCCAGCACCTTGACCGGTCGGGTGCTGGTGGAGTTTCGCGACCACCAGACGGAGCTGGATGATGTTCTGGCCACGATTGCCGATATCGAACTGCCGGATTTTGGTGTGGAAGACCGCCCCACCCATCCCCTTGATCCGGCGCCGTTGCTGCAAAGTACCCTGCGCCTGACAGCGTCCATCCTGGGTTTCGGTTTCCTGGCAGCTCGACGTACCCTCGCCGGTGGCGAGATAACCGCACTCTCCGCCGGGGCCGCGCAAACCGCCGGCATTGTCTCCATTGTCCAGGCCTTCCCGATAACGCGCTTTGGTTTGCGCGAAGTACTGGGACGAAACGTGACCGACTTCGCGGTCGGCGGGGTGAACATCGTCGCCCTGTCGCTCTCCGCAAACCCGTTGGGTCTCGCGCTCGCCGGAGCTGAGGCCTTGCGCCTGGTCACGGAAGTCGTGGCTCGGCGCGCCGCCTGGCGGCAGCACGAACGGGGTGAAGCTGATCACATGCCCGCACACCGCGGTGCGACCGTTCGCCTGGATGCCGGGGACCGGGTTTCGCTGGATGCCACTGTCATTGAGGGCACGGCAACGGCGCTGGGGGCAGATGGACTGCCGGCGTCACTGACAGCCGGCGCCGCTATCCAGGCCGGCGATCGCATCTACGGCGGTCCCCTGCTCGTGCGGCTGGAGGCCGACACGTCGTTCCCCCTGGAATCGCGCCAGGAGCCACCGACGCCGACGTTGCTGGATCGCTACACGGAAAACCTGGCGCCGGTTTCGCTGGCCTACGCCGCCACCCTCGGCGTCCTTACCCGATCGCCACTGGGTGCACTCGCCGGTCTGGCCCTCGTCAACCCACGCGCCGCGATCATCGGGGCGGAAGCAGCGACAACAGGTGCGGCCGCGCGCATGCTGCGCGCCGGCGTGGTCATCGTCGGCACCAGGCCGGAGCGCGGTGGGCGGACCCCCGACGTGTTGTTGCTCGATGGGCCTCGTGTCCTCACGGATGGCCTGGAAGCGTCAAGTGTCGTTCCCCTGGCCGACGGTTATGACGCCACTGCCGTGCTGACTCTGGCCGCTGCCGTGGCGGCCGCCGCCGGTTCACCCTGGGGCGGCGCGCTCCGTGCCTCCGCCGACCTGGATATGCGCGACGGCTCGTTTGACGGCAGTACAGCGACGGCGGCGCTCGAGGGTGTCCGCTACACGCTGGGGCCCGCCGGCGACCACGATCTGCCGGCAACGGAGCGCCAGCGTGGACGCGGCGCCGTCCTGCTGGCGCTCCGTCGTGACGGTGACGACCGCCCTATCGCGATTGTTACCTTGCGCCCGCGTTTGGCCCCCGGCGTACACAGTCTCCTGCAACTTTGCCGTCGACACGGTACTGAAGTAGGCATGCTGCCACGCGGCAATAACGCTGCCTCTGTCGCCCTTGCCCGGCGTGCCGGCGTGCCGCTGTTGCTGGACGACGACCTGGCAACTGCCGTGCGGAGCCGCCAGGAGCAGGGCGCGGTCGTAGCCGTGCTGTCCGACAGCGCGCAGGCAGCGGAGGCGTTTGCCGTCTGTGACGTGGCCATCGGGCTGTCTTCCGGGCGGAGCAGTCGCTTCGCGGCGCGCGTCGACTTTCTGGCGCCGGACCTCGCCGCGGTTGGAGCGATTATCGCAGCGACGGCGCGGGCACGGTCGGCAACGCGGGACTCCGTTGCCTACTCAGTCCTCGCCAATATCGCCGGCGCCGTTTGGGGGCTGGCCGGGAGACCCGGCTTCGAGCGCGCGTCCCTTGCTGTGACTGGCGCGGCACTTGTAGCGATTGCCGATGGCTGGGCACGGCTGCGCGGCGGCGATCGCCCCCTGTCAGCGCTGGCGCGGGTGGTCGACCCACAACCCGAACGTTGGGGCCGGCGCTCCGCCGACGAGGTTCTCGCCGCGTTCGAGGCGTCGCCCGATGGCCTCACCTCGTTGGCAGCAACGGCGCGACAGGGTGGCGTTGTCGCGCCCGCCAATGAACGGAGGCTGTGGCCAACGCTTTTCGCGCAACTCAGCTCCCCGGTCACCGTGATCTTGTTGGTCGGCGCGGGCGTCTCGGCGGCGCTGGGCTCGCTCCTCGACGTGGTGCTGATCGTCGGGACCATCGGTGTCGGCGTGGCTGTCGGCGCGTGGCAGGAGCGGCGCGCCGACCAATCGGCCGCCACCCTGAGGCGACTCAATGCAGCAACCGGTTTGGTGCTGAGAGACGGCCAGCCGGTTCACCTGGCCACCGGGCAGATCGTACCGGGCGACATCCTGTTGCTGGCGCCCGGCGACCATGTAGTGGCCGACGCCCGGTTGCTCAGCGCACATAACCTGGAAGTTGACGAGTCGGCGCTCACGGGGGAATCCTTGCCGGCAGCGAAGTCTCCCGACGGGCTGAGCGAGGCCGGCCGGATCGTGCTGGAAGGTAGCGACATCACGGTGGGCAGCGGCCGCGCCGTCGTAGTCGCGGTAGGACGAGCCACCCGCCTCGGTGCGACATCGGCCGCCCTCGGCTTCGACGACGGACAGGGGAGCCCGCTCACGGCACGACTGAGCGCCATTCTCAGCCAAATCTGGCCAATTGCCGGCATAGGCGGGCTGCTCGTGGTGGCCTCCGGTGTAGCGCGGGGACAGCCGTTGTTGCCGCACCTGGCCATCGGCGCCAGCATCGCCATCGCCGCGGTGCCCGAGGGCCTGCCCCTGCTTTCCGGGGTCGGGCAAGCCTCAGTCGCAGCCCGCCTGGCCGGTCGCCAGGCGCTGGTACGCCGCCTGGGAGCCGTCGAAGCATTGGGCCGTGTCGACGTCGCCTGCACGGACAAGACTGGAACCTTGACTGAGGGGAAGTCGGCGCTGACGTTCGTGGCAACCCTGACGCAGGGGGCTGCGCTGGGAGGCGGAGCGAGCGCTGCGCTGCCGGTTGGCCTACGCGACGTGCTCGGGGCGGCCGGCCTGGCCAGCCCGCACCCGGATAGTCCATCGGCAGGGGCGCACCCGACGGATACTGCCGTGATCGTCGCCGCCGAGCGCGCCGGGTTGGGCGACCTCCTGCGCCTGGAGCGGACGGCCGAGGCTCCGTTCGACCCGGTTCGCGCCTTCCATGCGTCCGTCGCCGACGGGAAACTGCACGTCAAGGGAGCTGCCGAGATTTTGCTGCCGCGCTGTAGCCGTCAACGCCAGGGCCGCCGCACCGTGCGCCTGGACGAGCTGGCGCAGGCCCGCTGGCAGGCCCGGGCGGAGGAACTCTCCGGGCGGGGTTTGCGCGTGCTGATGGTCACGGAGGGGCCGGCGGACCAGTCTATTGACTCGCCCACCGACCTGACCGCCCTGGGCTTCGTCGGTATCAGCGATCCCTTGCACGCCGGTGTTCGGGAGGCGGTGCAGCGCTGCCGTGAGGCCGGAATACGTCTCATTATGGTGACGGGCGACCACCCGGCGACGGCCACCGCCATCGCAAGACAGGCCGGCATTCTCGCGGATCCGCCGGTGCTGCCTGATTCGTACGTCACCCCCCCCGTTGCCGTGCTCACCGGTCGAGAACTCAGCGACCTGGAGGACGACGAACTCGCAACGCGCCTGGACGAGGTGACCGTCATCGCCCGTGTGACGCCGCTTGATAAGCTGCGCATTGTTGAGTGCCTGCAACGACGCGGCCATACCGTGGCAATGACCGGCGACGGTGTCAACGATGCGCCGGCGCTTCGCCTGGCTGATGTCGGTGTGGCGATGGGCCGCAGCGGCACGGAGGTTGCGCGGCAGGCCGCCGATGTCGTGCTCGCCGATGATAACTTTGCGACCCTGGTGGAGGCGCTCGTTGAAGGTCGCAGCTTCTGGCGCAACATCCGTCGCGCCCTCGCGCTGTTGCTGGGCGGCAACCTGGGGGAACTGGGACTGGTCGTTGGTGGAAGTCTGCTGGGCCTGCCGGCTCCACTGGTGACGCGCCAGATCCTCGCGGTGAACCTGATCACAGACGCGCTGCCGGCGCTGGCGGTGGCCATGCAACCACCGGCACACCGCCAACTCTCAGATCTGGCTCGAGAAGGCGAGCAGGCTTTGAGTGTACCGCTCCGCAACGAAATCCTGAGGCGCGGCGCGCTTACCGCAGTTCCGTCGCTGGTCGCCTTTACCCTGGCGCTGCCTGGCGGCTTGCCGGCGGCGCGGGCGGTTGCCCTGGCCAGCATTGTGACGACCCAACTTGCGCAGACGCTGGACGCCGGACACAGCGAAGGCAACCTCCAGCGGCCGGTCATAATGGCCGTGGCAGTGTCGGGCGGCGTGCTGGCCGCCGGGTTGATAGTACCGGCTCTGCGCACCTTCCTCGCCATCGGCGCGCCAACGCCGCTCGGTGGGCTGTTGATCGGCGGCGCGACGGTGACCAGCATGCTGCTGAACCGTGCGCTGACGGAACGGGCCGAACAGAGGCGGCTACACTAACCGCAAATCAGTTGAAGGGAGTGATCATTGTGGGCGGCTTATTTAGTCTGCTGGCTCGCGGCGCCGGGTTCGTCTTCGGGGCGGATGCCGTGCGCGAAGCCACCACACGCTTGAGTGCGGAGACACGCCCGGCGATGAAGGCCGCGGTGCGAGCGGGACTGACCGTAGGCGATCAGCTTGAGCGGTGGACGGCGGGGGCTCGCGAGCAAGTCGAGGACATCATCGAAGAAGCACGGGCCGAACGCCGCGAAGAGAACAATCAGCGCCGCCCCTAGCCTGGCTTCTGATGGCAAGGTTGTTCCAGGGACACACGTCGACGTCTAAGCCCTCCCAACCATACAGTGCGATCAGGGGAGCAAGAGTGGGACCAAACCCACTACCGCTGTCAGATGCCGTTGCCTCAGGCAGTTACACGCCCATCTCGACGGAAGTGACGTACACGCCGCCTGCGCCGATGGCGATGGCCATGCGGCAGGTGTTGGTTTCTACGGCGAGTTCGTATTCGCCCGGGCCTTTGGCGCTCACGGCCAGACCATCAATGGTCTGGCCATCGAGCGTCGCCAGCGCCTTGTTAACGCCGGCCAGGGCGGCGTTGAGCGCAGTGCCGCGCGGTGTTCGCCCGTACAGGCGGTAGAGCAACTGGGCATCAATCTGGCCACGTTGCTGTCGAAAACGACCAGTCTGCAGGCCCATCTCCAGCAGACCTTCCAGCCGGTCCAGACCGGACGGCGATACTGAACCAGCGTCGACCGCCTCGAGGAGCGCCGCGTAGGCAGCTCGTAAGGTGGGATCGTCGATGGCGGCTGCCAGGGCCGCCACTTCCGGCCGCAGCAACTCACGCTCACGGTCGGAGAGGACGAGCGGGGGCTGAGGGGATGGGTTATCGCCCAATCATCACCTCAGCCTGGTGCTCAAAGCCGCCGGTCTCGATGGCGCAATGCATGCCGCATTCTTTGGGAGCATTCTTCTCCCACCACCAGCGGCCGCTGCGGGCCTCGGCGCCGGGCTGGACCGGGCGAGTGCAGGGAGCGCAGCCGATGGACGTGTAGCCCTGGTCGTACAGGGCGTGGTAGGGCACGTCGTTGGCCCGAATGTAGTCCCAGACCTCCTCGTCGGTCCAGTCGGCCAGCGGGCTGAGCTTGACAAGGCCGCCGTGATCGTTGTCCAGCTCAATTTTGCGAATGTTGGAGCGTGTCGCCCACTGGTCGCGGCGCAAGCCGGTGATCCAGCAATCCAGGCCGTCCAGAATCTTGCGCAGGGGCTGGATCTTGCGGGCGTCGCAGCACTTGAGGCGATTCGGCACGCTCTTGTAGAAGAGGTTGACGCCGTGCTGGAGGATGAGCGGCTCCAGGTGCTTCGGGTCCGGGTAGTACACCTCGATCTGGAGCTTGTACTTCTCCGTCACGCGCTCCATCAGCTCGTAGGTCTCCGCCGGCAAACGGCCGGTATCCACGGTGAAGACGCGGATGTTCGGATCGAGCCGCCAGGCCATGTCGAGCAGGGCCATGCCGTCGCTCTGGAAGCTGGTGCAGATGGCCAGGCGGCTTGGTGCGAACGTCTCGATGCCCCAGCGCAAGACCTCTTGCGGCTCCTGGTCGTCGTAGTCGACACCGAGTTCGCCGATCTCGAACTCGTCGAAGGAGACTCGCTCGTCCTCGATGGTGGCTAGTGCGCTCATGCTTCTCCTGCTTCCTCGCGTTCGCGTAGGTGGGGCCGGCGGGTCTTCATCTCGGCAACCACGTCCGCCAGCGGCCGGCCGCTGCCGATCGAGATCAACTCTTCGTCGCTCTTGCGTCGTGTATAGTCACGGAAACGCTCGCCGGCGCCGCGCTCCCCGACGTAGGCAGCCACCAGGCGTTCCACGTACTCCGGCGCTTCTTCCGACGGTACGCGCCGCAACAGGGGCTTGCCGATCTGCGCGTCTGTTCCGCCGTAGCCGCCGCGTAAATAAATCTCGTAGGCCTCAATCTTGTCACCAGCATCGGTGCGCTCGCGCAGCGTCGTGCCCTGCAGGCCCAGATCGCCGACCCAGTGATGGGTGCAGGCGTGCGGGCAGCCGTCAACGTGGACTTTGAGGTCCTGAACTGCGTCGCCGAACTTCGCCTCCAGGCGGTTCACGATGTCGTGCATTTTGCCCTTCGTCTCGGCAACTGCGTAGTTGCACAGCGGCGAGCCGGTGCAGGCGATGCCGTTGGCATGGATGCGGTTGACTCCCAGGGGGAAGCCGATCTCCGCCACCCGTTGGGCGACCGCGTCGATCTGGGCATCCGGCACGCCGGCCACAATGAAGTTCTGCTGGCGAGTCAGCCGCACGTCGCCGCCGAGCGACTCCGCCAGGTCGGCCAACTGCACCATCTGTTCGCCGCTGATGACACCCATCTTCACCGGGAAGCCGATGTAGTTGAGGCCGGGTTGCTTCTGGGCGTGGATGCCCATGTGATCCGTCTCGCCGGGCGAGACCGGCGTTTCCACCAGGTCCTCCAGCCGCCGACCCAGGCGTTCCTCGATCAAGGCGCGCATGCCCTCCGGGCCGTAGTCGTCGACCATGAACTTCATGCGCGCCTTGACGCGCGAGATCCGGTAACGCAAGTCGCTTTTCCAGGCGTCCAGGATCGCCCGCAAAACGGGGATCGCCTCCTCCTTGGGCACGAAGACGCCGATGTGACGGGACAGGCGGGGCGTCGAAGAGAGGCCGCCGCCCAGGCGCAGGGCATAGCCATCGCGTCCATGTTGCCGGACGCCGATCAGGTTGATGCAGTTGAGTTCCGGCGCATTGCACTGGTGCGGGCAGGTTGCCACCGAAATCTTATGCTTGCGCGGTAGGTCGGAATAGTCCGGGTTGCCGTAGAAGAAGTTAACGGCGGCGTCCAGTGTCGGCAGCGCATCGAAGAGTTCTTCACCGTTGATGCCGGCCACCGGGCAGCCGGTGATGTTGCGCACCGTGTCGCCGCAGCCGCCAACCGTCGAAAGCCCGGCGCTCGTCAGGGTGGCGAAGACCTCCGGCAGGTGCTCGAGGCGAATCCAGTGCAACTGCACATTCTGGCGCGTCGAGAGTTCGGCAAAGTTGCGACCGTACTTGAGCGACAGTTGGCCCAGCGTGCGCAACTTTTGTGGCGTCATGATGCCGCTCGGCAGCTTGATGCGCATCATGAAGTAGCCCAGTTTGGGCTTGTCGTGGTAGAGGCCGTACCACTGCAGGCGAACGATGTCCTCTTCGGACACACTCTCGTAGCCGGCTTCGATCAGTTGCGGCAAGTCGTGAATGACCGCCAGTCCCGGCTTCTCCGCCTTCAGGCGTTCAATCGAGTTGCGCTTCAGGACAAGTTCGCGCGTCGGCGCTGGTGGCAGCGGCCGGGCTGTGGGGATAGCAAACGTGGTGGGCATAGCGAGCCTTTCTTCAGGCGCAGAGCTGCAGTTGCCAGGAGGCAAAGGCGGCGGCGCGCAGCGGCGGCGGCGTTTCGATAGCGATCTGGCTGCCGTCGAGGCCGGCCAGCGCCTGCTGGACCTCGGCGCGCAGCACCGGCAAGGCTTGCGCCCCGACCTCCAGCGACCAGTCGCCGGCCCGCCGTCCCTGGTGGACCTCGCTTTCGGCCAGCCGTTCGATGGTCTCCTGCAAGGGCAACGGTCCGCCTGCCAGCAAGGCGTACAGGCGCCGCTCCAACGACGACAGCGGCTGGTGATAGGGGTCCAGCCAGACCAGCGGCTCCGCACGCAGCACGGCCAACCGATTCAGCTGGTCCGATCCCGGGTGTGTCCAGAACGCCTTCATTGCATCGCCTCCCGTAGCACCGCCGCCACCTCCGGGCGGCTGAACTCCGGCGGCAGGTCGCCACCGGCCCGCAGCAACTCCCGCACCCGCGTGCCACTCAACGAGAGGTGATCGTCGGCCGGGTGCGGACAGGTCTTGGCCGACGCCATCCCAGCGCAGCGCCTGCAGTAGAAGCTGTTCTCAAAGAACAGTGGCGTGATGCCCAACTCAGCCGGCGTGAAGTTGCTGAAGATCTGCTGGGCATCGTAGGTGCCGTAGTAGTTCCCCACCCCGGCGTGGTCGCGCCCGACGATAAAGTGCGTGCAGCCGTAGTTGCGCCGGATCAGGGCGTGGAACACCGCCTCGCGCGGCCCGGCATAGCGCATGGCCGCCGGCATCACCGCCAGCAGGACGCGATCCTGCGGGTAGTAGTGGCGCAGCAGCACCTCGTAGCAGCGCAGGCGCACCTCCGCCGGGATGTCGTCCCCCTTGGTCTGTCCGACCAACGGGTGTACCAGCAGGCCATCGACGCCTTCCAGCGCTACCTTCTGGATGTACTCGTGCGCACGGTGGATCGGGTTGCGCGTCTGGAAGCCGACGATGGTCCGCCAGCCCCGTTCGGCAAAGGTACGACGTGTCTCCTCGGTGCTCAGGGCATAAGGGGCGAACAGCGGATCGATCTGGCGGCGCAGCACCGTCACCGGCCCGGCCAGCAAGGTGTCGCCCTGGGCGTAGAGCGCCGCCACGCCGGGATGCGCGGCGTCGGTGGTGCGATAGACCTCCTGCGCCTCCACCTGCTTGTCGTAGCCGAAGCGGTCGCGCACCTCCAGGATCGCCAGCGGCTCGCTCGCCGTCTGGCCTTCCAGGTGCGGGCAGAGCGCCACCCGGCTGCTCAGGCGGAGCGTCGCGGCCAGGTCGGCGCTGACGGGCAAGGTGACGGGAATGGTCCAGGCGGCCCCGTTCGCCAGATGCATACGCTGGACGACTTCCTGGTAGTCGTCGTGGCCCAGAAAGCCCTCCAGCGGCGCGATGCCGCCCACGGCCAGCAGTTCCAGGTCGGCCGTCACCCGCGCATCGACGGGGATCGCCGGCAGGTGGCGCGCCTCCGCCAGCAGGGCGGAACGGTCGGCGTCGGCTGCCAGCCGGACGGGATTGGGCGCTTCAACGGTTGCGGTCATGGTTAGACCTCCACTGCCTGACGCACGGGCTCCAGGTAGCCCTGCGCTTCCAGGACGGCCAGGATGCGCGCCACCGACGTGTCCACCGACTCGCGGTCGGTATGGACCACCACCTCCGGGTGCAACGGCGCTTCGTAAGGATCGGAGACACCGGTGAAGTTGCTGATCTCCCCTCGCAGAGCCTTGGCGTAGAGTCCCTTGATGTCACGCCGCACCAACTCGTCGAGCGGACACTCGACGTAGACCTCGACGAAGTTGCCGATCATGGCTCGCGCCTCGTCGCGCACGGTTCGGTAGGGGGAGATGGCGGCGCAGATGACGGCGACTCCGTGGCGGCTGAGCAACTGGGCAACGAAGGCGATACGCCGGATGTTGGTGTCGCGGTCTTCCTTGGAGAAGCCGAGTCCCTTGCTCAGGTGCGTGCGCACCACATCGCCGTCCAGCACCTCCACGCCGATCTCCCGCTGGCGCAACTGCCGCTCTAACTCTGCAGCGATCGTGCTTTTGCCAGCACCAGATAACCCTGTCAACCAGACCGTGAATCCCCTGGCCATCGCCGATATGCTCCTTTCCCGTGCTCCCCCGGTAGTTCCGACGCCAGTTGTTCGGCGGTACGTCGAATACTCTACTAGTTCGATCAAGTTAGTCATGTATACCGGGAACGGGCCGGATTGTCAAGGCCCCGTCCTGGCCGCACCACTGGCGGCAGCCCCCAGGGCGTCGCGGTGGACTCCAGCAGCCACACCGCCTACGTCGCCAACTTTGGCGGTAACAGCGTCTCGGTAATCGAGGGCAGCCATTGATGGCCGAGTCCGACGATACTTCGGAGCACAAGGCCATCACGGCCACTTGGGACTTTGCGCCGATCAGGCGCGGAGGCAGGCCCCCTCC
>DHIZ01000286.1:14612-14850 GCA_002404055.1 Chloroflexi bacterium UBA4733
CGCCAGGTTCCCCCACTGCCGTGGCGGGAACCGATCCTGCATATCGGGGGACAGCTGCAGACCGCTAGCCTGGGTGTGTCGGATAGTACCGCGTTGGCTCACAACGTGCGGCGTGGACCGGGCCGGCAGACAACGGTATCCAAGTGAGCGGCCCCGGGTTACCGCCCGGCCCGGAACCCCTGGCGCTGGCCGCCGCGCGCTGGACGCCGAAGGTGGACCGTCGAAGCGGCCGTGCCGT
>DHIZ01000039.1 GCA_002404055.1 Chloroflexi bacterium UBA4733
GCATCACACGTCTGAAGCGTAGGGCTACGATCACAAAGCCTGCTGAAGCAGGCTAAGCGGCGTTCAAGGTCGTATCCAGCCTGCTTCAGCAGGCTTTGTGATCGTAGCCCGCCCTTTTAAGGGCGGGTGTACGTGCCATTCGCTGGCTCCTGCAGGTTCGCCAGCAGTAACAAACGTTGCGGCGCACTCGCGCGATGATGTCGCCCGCTGGTCCATCACCTCGCGACCGTCGGCTGGCACGTCGAACACACGTGCGTTCCCCTGCCCGCAACCCGCAGCTTCTGGATCAGCGTGCCGCAGCGCAGGCAAGGCTGCCCGGCCCGCCGCCAGACGCGCAGATCCTCCTGGTTGCTGCCCGACTCGCCGAATGGCCCGACGAAGTCACGGTAGCTGGTGCCCTGGTTGGCGATGCCACGCCGCAGCACCGCGACGACCGCCGCATGGAGGCGCGCGATCTCCACTTCAGTCAGGCTGTCGATAGTACGTTCCGGATGCAGCCCGGCTTCAAAGAGCGCCTCGTCTACATAAATGTTGCCGAGGCCGGCCAGCACATGCTGGTCCAGCAGTGTCGCCTTCAGTTTGCCATGGCGCTTCTGCAGGAGTTCGGCCAGAGCGGGCGCGGTGAAGTCTGGGTCGAGCGGCTCCGGTCCGGTCCGGTTGTACGGCAAGCGCTGCGGCTCGTCGGCGCCGACCAACCAGAGCTGGCCGAACTTGCGCACGTCGACGAAGCGCAGTTCACTGCCGCCATCCAGCAGCAAGGTGTTGCGGGTGAAGCGCACCGGCAGCGCCGCCTGAGTGGCAAACTGCAGGCTCCCGGTCATGCGCAGGTGGACAATCAGCGAACTGGCGTCGTCCAGCCGCACGACCAGGTGTTTGCCGCGCCGGTCCAGGGCCACGACCCGGCGACCGGTGAGCCGCTGTTCAAAGCTGACGGCGTCCGGGTAGACGACGGCCTTCGGCCACTCCAGCCTGGCCCCGGTGAAAGCACGCCCGATCAGATGCGGCGCCAGCGTTCGGCGGGTAGTTTCTACTTCGGGCAACTCAGGCATCGGCGGAATTAGTAGTAGACATCGCGCGCCAGCTTCATGTAGGCGCGGTAGTAGAGCGGCTCCAACCGGCGCCAGAGGGCGGCGGTGCGGGGTAGGTATGGTTGCTGGTAGGCGCGGATGAACTCGCGCACCTCACCACCGAACTTGCGCTTGAAGTCGTAGAGGCCCCACATCGGATGGTCGCGGTTCTCCAACTGGTCAGGGTCAGGAATAGCGACCATGTCGTAGAAGGTTGCCCCGTGGGCCTTACCCCACTGCATGGCCGCCCATTGCAGGACGTAGGTGGCGTGCAACTTCTGGCCGGCTTCCTGGGAGGCGCCGTCCTTGTACCAGATTTTCTGACCAAAGTTCGTCAGGAACAACGCGGCCAGGTCTTGGCCGTCTTTACGGGCAACGAGGAAGCGACCGTAGCCGGCGTCGATGATCTGCTGCCAATAGCGGAGCATATAGCGGCGCGGACGACGGAAGAAGCCGTCGCGTTTGCTCGTGACCTCGTACAGATCGTAGAAGGCTTCCTGCGCCGCCGGCGACACGTCCTCCACCACGTGTACGCCGGCCCGCTGGCCGGCCCGAATATAGCGACGCGCCGTCTGACTCATGCGTGCCAGTATCGCCGACTCGTCCGGCGCCAGATCAACCACCATTGTCGTCTTGAACTGGTGGTTGGTCCAGTAGCGGCGGAAGCCGAGCGCGTCCAGTTGCTCCTTCAGGCGTGTGTCCGACTCCAAAGCTTCCGGCTCGATCTGTATGGCAAAGACGCGGCGGCTGCGCAACAGCTTGCGTACTCCGCTGAAGAAGGCTTCGACCTGCGCGGCATTGTCCCAGTTCAGCCAGGGGCCTTTACCGCAATAGGCCAGGGAACCAAGCGGCGGTAGCCGGTGCAAGCCGATATATGCAGTACCAACAACGTCGCCATCCTCCTCAAGCAGCAGCCGCACCGGCTCCCAGCGGTGGCTCCGCTTGAACTCGCCCCAGGCGTGCGTCTGCATCCAGTGTCCACCACCCGGACTGGCTGCCAGCCAGGCGTCCCACTGCTGGGCCGGCGCTTGCGTCACGTCGCGCACGACGAGCAGGGGGCGCCCCTGAGCTGCTACCGCTTCGTCAGGCTGCGCCACCCTGGGACTGCCGGGACCAGGCTGCGTAGCCTGCTTCACTCGGCGACCCAGCGGTCGATGTCGCGGCTGTAGCTCTGCAACTCGTCGGGTTGGAAGAAGAGCGCCAGTTCGCGCTCCGCGCTCTCAGGCGCATCCGAGCCATGGACCAGGTTAAAGCCGACCGTCAACGCATAGTCGCCGCGGATCGACCCTGGCGCCGCCTCGACGGGCCGCGTGACACCCATGCTTTGGCGTACCGCCGCGATAGCCCCCGGCCCCTCCAGAGCCGCCACGATGACGGGTGTCGACGTGATGTGGCGGACCAGGCCTTCGTAAAAGCCCTTGCCCTGGTGCTCGGCATAGTGACGTGCCGCCAGTTCCGGCGTGATCTGGATCATCTTCAAGCCGACGAAGCGCAACCCACGCCGCTCCAGGCGAGCGAGGATTTCCCCGGCCAGCCCCC
The DNA here is from genome assembly GCA_002404055.1 of Chloroflexi bacterium UBA4733. The sequence goes on from DHIZ01000039.1 coordinate 2,607, forward strand.
GCTGCATGGCGTCGGGCTTGACAATAACCAGTGTTCGCTCCACAGAAATCTCATCCTCCATGCGTGCGGTGACGCTGCAAAGTCGGTCTCAAAGCTGTGGCGGAGTATACCCTGACGGGTGGGACCCCGAAGCCTATGAAGTTTGACGAATAGATCCGGGGATTCGGATAGAGCTGTAGGACCCAGA
>DHIZ01000249.1:0-4524 GCA_002404055.1 Chloroflexi bacterium UBA4733
ATCAATTGCAGCGTGACCCACTAGGTTTGGCCATTCAGCGGCGCGCCGGCAGTGGCTTCCTCACGGGTGCGGGTCATCCCCCATCACCCCGGCGTGAGGAAGCACTTTCGTGGGTAGCACCGCGACTGGGGTCGTCGCCAAGGTGACGCTGAAGGTGGAGCCTTGTCCGGGCGCACTGACGACCGTGAGCTGACCACCGTGCATCTCCACGAGCGAGCGCGTAATTGCTAAGCCCAATCCAGTACCGCCTGCCTCCTGCGTCGTGGGATTCTTGGCGCGGAAGAACCGGGTGAACAGCTGCGCTTGCTCCTCCTCGGACATCCCGATCCCGGTATCCTCGATGTCGATGCGCACCTCCTCTCCTTCCGGCCGCGCCTCGACCGTGATCTGGCCGCCCGCCGGCGTGTACTTATGGGCGTTGGAGACCAGATTGATGAGGATCTGGGCCAGGCGGTCCTGATCCCCCCAAACCGCCGGTAGGCCCATTGCCACGCGCACCACCAGTCGCTGCCCTTTTTGCTTGACTTGCGGCCGGAAGGTGGCAGCAACCTCGCGAATCACCCGGTCAAGGTCCACAGCTGCATACTTGAGTTCGATTTGGCCCGACTCGATATGAGCAACATCCAGGAGATCTTGGATGAGCCTGGCGAGACGATCAGCGTTGCGTACGACTACGTGGAGAAACCCGCGCTGTTCCTCTGTCAGTTCGTCCGCCTCATCCGCGAGCAACAGTTCGGCATACCCTTTGATCGAGGTAAGCGGGGTGCGCAATTCGTGCGACACCAGCGCGACGAACTCCGACTTCATGCGATCGACCTCGCGCTCATGGGTTACGTCGCGGAAGGCATACAACCGTCCAAGCGGCTGGCCAGCCGTGTTCTCCACCGGTGTCGAGGACAGCTCTAACTCCCGCTGTGCCGGCCAGCGCTGAACGACGGTCTCCGTGAAGCGCTGGGTTCGGTCGGCCGCGGTGCCGCCCACCAGCGCGCCAATGGTCGCCGGGTCGGCGAAAATCCGCCCCACGAACTCCTGCAGCTCGCCGTAACGGCGGCCGATGACCTCTCCCGGCTCGATACCGAACAGTTCGGCGAATCGGCGGTTGACGGTGAGAAACCGCCGATCGGGAGCGACCAGCGCAATCCCCTCGCCCGTGGCATCCAGCACGGCGCGCATCTCGCTCCTTGCGGTCTCGGCGGCCTGGTACTGGCGCTCGACGATCGCTTCCGTTCGCTTGCGCTCGGTCATGTTCCGGATGCTCACGATGAACAGCCGCCGCACGTCTAGGCGGGTTTCGCCCACCGACACCTCGAGCGGGACCGTCGCGCCGTCCTTGCGCCGCCCGACCACCTCGTTCGGAACGACCTGGGCGCCCCCAAGCCGCACCCAATCGATGTCGTCACCACCTGCCGCATCCGCTGGAGTAACCAGGAGGAGGCGGAAGGGCCGCCCGACGACCTCGGCGGCGGCGTAGCCAAAGATGCGCTCCGCTGCCCCGTTGAACGACTCGAGGACGCCGCGCTCGTCCAGCGTCACAATACCGTCCGCAACGTTCTCCAGGATGGCACGGAGGTATGCTTCGCGCTCCCCCGATGCGCGCAAGGCATTCGCTGCGAGCGCGCCTACCGCATCCAGCAGCTTGCCATCGGCTGAGGAGAACGGCGCGTCGCGGGCCAAGCGGCCGAGGACGATGCTGCCCACAACCTCGCCAGCACTTCGCAGGACGGTGCGCAAGATATGGCCGTCGCAGGCCTGCCCCGCATCCTCGAGTGTCAGGCGCGGATCAACGACCTGAAGGAGGGCCACCTGCGGCTCGCCCAAAAACAGTTCCGCACGCGCCGCGCGCAGCCCGCTGAGGAGCTTCTCCAAGAGAAACTTGCCGGCGGCGAGGGCGCTGAACTGCCCGGTCAGCGCTTCGCCGAACTCATACAGCAGGTGCAGTTCCTCATAGGTGCGCAGGAGCTCAATGGAGAGGCTCTCCACATCCTGGGACGCTATCCACGCCTCAGCGAGCCGTGTGGCCGTCACCTCAGCCACAAGCGCGAGCGCCTGGCGGCGGTGAGCGGGCCCGACCAAGTGTACCGATGCGACAACTGCGCCGCCGACACGAACAGGGGCCCGCGCCTCCGCCCAGCGATCACCTGGCTCCGCCTGGTCCATGGCGTCGGAGCGCCCCGCCCATGCTCGGGGGTGTCCGTCGCCATCCGCCAGATTTGCCCCCTCCGCCCCGAGGGAGCAGGCCGCCTCCAGGATCTGCCGCAATTGCGTCGCTAGGATCGGGCAGTGCCACGGGCCGGGATCGGATCCAACAGTGGATGACGTCATCGCCCGGTCCCTCCATCGTCGCGTCGTCGCCTCATCACGCCACCACCAATGCGGCGACTTCACCGCCGGCGCCGTCCGCAGCCGCCGGTAGCGCGATGGTGAAGGTGCTGCCCTTGCCGGGTTGCGATTGCAGCCAGAGGCGCCCTTGATGGTGGATGATAATGTCCCGGCAGATTGCCAGTCCCAACCCAGTTCCTGGCGGCTTATCGGTGAGCAGCGCTCCCACCTGTTGGAACTTCTCGAAGATGCGCTCCTGGTCCTCCTGGGCCACCCCCCTCCCCGTATCGGCCACGGCGATGCGCACCTCCTCGCCTGTCCACCAGGCGCGCAGGCTAATCACCCCGCGAGCCGTGAACTTCATCGCGTTGTGGAGCAAGTTGGTGATCACCTGCTGCAACCGGTCGGGGTCCGCCTGCACCAGCGGCAGGTCCGAGCTGATCTCTTGTTTGAACGTCAACTCGCCCTCGATCATCGTCGGCTCGAACAACCGTGCGCTTTCCCGCAAGAGCGCAGCCAGGTCCACCGGGACCATGCGCCACTCCATAAAGCCCGACTCGATCTTCGTGATGTCCAGTACGTCATTCACCAGCCGGGTGAGCCGCTCACTCTCAACCTTGATGATCTGCAAAAACTCCTGGCGCACTGCCGGGTCGTCGTAGATGAGCAACAGTTCGGAGAAGGAGCGTATCGAAGTGAGCGGCGTACGCAGTTCGTGAGAGACGTTGGCCAGGAAGTCGGTCTTCATCTCATCGACGCTCAGTAGTTCCTGATGGGCACTGGCGAGGTCCGCATAGGCCCGCTGGAGGTCATCGCCACTGCGCGCAAGCGTACGGTAGAGCGAGGCGTTCTCGATCGCCAATGCGATGCGGTCCGCGAACGACGCCAGGATATCGGGGTCGACGGCGGGGGTATACCGGCCAGGCGGCAGCGCCACCGCTAGGCTGCCGAGGTGAGCCTCCTGGTTGGGTAGGGTGAGGGTCAGGACCACTGCTCCCTGGCCGGACGGCAACCTGGCGTGGAAGCACCGCAGTCCCTCGTCAGCCCGGCCTGATGCCAAGTCACTGGAGTAACTGGGCAGTCGCGTGAGGGCCCCGTGAATTTCCCCCCGCTGCGGGGGATGGAATACCGCCGCCGGCAGGCCAAACCCGGCGGCGGCCAGGGAGGAGGACGGGCGTAGGACAGCGTCCTCACTGCCGAACAGATAGCAAGCGGCGGCGACGACTGATTGCAGGAGGGGCTCGAACTCGAGGCTCGCCCCCAGCGTCGCCGTCGTCGCGTTGAGCAGGTTCGCCTGACGCAGCCGCTCCTGCAAGGCCCCATCGGCCCGCTGCGCCTCCTCCCGGAGATAGCTCGCGAGGAGGGCGGTGATACACAGGAAACCCGAGAAGAAGACGAAGGTTGCGTCTAGCGACCGGTGCAGCAGCACCTCATTGACCGCGTCCGCACCGACGTAGATTAACGCCATCCCCAGGCCCGGGCCGTAGCCGTACCGCATTGCCACTGCCACCGTCACTGCGAACAGGAAGTAGCTCAACGGGGAGTTGACGCTATCGCCGATGCCAACGAGCAGCGTGAGGCCCACCAGGCTGTCGGCCGCCGTTGAGACGACGCCGATCGCGACGAACGCCACCTTGCGCCGGATCATTCGGCGCAAGACCAGGTTGTAGCCAAGGCCGAACAGTAGCGTACCATAGGCGACGAGCCGCCGCGAGTCGTTGAGCGGCAGGAACTGCAACCCCGCTGCGATGAAGACAATACCCAGCCAGCGCAGCGCCACCAGCCGCCACTCCAATTTGAGCGGACGCGTGAGGTCCTGTGGTCCGCCCCAGAGATTGGCCAGCCAGCCGCGAGCGACCGCGAGGGCGAGCATCAGGACGAGGCGTCGGCGCGCCCGCCTACCTCCCGGCCGGCAAGCAACGCCCGGACGTGCTGAGCCACCTCCCGCGGACTGAACGGCTTGGTCATGTACTCATCCGCCCGGACAAGGAGCGCACGTTCCCGGTCGATCTGCTGCCCCTTGGCACTCAGCATAATTACATGGGTCTCCACGATGGATGGGTCCAGCCGAATCTGCTCGCAGACCTCGTACCCATCCATCTGCGGCATCATAATGTCCAGGAAGACGATAGGAGGTCGGAGCGCTCGCACGCACGCCAGCCCATCCACCCCGTTCGTCGCGGTCTCGACCCGGTAACCCTCGCG
>DHIZ01000249.1:4764-8972 GCA_002404055.1 Chloroflexi bacterium UBA4733
CGCACGACCAGCGTCGGGTGGTAGAGCGCCTTGTCGATCCACAGTGGGGGGAAGACTTCCTCCGGATCAAGACTGACATCCGCCATGGCCGCATCGAGGTAGCGCACGCCGTCCGTGCAGCGCTGGCGGTCGCGGACGGCCTGGCCGTCCTGAGCACTCCTAGCCAGCGCCAGCACGGCGTAGGCGGTCTCCTCCACCGTCGCTTGGCCATAGAACCCCCAGGAGCCATCCGGGTTCTGAGTCTGACGGAGCCATTCTCTGGCCGACGCGAGCAACGGCCGAGTGTGGTTCGCGTATCCAGCGGAGAGGTCACCCAGCACCCGTACGGCGTGTGCTGTGGCATAGTAGGGCGAGATATGCCACTTGTCCAGCCAATAGAGGCCGCCTACTTGCTGCGACGCCAAATACTCCAACAGGCGCAGGATCACGCGATCGGCGTCGGGATAGCCGGGGAGACGGGCCAGTACATGCAAGACGTGGAAGTTGACGCCCACCGAGCCGTGACGCTCGTCGGGGAACGCGGCGAAGTGCCCGTCCAGCGTGGCAAAACGCTCCAGCACGCCCGGGTCCACCACCTCGCCGAGGTCGGCGAGCAATAGGAGCGCGACGGCAGTTTCGTCGGCATCGGGGATGGGAAAAGTTGCCGAAAGACTGACGCCCCCGTCGGCTAGGGCACGCCGCAGTGCGGCCCGCTCCGCGCCGCCGAGCAGGAAGCGTGCAGGGACGCCGGCGAGGAACAAGTGGTAGGCGGCCCAGAGCATCTCGAACGTCTCACAGGGGTGCAGGGCAGGCGCCATTGCGCCGCCGGTCTGGGTCAAACACTCCTGTAAATAGGAAAGGGCGCGCGGCTCTGCATTGGCGGCGTAAAAGAAGGCGGTCGCGGCGGGCGAGTTGCCGAGCGCGCCATTCTCCCCCTGCGCGGCGCGCAGCCCGATAAGATCGGCCTGGTCGCCCAGGAATTCCAGGGAGTGCGCCACGGTGCTCTGGGCAGAATAGAGGGCTGCTGGGGAAAGCATGCTGAGCTTGCGCGCCCGCTCCTCGCCGTAGATGTCGAGATGCGGAGGCACCGCTACCCCGGCCTGCCGAGCCCGCCGGACCAGCGCGGGCAGCAGCAGTTCGAAGCCAACCAGTTCGACTGGCTCCCCGGCCAACAGGTGGCCGTGCTGCCAGAGGTAGCGCGTGCCGTGCTGGACGCTGGCACAGTAGGTCGCCTGGCCAGCGCGGATAGCGAGCGGCGGCAGCGCTGCCAGCGTGGAGAGCAAGCGGTCGTGCTCATAGCGCAGTGCGCCACCCCAGCTCCCGTCGGCGCGCTGGTGTTCCACCAGCCACTGCAGTGCAGCGGGGAAACGGGCTACCCCTCCGGAGCCGTCCTCCACCACGCTCGCCAACCAGGCGGTGTCGTAGGCGGTGCCAGCGATGCCGGGCCGAGCGGCCGGGTCGCCCAACAAGGAGTGCGCAGCCTGGTTGACCCCGACCTTGCCTGGCCGGCTGGACAGCTGCGACAGCGACAGTGCGGCATCGGCGGCACGACGCTCCGCAGGGGCACCGGAGGCGACCGGCCGGTCGCCTTTCTCACCAGCCACCCCGCCGCCCTGGATTGTCACGGCGCCCAACGCTGTGTGGGGCGACGCTGCGACAAAGATGCGCTCACGGTATGGTAGTCGTGCTCGACGTAGAAGTCGCAGACAAACCGGGCAATGTCAGCCATGGCAGTTTCCGGTCGCCCCGTATCCGTCTGGGCCGCTGCCTGGAGGACACCCAGTTGCCCCAGCGCGTCGGTGATGTCCGCCTGGACCCGGCGTCGGGCCCGCGCGTGCGCCTCGTCCGCCGTCAACCCCTCGCGCATGTAGCCCTGGCTCAGCAGAACCAGCGCGTTGATCTTGCCCTCAGCGAGTTCCTTGTGGAAGCTCTGCAGGTCGTTCGCGAGCCGGATACAGGTGCATGCCAGCCGCCCCATCAGGAGAAGGTGCTCAAGGTGGTGCGGTGTGGAAGCGTCGTCGACGGTGATGAGCGTCGCCCAGACGTGGAGGAGGCCGCCGATGCTGTACAGTCCATTGGCGACGTACTCGGCGTACAAGGGGAGCGTCGCAGTGGCCTGGTCGCGAAATACATCGCGCCAACGGTACTCGCACAGCATTCCGTCGATGGTGCCGCAGAGCGCCTCGGCCCAGCCGCTGCCCAGAGCCTTGAACAGAGAGTAACGGGCAAAGTCGTCGCACACGTCGTGTAGCGCCATTGCTAGGCTATCGTCCACCACATCTGCGTCTCGGCGCTGCGCAATAGCACGGTAGCGCTCGGCTCGGCGCAGCAGTTCCACCAGCGGTACCCGCTCCTCGTCGAAGAGATCGTCCAGCGTGAACACCCAGAGGTTGAGACGAGCCGTGGCGATGAGTGCCTCTACGCTGGCAAAAGGGGCTGCCGCCGCCACTGAGAGCGCGAGCGGCCAGACGCGCTCGCGGCGGATAAGTGGGTATTTGGCCGCCCAGAGATGGAGTGGCCGTGAAGCGCGGACACTGAGGTCAACGATATGCACCTGCTGCGCCAGCGACAGTTTGTCAAGGAACCGTATCCGCAGTCCGGCCACGGGCGAGGTGGCAGGTACGGGTGCCGCCGGTACCCGCTGTCCAACTTGGTTCAATTGCTCGCTCATCGGCACTCTCACCCTTCGCGTCAGCCTCTGTTTTCCCGGAACTGCAGTACTTGAAGGTACGTGTTTACCGCGTTCATTATAGCGCGGGGGGGGGGCGTGTCAATAGCTGGCCGCCACCTTTTGTCTGCTTCGGCCTGAGGCGTGGCCCCCTTGCTGCCCACGGTCCTTCCGCGCTACGGCCCGCGAGCGACGGCGGGCGGCCGAGCGGGCACGGGACCACGGCCGCCCTGTGGGCGTCGGCGCCGAAGCGCGACCAGCGTCCGCTGGCGCAGCAACTCGACCGCCGTTCCCAAGAAGTCGCGCCCCTGTTGCTGACACGTCCGGATGATGCTGGTCAGGACCGCGTGCGTGCTCGCTCCCCGGTCACTGCGATTGCCTGCCGAGATCTTCCGCACGAGCACCGCCGGCCGAATCGCTCGCTCGGCGGCATTATTCGTCGGCTGCAATCCCTCGACGTACAGAAAGGTCAGCAGTTGCTGCCGATGCTTGCGCAGCAGCTTCACCAGCCGGGCATTGTCCGGGTCGCGCTGCTCCCCGGCCAGCACCCGCTCCAGCGCCGCTCCCGCAGCGTCATCGCCCCCCGCAGCAACCGCGCCACCCGCCGACTCAGCACCGCCGCCGATCCGGTCTTGTCCGCCTGCAACTCGCCGCACCGCCGCAGGAGATGCCCCGTACACTTGTGCTGGCGGTAGGGCAGCGCGTCGTAGGCCAGGAAGCAGTCACAGGTCAGCACCCCCGCAAAGTCCTGGCCCAGCACCCGCGCGGCGATGGCGTGGGAGCGCCGCCGGTCAATCGTGTACACCGTCACCGCATCGCTGGTGAAGACCCAGAGCCAAGCGTTGCGCCCGCCGATCTTCCAGCCCGTCTCGTCAGCGTTGACGATCGGCTGTTGCCGCAGCGTCGAAAGCAGCACCTGATAGGTCGGTCGGGTGCCCTCTGGGCGCTTGGCCGCTAGCCGCTGGCCCGCGCGGGCCAGCGTCCCCGGCGCCACCCGCAGGCCCAGCGCCTCCTCCAGCACGTGCCGGGTACCTCTCGGTGTTTGCGGTAGGGCGCCCCCAACCCGTGCTTGAGCTCCGCCGCCAAGCCCAACGCCCGGGGCCCGATCTGCACCGCCGCCGCTCCCCGCGCGTCCGAGGTCTGCTCGGGATGCCGGGCCTGCACGCGCTGCCCGCACTGCCCGCACCGGGCCGACTCAATGTTGAACTGGGTGACAATCGGCCTGACCGGCGGAACCCGGGTACCCTCTGGGTGCTGGTACTGGACCTGGATGGTCTGGTCGATCAACTCACCCCCGCACCGCAGGCAGCTCGCGTGCGCAAGCGTGACCTCCAGGACCCGACGGGTACCCGCTTGCGGGTGCTGGCGAGGCTGCTCCCGCTGCGCTGGCGCATGGCCGACTGGGCGGCCCGGCCGCTTCGGATGCTCCCGGGGTGGCTCCTTCGAGAACGGCACCGCCTGCCGCTTCCCGGCCCGCCGGGCGGCTTCCAACTGCTCCAGCGCCGCCTCCAACTCAGCAATGCGCTGGTACAGGGCCGCATTCTCCGCGACCACTTCTTCG
>DHIZ01000249.1:9096-9789 GCA_002404055.1 Chloroflexi bacterium UBA4733
TTGTGAAACACGGTAAACAAGTACTAGTCAACAACAGTGACGCGCCAGGTTTTCAGTGCTAACTTTTCTCCCCAGTATTGTTTATGCCGTTGACGGGGAACCGACATGACGCATACTGTTCAGGTGCAAGAAACGAGTCGGCCATCGCTGCCGCTAATTGATCCCTTGTATGCCGAGATCGGCGCACGCATCCTGGCGACCCGCAAGCGCGCCAATCTTCGACAAGAGAAATTGGCCGAAGCGGTGCAACTTAGCCGAACGTCCATCACGAATATTGAGCGCGGGCGTCAGAAGATACAGGTGGATACCTTGTACGCCATCGCCGAGGTATTAGGCGTCCGGCCGCATGCCCTCCTCCCCCTACCCAATCAGCCGATGTCGGAGACCTTACAGGAAGGCCTGTCCGAGTCACTACCGCCCGACGAAGCGCAATGGATACGCCGCATCGTTCGCTAAGAGAGTGTTTGTCTAACAAGAGTCCATCATTAACCGAAGATAACCCATCAACTACCTGTGTAGCGGCCACTACCCGCCAGCACTTCTCATCAGTAGCACTGTTTCTAACACCGTATGGTTGCTATCTATTAAGATCGTTCGTTGCGAATTGCCGGACCATATGTATCTCATTCTGTTTCGTCGACCTATAGTAGCCTAATGCGCGTCTGGGCACTATGGACCCGTCACGAAATAACT
>DHIZ01000221.1 GCA_002404055.1 Chloroflexi bacterium UBA4733
CCCTTAGCGACCGGGGGTGTCGCTGCGCTCAACCCCCGGCTAATGGCTGCGACCCCTCCGGGGTCGGGGTCGTTAGGAGAAATACCAACATGGCCTCCACCTATCTCAGCCTGCATTACCATCTAGTGTTCGGGACAAAATACCGCGAACCCGCCATTGCCGCGGAATGGCGTTCGCGCCTGCACGAATATCTGGGCGGTACGATTTCCGGTCTTGGTGGGTTCCCGCAAGGGGTGGGTGGCGTTGCCGATCATGTCCATCTTCTCGTCGGTTTGAAGGCCACCCACTGCCTAGCCGATGTATTGCGTGAACTGAAAAAGGCATCTTCGGCTTGGGTCCACAAGCAAATCGGCCTGGCGTCTTTTGCCTGGCAAGAGGGATACGCGGCCTTCACGGTAAGTGCCACCGCAAGGGAATCGGTCCAGAAGTACATCGCCAATCAAGAGGAACATCACCGCGCGAGATCATTCCGGGAGGAACTGATCGAAATGCTGGAAAGGGCCGGAATCCAATACGATGAACAATTCCTCGATTGAACCGACCCTGGAGGGGTCGCAGCTATTAGCTGGTGGTTGAGCGCCGCGATACCACCGGCCGGTGCTGTCGTCGGCGGAGCGGGCCGAGCACGAGGAGGTGCGCGGCATGTTGGTCGAGGCGATGGACTTCCTGCGCAACCTCCTGGCCACGGGGCCGAAGCCGAGGTACATGTGCTACCTGACCGGGCAGACAGCCGGCTATTCGCGGCGAACGCTGGAGCGGGTGGTGCAACTGCTCGGCATGGTAACGGATTTCGGCGGCCAGAATGCAGTGGGCGAAGCGACTTACGACCTGCCGACAGCGGGCGGCGCGGAGCTTGGCGGGTTGGCGGGCGAACCGTAAATACCTGACAGGACAAGGACATTTACCCGCCAACCGCCCCGCCAGCGCGCGGGGTTGGCGGGTAAACGGCGGCGGCTTCACGCCCCGCTAATAATCCGTGAGGGAACGTGGTGGTATAGCCATGCGAAGGGCGTTGAACACGGCGGCGACGTCGATCACCTCCTGAAAGACGGCCCCGGCCACCGGAGGGAGATAACCCGCCGCCGCGACGCTCATCCCGATCAGGCTCAGCACCATTCCGCCCACCGCGCTCTGTAGCGCGATCGCGCGTAGGCGGCCGCTGATGTGCAGGCATTCGTCCACCCTTTCCAGCGAACTCTCCAGGATCACTGCCCCGGCCGCTTCCGAAGTTACGTCGCTGTTCTGACCAAAAGCGATACCAACAGTGGCGGCAGTCAGCGCGGGCGCGTCGTTGATCCCGTCCCCGAGGAAGACCGTGTTTGCCTGCCGCGTTTCCGCGCGCACGATCTCCAGTTTCTGTTCAGGGGTCTGGCCCGCGCGCACTTCCGCGATCCCGACCTGTTCCGCCAGGTAGCGAACTTCCGACTCCCGATCTCCGGAGACCAACAGTACCCGGTCGAACCGATGCCTGGGGCGCAAATGGTGAATGAACGACGCGCTGTCGGCGCGTGGCTCGTCGCGGAACCGCAGCGTGGCCGCGTAACGACCGTCAATGAGGACGATACATTCCAGTCCACCGGATGTGGTGGGCAACTCCGCCGCCAACTCGGGAATACGGGCGACTGCTTTCTTCCGGCTAGTGACCTCCACGGACCGCCCCGATACCGAACCGACCAGCCCCTGCCCGGGCGGCTCGCTTACGGCGCCGGCCTCCGGCAGCGTAGCGCCTGCCTTGCGGGCGGCGTCCAGGATGGCGCCAGACAGTGGGTGCTTCGAGTATCGCTCCAGGGCGGCGACCAGCGTCAATACTTTCCCCTCGTCCCAGCGCTGTCCCGGGATCAGTTCCGTCAGGCGTGGCTGCCCGTAGGTCAGCGTGCCTGTCTTGTCAAAAATGGCCGTGCGACATGTGTCGATCTTCTCCAGCACGGCGGGGTCGCGAATGATAATCCCCCGCCGAGCCGCGAGGGACACAGCGCCGATGATGGCAACGGGGATGGCGATCAAGAGCGGGCACGGTGTTGCGACCACCAGCACGGCAAGAAACCGCGTCGGGTCATGGCTTACTGCCCAGGCGATCAGCGCGACAGTTACGGCGACGGGCGTGTAGATGGCGCCGAGCTGGTCTCCCAGCCGCCGCAGACGCGGGCGTCCTTGTTCCGAGGCTCGCATCACCTGCATGATCTTGGCGTACCGGGAGTCCACCGCCAGCCGATCGGCCCGGATGGTCAAGGCCGAATCGCCGTTGACGGCGCCCGAAAGAACGGCCGACCCAGGCGCCTTGGACATTTGGTACGGCTCGCCGGTGAGATAAGACTCGTCCATCACGCCGTGCCCCTCGACTACTGTAGCGTCCACCGGGCAGACCTCGTGAGGAAACACCACAAGAGTGTCGCCGACCGCCACCGCGTCGAGCGCGACATCGGCCACCTGCCCGTCCTGCTTACGGTGCGCAGCCGAGGGCATGCGTTTGGCCAGAGCGGCCAGGACGGACGAGGCGCTGCGGACGGCGTAGGCCTCCAGCGCCTCGCCGCCGGAGAGCATGAGAACGACGAGCGTCCCCGCCAGGTACTCGCCAAGCAGGATTGACGTGACGATCGAGATGCCGGCCAGCAAGTCGGAGCCGAACTCGCGCCGCAAGAGCTTGAATAAAAGGCCGATGACGAGCGGCCCGCCGCCGAAGGCCAGGGCGAGCACGAGCGGGACGTCGAACCAGGGCAGGCCGAAGGCAGTGCCGGCGATGCCCACCGCGTAGCGCATCACAAGGTGGCAGACGACGGCCGTGATCGCCAGGCCGGCGATGACGACCTGTCTACGGCTCGCGGCCGGCGCATCGCCTTTCGTGCTTCGCTTCATACGTTCCTCGGGGGAGAATGGCCAGCGCGATGACGTTCACGCCTCAGCAGAGGGCAAAGGGTGTGCCGGGAACGGGAGCGCCGGTCGGGCGCCCGGCCGGCGTCGCCTCCTCGCCCTTGGAAATAACGACAAGCGCTCGGGACGTTGATGACTATCGGCCGCCGCACGGGGTCGGGCCTCGGCGAACCGTCAAAGTGAGTGCTGTGCGGTTACGGCCTGGCGACGTGCGGCGCCAGCACACCCTTAACCGCCGCGTGCGCCGACTCCGCTGACGACCCCAACAAGAGAAGCGAATTCCGCCTCAGACCGCGAAAGGCAACGCCCGATCAGCTTGAGGCTTACGTCGCGTCGCGTCCGAACCGGCGGCGTGAAGCCGACCCCGGCACGGCCATTGCTAACCACAGGGTCGTCCCCTTCACCTTCGCGACCATCGTAAACCGGCCGGCGAAACGGCCGACCAAGCAAGGAGCCGAACCATGCCAAATGAAGCCGGGCTGGAAGAGTATCTCTCGGAGATCCGGAAAGAGGCCTGTTCGCGCTGCGTGGAGCGGCCTCCTGGCGGGCCGCCCTGCGGGCCGCTGGGCAAATGGTGCGGCGTGGAACACAACCTGCCCGAGTTGATCGACGCGGTCCACGACGCCCATGGCCGCTGGATGGGGCCGTACTGCGATAGCACGGAGCGGCACGTCTGCGAACACTGCCCCATCCGGGACAGCAGCGCCTGCCCCTGCCCGATGGACCAGCTGTTGGTCCTCGTGGTGGAGGCGGTCGAGGCCGTGGATGCGCGGCGGGCGCGGCGCGCGGAAGCCCTGTAGCTGGCGGCGGCGCTGCCCGGCCGGGAGAGGGCCGATGTCCAGGGGATCATCCGGGCCTTCGAGGAGGCGGCCGGGACCTGGACCGGCTGCGACTGGCCGACGCGGTTCGGCAAGGCGGGATTAGACCTCGACGGCTGGAGCGCGGCAGAGGCGCGGACGGCCACCGAGGAACGCCGGGGTACGGCGGAGGAAACCGATTGGCGGGCCGCCGCGCGGTGGCTTGAGCGGGTAGAGCAGTTCGCGCGGCGGGCGGAGGAGGAGGCGATCCAGGCGGTGCGGGACGCGACGGCCGGCGGCTGGCGCAATGCCCTCAAACACGCCCAGTGGGCGCGGGCCTGCGAGTTCCTGACCGCCAGGACGGTGTGGCGCGGGACGCCAACCACCTGGCAGCCGCTGCTGCGGGCGGTGTCCGCTGCCATGCCTGACCACCCGGCGCCGGAAGCAGCGGCGGGACGGGACGATTTGCAGGCCGGCCTTCCGGCTGCCGCGCTGGGCCGAGTCCAGGCAAGCGGTGCCAGAGGGAAAGCGTGTGTGTAACTTCGACCCGTTGAGCGCGTCCTTTGGGGCTAATAATGCCCGCCAGGCCTCCGGGTGCCAAGCCAGGAGAATTGCAAAGTCCGTTTGGCACGCCATAAGTCGTTTCGTGATCGTGGGGCGCCGACCACCGTTTCAGGAGTTACGGCGAGGCCGGAAGGCTTTGCAACTCTCCTGGGCTGACGGGCGGGCGACACGCGGAGGAACAGTTTCACCTGCCCGCGCGCGTCTCAGTCGGTTTAAGCAGCGGGTCGAGGGGGGCTAGACCCTGTGGGCCGGCCGCCCCTACATTGACAGCATGGCCAATCCCAACGCGCTTATCGGCGATGCCAACCTTCAAGGTTGGCTCTATCTCCTCGTCGCCTTTGATTGGGGCGATGAGGTGAATCTTGAGCAGGCCGGCCGTCTGGCGCCCGGCGCTCTCCTTGACCTGCCGCCCCGGCCACGTACGCCAACCTCCATCGCCTACAAGCGGCGACCCTTGCACTTCAACCTTGGCGCCCAGTGTTGCGAGTTACCATGCGTCGAACCGTTGCCCACGCAGTCGGCCGAGGCCACGGTGTTCGACTTCGGCGGCGTCAGCGTGGCCTTTAAGACGCGGCTGCAAATGTCCCGCGAAAGTTTGTCTTCGCTGGCCGGCAGGCTTGCCGACATGGAAGTCCGGCGGGCACTGGTCCAGGCCGCGAGGCAAGCCGTGACGCCGCTGCACGACAAGTTGCGACCGGCCATCGGCAAGGCGGAATGGAACCCCGACCTCTGGGAAGAGTATTTCGTGTTCCATCTGCCGCCGGGGGCGCCCTTGTTACCAGAACCGTTGCTGTCCGAGGACGCCCGCTGGCTGGCCGGACTGCTCCGCCTCGAAGACCAGGTCCTCAGCGATCAGGAGACGGCGGAGGCCGTCCGTCTGACCCTGCGCTACGGCGCCAAGGACCTATTTGTCCCCGACTGGGCGGCGTGCGTCTTGCTGGACGATGAGGCGGAGTGTTCGGAAACGCTGCGCGTCATCGAGCTGGCCAACTTGCAATTGCTCGAATACCGGCACATCGACGACCGCTTAGACGCGAACCTGGCCCAGGCGTCGCTGTTGATTGGCCGGGCCGCGCACTCACGCCTGCCCTTCTGGAAGGGGCAGGAGGCGCCGCTCCGCGTCCTCGGCGAACTAAAAGTCGAGGCCACCGGCCTGTTCGAGCGCACCGGCAACGTCCTGAAACTGGTCGGCGACCCTTACCTTGCCCGCGTGTACCGCCTCCTCGCAACCAGGTTCCATTTACGCGAGTGGGAACGCACCATCCAACACAAACTGGAGGTCATCGAGGGGGTATACCAAGTCGTCTCAGACCAGACCGTCGCGTTCCGCACTGAGTTCATGGAAGTGATCGTCATTGTCCTTATTGTCGTCGAGATCCTGCTCGGGCTGTACCATCATTGACGCCCGCACGGGCGCTAAGGCCGTCGCCTATCTGGCGGATTACCATATTCACGGCCCAGCAGAAATCCTCCACGGCCTTCGCAGGTTCGTACGGCGGCAATCGACCGCCGCCACGGTGTTCCGCGCGGTAGTACGCAGCCACCTCTGCTTCGCCATGCTCGTCCGCGGTCGTGAAGCGCCGGTCGATGCGCACAATGTGCGCTTCCCGCTGTTGTTCCCAGGCCATGGTCTCTCGGAGCAGAATGTCCTGGCTCTCGATTCGCCGATCCAGACACTGGCGCGACAAGACGCTTAGAGGGCGTCTTGAAATCAGG
>DHIZ01000405.1:0-142 GCA_002404055.1 Chloroflexi bacterium UBA4733
GCCGGACAGCGCCGACGCCAAGGTGGTCGCCAAGCAGGTGCGCCTCGTCGACGAGCTGATCCTCGAGGCCATCGACGGCGGACACCTGCGCATGGATCCGGCCTCACCGCTGGCCGGGCGGCGAATCCTCTTCCACGGCCAC
>DHIZ01000405.1:263-14334 GCA_002404055.1 Chloroflexi bacterium UBA4733
TTCCACGGCCACTGCCACCAGAAGTCCCTCGCCGGCACAGCGGCGACCGTGCAGCTGCTGTCGCGCATCCCGGGCGCCACGGTGGCGGAGGTGGACGCCGGCTGCTGCGGCATGGCGGGATCGTTCGGCTTCGAGGCTGAGCATTACGACCTCTCCATGCAGATCGGCGGGATGAGGCTCTTCCCGGCGGTCAACGCAGAGGACGGCGACACGCTGATCGCCGCCACCGGGGTGTCGTGCAGGCAGCAGATCGCCCATGGCACCAAACGTGACGCGAGTCACCCGGTTGAGCTGATCCGGGCGGCTGTGCTCGCATAGGCGGCGTCGCAACCCCGTCACCCGCCCGCCACCAGTGCCGCTGCGGCCGGTTGTAGCGTCAAAGGCGGTATGGAACAGGAGCCCTCGGCCAGTACCGCCTGCGACCGGGAGGGTTGTCTCAACCCCTCCGAATTCGCCTGCTCGTACGTCGACCGCCGCCGCCACGCGTGCGACACCCATTGGTGCGGCAATCATGGTGTGGACGTCGGCGGGAACCACTACTGCCCCCGTCATGCGAGCACCGTGATCGCGGTGGGCGATGAGGCGCTGGCCGCCGGCCGCCTCCCTGAGCTCGACAATCGCGCCCCGTCGCTGGTGTACTGGGTGGGCCGCGATCTCGACTCCGACATCCCGGTCATCCTGGCCACGTTGATCCACGAGGACGAGGGTGAGACCCTGGTGGTCGATCCCGTGGCGCTGGTGCACGGAGGTGGACACCTCAGTGAGCGGCGCTGGGAGCGCAACTGGAAGGTGCTGTCGCACACCGGCATCTCGCAGAAGGTGACGTTGCAGGTGGTCGAGGGGCAGCCAACGGACATCGTGCTCCGCGTGGGCCAGGTGGTCGTGGCCCGTGAGAAGCCCCCCTGGGTGGCGGCGCGGGAGGCCGGCTGGGAACTCGAGCCGAGCGAGGACACGGCGCAGCGCCGTGCGTTCTATTCCCGCCTCACCGACGCCATCAGCGCCGCACTGGCTCGCGTCGAGGTGCTGCCTTACTAGAGGATTGGCGCTACGGCGGGCACTGAAAAACCCTCCGGCCTACGAGCCCCTTAGAGCTTGCGCCAATAAGTGATTGACGCGGTCACGGGCAGCCCCTCGATCGCGTGTCCCAGCGATTGCGCTTCCAGGCCTCGCGGACCAGCCAGCGCACGATGATGATCGTGTTGGCCAGCGCAACAAGGAAGCGGATCACCACGCCGCGGCGCTCGGCGCACCAGGCGAGCTTCCGGAACGCGTTGTGCCAGGCGTCGGTGCGGCACCACCACCCGTCGAGCGGCGGCTTGGATCGGTGCCGGAGTGCCTCGCTTCGAGATGCAGGCTGCCATACCCCGGCGATCGAGCTCAATGCGCGCGACCAGGGAGTCGTAACCGCGGTCGAGGTGAACGGTGGTCTCACCGGCTGGGAGACGAAGGCGCTCAGAGCGTCCGGGGTGGGCGCCAGCAACGGGGGGTCGTGGCGGTTGGCTGGAGCAGCGAGCACGCCGAGCGGAATCCCTTCTCCATCAACGGCACGCGAGCGCTTGGTTCCCCGCTTGGCGCGATCCACCGGACTGCGGCCAGCCATCTCGCCACCGCAGGGCGCCTTGGTGATGCAGCCGTCCACGATCTTGTCTTCGAGCTGCAGCCCCACCATGCGGTCGTAGCCCTCGCGGGCGATGTGCTCGACCTGGTCCATCAAGCCCAGCGCGATCAACTCGTCGCGGCGAAGGCGCAGGGTGGTGGCCGAGCAGGTCCGGTCGGCGATGCGCCAGTAGGCGCGGCCGAAGGCAGCCACTTGAAGCAGCTTGTCGGAGATCAGCCGGTCGGCCACTCGGGAGCGGTGGTACCCAGGCGGTGGTCATCCCCGCGGCTCGGCAAGGACGCCGATAACTGGCCGCAGATGAGCTCGATGAAGCATGATTGGATCGCGGGCATGGACGCTTCCCTTGAGTGGGTGGGTGAGATCTCCTAACCATCGGAAAGTCCATGTCCTGCATGTACTTTCCCCGCCAATGCAGGCTCAACCGACTCAACTGAGTCATCCGCTCAATCACCTATTGGCGCAAGCTCTAGGACACATCAGGCTTTAATTTCGCCCCGGCGGTCGCAAACGGCCGCGGGAAGGCGACACCGAGCACGGGCTGTATCCGCCGGGCGGAGTATGTATTAACACCTAATGATCGAGCGGATGAGGGCTTCGGCGAGAGTCGAAGAGCGTTGCGGGAAACGCGTCACACCCTAGACGCCGCATTTGGGCAGATAGTTGCCATCGAGACCGTGCTCCCGGGTGGCCAGTCTCGGTGGTCCGAGCCATGACTTTAGGCGAGCCGGATCAGCAGGGTGCGTCGGCGGTCGTCAATTTTGCTGAGCGTCTGGGCGCTGGAGATGAGTCGCAGGTGCTGCCCACTTCGGCAGCCGCCCTTCAAGCATACGAAATCGTGGGCGTTGTTCACCTGGGCGGTCGGTCTGTGCATCTCCTTTGTGGTCCACTCCATTACCATCACCGCAGCCGTGCAAGCTGTCGTCGAGTCGAAACGGATTAACCCCGCCGACCTTTTCAATGAACAACGATATCGTCGACACTCGATGAAGTGGCACGATGGCTAAACATAACTTCGTGTGTGGCGCGCCGGGTCTGTTCACTACGGCGAGGTCACCTTACTCTCCGTCGTTCTTGGCAGCGCGATGCCAGCCGACGACCGTCGGCCGGACTTCCGCGAGGCTGCCTTGACACAGAACCCACCGAAGTCGAGTTCGGGGCCCCACGGGGCGGGCCAGCGCGCACAATCTCTGGCACGAAACGTTGTCTACAACGTTTCTGGCCAGCTATGCGGGCTTTTGCTTACATTCGTTGCCGCCCGATTTATCTTCGCCGACCTGGGTCACGATGCCTTCGCCATCGTGTACTTGGTCATCACCGCCAACGCCGTGCTGGTTGCGGCTCTCGATCTTGGGATGTCCGCAACTATCATGCGCGGGGTATCAGCGGCGCTGATTGCCAGCGAGCGAGCACGACTCGTTCAGACGGCTTCGGCAGGCTTCTGGTGCGCGTATGGAGTTGGAGCAGCGGCCGTCGTAATGGGTTCAACTTGGGCCGCGTCGCACCTGGTGCATCTGGAGAAATTGTCGGTGGGCGCTGCGTCGGCAGGTCTAGCGATCGTGTGGCTTGGTGCACTTACTGCGCTTCCGCGTGCATTATACGCATCGGCACTGCGAGGTCTGCAGCGTATGGCGGTTCCGAATGTAATCGACAACACTGCCCTCGCAGCCCAGCAAGGCGGAGCGATTGTCCTCATTCACGCTCATGCCGATTTCGTCATAGTGACTCTATGGATGGCCTGTACGTATTTGAGCGCTACCGTTGCGTATGCTGCCATGTGTGGGCGAGCGTTTGGATGGGGCGCGTTGGTACCTCGTTTTCATCGAGATGTTCTGAAGACGTCCTCAGGGTTCTCGGCTCGGGTATTCGCGGTTTCCACGTTACAGACCTGTGCGCAGCAGGGGGATAAGCTCATTATCGGAGCAACCGTTACCGCTAGCCTGTTTGGATTGTATGCATTCGCCACATCTGTTGTGTTGCGCGCGAGCGCGATATTTATTGCCGTGTACATCGCGGCGCTCCCAGCACTGACTTCTACACTCACGCAGGGACGATTTGCGGATCTGCGCAGGCAATACATCGTTGTGAACGACGTCCAGATGATGGCAGCGGCAGCAATATTCTCCGCCATGCCGTTCGCGAATTCGTTGCTCCTTGCGCGCGTCTTCGGCACATCGCCGTCGTCAGACCCGACGTGGTTACCGGTCCTGCTGACGTCATTCGCCATGTTCATGCAGGCTGCGATAGGGACTCTCTTGACCCTAGCACTGGCTCACGGAACGCCAGCCTTCGTGCCGCGTGCCTTCGGAATTGCGCTCATATGTAGCTTGCCGATAGGTTGGCTGTGTATTCGATCATTTGGCATTGGCGGCGGTGGAGTCACGATCGCGGTGTTCATGGTTCTTCAATGCGCGCTGATGGTTCCAAGGCTCTCGGCGCTGTACTTGCGGTCTTCCACCTTTTGGTTCCGTTCGTTCGGGCGCCTCGGGCTGTGTTGGGTGGGCACGCTCGGCGTTGGAATGGCGCTGCAACACGGCTATCACCTAGGCCTTACTAGTACGGGCCTGGTTTATTTCGTGGCGGCCGCCGCCTTCGTTATCGCCACCTACAGATGGGTGTTTCATGATGAGACGCGTAATGCCCTCAACCTAGTGATCTCACGATCGACCAAACGAGCGCCCCTCGATCCAGACGCCAAGACACGTCACGCGAGTGCATCGATGGCGGAGTTTTCGCTCGGGGAAGCCCCGTCGCCACAGCTCCAGGCGATCGATGCTCGCTGGGAGGAGCCGCCCCCAAAGCCGGACGCCCCAGACAGTCCGGTCCGGTAACGGCTCACTGAGCCCTCATTGGCGAGCCACGGGAGGCTGACACGTTGTGGTCGACGGCTACCGTTTGTCGAGAGTCGATAGTTAACTTTTCGGTGCGGGGATTCCAACGGTCGGCGCAATGTTGACTCGATCGGGGTGTCGTGAATCTGGGCGGCATCGCGCTTGGCGTTGTCCAGCCGAGGGGTCCTGAGACCGCGGTTGGTTCAGCTCCTCCTCGATAGCGTGGAGGGTTCCGGGCGATGGCCTGAGAGGTCGCTCCTTCTGGAGATCCCGACGGAGCGGCCGTCGGTGCTCTCGTTGGTCGCGCGCGGCCACGGCTCGCACGATCAGCGCAGTACACTCTGCCGGACAAAACGGTGGCGATCTCCGCGTCACGCGCCACCTCCCGGCCTTACTCTCAAATGAAGGTTCACCCACCTACTTGCGAACCAAAGCAGAGCCCTTGCGATGGTTTGGTGAATGCGTAGCGGCCTCAGCGTCCGCCTAGGGTGATCTTGCCGACCGGTTACCAGGGCCAACCATCCGACCCATTCCCATGCCCCGCACCGAATCGGCTTGAAGCGTATCGTGTTCCCCGTGACTGCCGGCGACGTCTCGGAGCGTTTAATCAGCAGCTTGGAGCGCGATTTGCAGTTCATGTTGCTGTCCAAGCCCAATCTTGGGTCGCGGCTGCGGCTGGTCTGTGCCAAATACCGGATGCATCTCACGGAGCTCCTCGGTAGACCGGTCAAGCCGTGGTTCCTTTTCCTGGGGCGTGCGTATCACGTGTCGAGCTACACTGACGGCGCCCTCCTCCAGCGCGTCCTCCTCGACACCCATTCAGCTCTAGCTTCGCTGGGACTGCTCGGCGCTCCCGGTCTCCGTGCCGTCGATGTCGGCGCCCACAATGGAGAGACCGTACTAGCCTGGTCGCTGTACCTCGACCGCCCCGCGATCCAAGCATTCGAGCCCGACGCAGTCTCACTTCGAAACGCAGCGGTTAACACGAGAGGGCTCTTGGCGACACTGCGGGGCGTCGGTCTCAGTGATCGGTCTGGTGTGGAGGGGCTGGACGTGCACCAGGGCCACGGCGGCGCAGCCACATACGTGCAGGGCGCCCACGATCTACCCAATCTCATTCAGACTACCGTGGCTCGTGGCGACGATCTTCTGGCGGGGAAGGATGTCGACCTCATCAAAATCGATGTGGAGGGATACGAGCGCCATGTCCTTGAAGGGCTGCGCGCGACGCTCCAGAGATGCCGCTTTCTGGTCGTGGAGGTCTCCTTGCAGAGACCAAAGGATCACGCCTTCCACGAGCTAGCCGGGATCCTCGCTGAGGCGAGGTACGAACTAATGGCAGCGAGCCGACCGCACGCCGCCGGCGACGGCAGGCAGGTGGCTATCGACCTTTGCTTTCGCCGCACGCTCTAACGAATCGCGCCCTTTAGACAATCGCCGGAGGTTCGGCCCTCCCAGCCAGCGCCTTCAGGCGTGGCGCGCAATCCGAAGGTGTCTCGGCACGAGCTAAGCATCTCAAGTTTTCGGAGTACTCGGAAACCGCCAATGTTAGCATCGCCTCTAAGCAGTTTCGGTCCGACACATCGACCGGGGTCGAAGGGGGTTCGGAACCGGCCCGAAGCCCGGCGGACGGGGCCTGTCTCCCGGGACGTACCCGCTGCTTTCAGGCAGGGGGGCTACCTCAAGTCTCCTGCTTGCACACCTAAGCCGGCCAAACTACCGGCCCCTTCTTTGAAACGGACCATCCGGATTCCAGTCGGAGCCTGGCTATAGGCGTATCCAAAGATCAAGACGGCCCAGTAGCTGGGCAGCGAGGCCGGTGAATTGGCAATGATGCCAATCACCGCAACGAACACCGTCGCCACGGCCAGACTTCGCGGCGCTGCCCGGCAAGTCTGGGCGCCCAAACGTGCGAGGGCGTATAGAAGCGCAACTAAGCCTGGAAAACCAAGCGTCATCGCAACGAAGGGGGCGTAACCAAACGGCTTCAGGGCGGTAGACGTCACGATTGTTCCGTTGTCAGCCGCGGTAATCTGACTCGCCCACGAGCCAAGGCCCAAGCCTAACCCATCGTTAGCAGCGGCACCCGCGTAGCCCTGTACGACAGTGGCGAGGCGTCCGTTTCCGTTGAGAGTTGAAACGGCCAATAGGCTGTCGAGGTTCAGGTCACCCGTTGTGACGAGGGTCGCCAACTGTGCCGCCACTCTGATCGGTCGTGAGGCGCTGTGCTGTGCTGAAGAAAGCGTGAATAGGCCGCCAACGCCCAGGATCAGCGCCGTCAACAGCGTGATAGGGTGGCGGCGCGCTGTGACCAGAGCGACCACCATTGCACCGCCTACAAGAGTGATCGCCAGGGTGACCGATTGATTAAGGAAAGTCATCCAAAGAGCGAGCGCCACCAGAAGAGCGAACCTGCGCCGGCCCATCGCGCCGGTTGCAAACATCCACGCCGCCGCCGCCATCATGAAAACAATGCTTGCGGCCGCGTATGACGGTTCAGGCGCAAACATATCCACGCCGCGACCGGTCGCTGCAAGCGCGGACTGAGAGGATGTTCGAGGAATGGCTAGTGCTAACAGCCCGCTAACTCCGCTTCTCAGCAGGAGGCTAGAAGCAAACAGTTGAAGCGTACCCAGCCCAGCCCACAGCGCCATGCACCAAGTAAGGACCTGGGGGGACAGCAGGTGGATTCGGGGCTTCAGACACAATAGCACCCCCACGGGAGCCAAGATGATGGCGACCGCTTCGGCGGTATAGACCACCTGGGAGGGAGCAGCGCCGAGCTCAACAAGAGTGACGGCAACGACCCCGTACAACGCGAGGACGCATAGCAGTGGAGCGAGGGCTGCCGCCAGGCCAGATTTCCTGCCGCCAAAGAGCCAAACACCGAAGCCAATCACTCCAGCGACAGGCTGCACTTCTGACGACAGAACTGGCACGATCTGAAAGAAGGGGAAAATGGTGAGAACGAACACGATGTTTGCCGCAAGGATCTGGCTGAGGCGGCCAGTGGCAACCTGGGTAGCGCTTGCGCCGATCGCACGCTCAGGTACAACCACCCGCGTCATAACTGCCGTGCCCGCTCGGCAAGGGACGATGCACCGCGTACCCTGCCAATCGAGCCTCGGCGCTCGTAACGCGCGGCCGCCTCATGCTGACGCGGCACCAAGCCTGACTTGTAGTCCGTCGCAGGCGACCGTCGACGCCCGGCGAATTCCCGTCGGAACGGTCGCACAACACACTCGGCCTCGCCAACTGTGCAGCTCAAGGTGAGCATGCCAAGTCCTGATCTCAAGTCTCGCGACGCATGACGAATGGACATGAGTACTGTACAACCTTTTAAGCTGGTGGCCGCGTGAAGCTTACGCAGGTAGACTCGGGGCACTGTGAACGCCAGGCTGCCGCACGCTAAATTTGCCGCCCCGCGGCCGGGTGCATTCCTATGTAGCCTGCGCCCTCGCGGGCGCCCATTGTTGGGTGACGCCCGGTGGACCAAAGATCGTGCCTCGCGTAGGCGACCGTCCGTTCCACGCTCCGATCGGGGATCCTGACTCATGCCCCGGAGGGTGATTTTGGTCTCGCCCCGCCCTCCACGTATATCGATGGTCGTGGTGACCAGCGGCGAACGACTGGGGTTGCGATTGCAGGCTGACCTTGGCAGGTGACGAGTCTTTAGACCTTGGATATGCAAGCAGCTTGCATCAACTCGTCGAAACACTTGAACTGCAATCCGTGGTCCAATTTCGCGGCACACTGGACGAGAAAGAACTGCTCGAGTTGTACCAGAACGCAGACGTTTTCGTTTGGCCGAATCATAACCAGAGCTGGGGGCTGGCGGTCTTTGAGGCGATGGCGTGCGGTACACCGGTGGTGGTGTCCAGGACGGCTGGCGCCTCAGAAATTCTAACCAACCGAGTGAATGCCTTCGTCGTAGATCCGCTCGACCCGCTCGCTATTGCCGGTGCGCTGCGCGAACTCGCAGCAGACAACGACCTTCGATCCACCATGGCGAAGATGGGACTCGCACGCGCACGCGAGCTCTCCTGGGCTAGCCATGCCGGTGAGATGTTGAATCTTGTCAACGCGCTGCAAAGCCAGCGGAACGATGAGCTAGCCAGTGGGCTTGGGCGCACGCCCATCGGCTCCGGCCGCCCCTGAGGTAGGGCTAACGCCAACGGCTCGCTACGCGACCGCGGCAGCGAGCATCATTGGCCTGATAGCTAGTCCACCTGAATGTCCGCAAGTGAACAGCAGCCCGGATCGCGGTGAGCGCTGCCCTGGGAGTACAATGAGAGAGTTGAGGGCACCGGCGCGCCGTTACGCACAGGGTGCGAGAGTGCGCAACACCCAGATACAGGTGCAGAGGCAGGATGAGATGCTGCATAGGCTTGCATCGCGAGTGAAGTCCGTTGTGCTTACCCGCGTGTCGCCACGGGCCTACTGGAACATAATGGGTCGTCTGAGGCCGGTCGCGGCAGTTACGAGCCGTTGTACCTCACTTGCAGCGTCGATGGATTCGGGCGGTGCGGATGCTGATCTCCTCGACCGACTAGGTCTCCTAGGGCCCGGCTTCGTCACCATGCAGATCGGAAGTGGTTTAGGGCGCGTCGAGCGAGCTCTGGCGGAGAGGGTGCATTTCTGCTTCGGTGCCGATGTATCCCCTTCAATGGTCGCCAAGGCGTCAGTTCTGACCCCCTCGCCAAACGTCCAATTCGTGCTCACGACGGGAAAAGATCTCAGGCTGTGGGGGGACGCATCATTAGATCTTGTGTATTCGTTCTTTGTTTTCCAACATATCCCGCGTTATCAGATGATGAAATACCTTGAAGAGAGTGTCCGCGTGCTCAAGCCCGGAGGACGGCTTGCCTTTCAACTTATGATGGATGAGTACGGACGCGCGCCGGAACCTCCGGCGCGCCATCCGTTTGCCCTACGCTATTACCAGCGCAACGTAGTTCGCCAGAGGCTGGCCGAAAGCGGTTTGGAGGCAGTGACCACTTTTCAGATGGACGGTACTCCAGACGGCCTAGCCCCGCAAGGCGATCTCTTCTGGGTGGCGCTGCGGCCGGCCTGATTAGCTCAGTTGTGTATCTCATGCGAGTACCAGAGTGAAGATAGGGATTGACGGCTGGTATCTGCAGGTGCCGCGAGGCATCGGCAACACCACCCGCGACCTCCTCCTAGAGCTTTCGGGCGTAGCGGGAGATGACGAGTACCTAGTCTACGTCCCACGGGGTTTCGAGCCTGATCATGCCTTAAAGCGACTAGAAAATATTGGGTTTCGAGAGTTACCCCGGGTTCCTTATCCCTTATGGGAACAGGCAGTACTCCCTATGGCCGCTTGCCTCGATGGTCTCGATGTCCTTCATTCCGTCGGCAACACCGCACCCCTACACTCCCCCCGACGTGTGAAGTTAGTGTTAACCCTCCACGATACAATGTTCATGTGGCCTGGATCGGCACTAGGCGGTAGATCCTCAGGCTATCAAACCCTTGGCAGGTGGTATCGCCGTTATGTGGCCCCACGCGCGGCGCGGCGCGCTGCGCAGATAGTGACCAATTCAGAGGCTACTCGACGAGACGTTGTCTCGAGGCTGGCGGTTCCCCAAGAAAAGGTGCGCGTCCTGGGGTTTGCTCCGGGCCCTGACTTTCGGCCTCTACCGCCAACCGAGTACAGGCGGCACCTTCCACAGCGAGCCGCCGGTGCAGGCCCATTCCTGTTGGGTTTCGCTGCGAAAGACCCTCGCAAGAACACAAGCCGTTTAGTCACCGCGTTTATGCGGCTTGCGGAGACGCAACCCGGGCTTGATCTGGTGCTCGTTGGTGACGGGCACGACCTGAGCAGCCAACGTAACTTGTCTGCAGAGGCGCGGGCCCGGATCGTTGTGCTTGGGTTCGTGCGCCGTGAGCAGTTGATCGCCCTCTACAACTCGGCCTTGCTGCTCGCGTACCCAAGTCTTTACGAGGGATTCGGTCTGCCCGTCCTTGAAGCCATGGCGTGCGGAACGCCAGTCGTGACGTCGCGGCGTGGGGCACTGACCGAGGTAGCCGGGGACGCCGCGATCTTTGTTGACCCCGAGAGCACAGATCAAATTGCAGAAGCCATATCGCTGCTCGTGAACGACGATTCGTTACGGGCTAGGCAGAGGTCGCGAGGATTGGCACGCGCGGCGCAGTTCTCTTGGGTCGCGACAGCCGAAGAGCTGGTTAGTCTCTATCGCAGACTGTGAATGCGCTAGTACTCTGTAATCGGCCGCCCGATCCCCTTGGCACCGGCGATGCCAAGATTGCAGCACACGCTATTCGCGTCCTGATTGAGGGTGGTTATGGCGTCGCCGTTATCCGCCGCAGCGAGGTAAGACCGACCACGGGATTGATGCATCGCCTGGCGTCAATCGCAGCCGGCGGGCCATTGCAGATGGCAATCACATACTCCACCGCCTTTCATCAAGCCATCGAGACCGCCACCGCGAGCCAGACTCCCGATGTGATTGTGGCGATTCATGCGCGCACAGCACAGTATGTTCCGCACCATCTGCGTGCTCGGGCCTTCGCGGTCATTATCGATGCGTACGGACGTAACTATGCGAGTTACGGCGCCGCCGTCCATTTCCCCGAGTCGATTCTTTACCGGGCCGAGCGGCGCCGAATGGCACGCTACGAGGCGATGTTGGCCAGGGAGTTCGGAGCCGTTGGCCTTGTCGCGCCCATCGACAAACGCCTTTTGGCTAGGGAGGCGCCATGGCGCCCGAAGGCCGTTGTCCATCTGCCGTACGCGGTGGACCTAGCCTATTTCCAACCGCGTCGGATAGTACGAACAGGGCACACGAGATTCCTTTTTACTGGCCGTCTGAATTATCTGCCCAATGAAGACGCTGCCATTCAGTTGATGTCCGCCGTGTGGCCGCTGCTGCGCTCCACAGTCCCCGGCGCCCAGCTCACCATTGCCGGTGCCGGCCCATCCAAGGCCCTGTTTCGCTTGGCCCGTGAGCAAGGTGTTGAGATCAAGGCAGACCCGCCCGACCTGCGCGACCTCATGGCGTCCTCCCGCGCCATGATTGTGCCGATGCGCATCGGCGGCGGTGTCCAGACGAAAGTACTCGAAGCCATGGCCACCCAACTTCCTGTTATCTGCACGAGTTTCGCGAACTCAGGCCTGGAGGCGCAGCACGGGGAGCATCTGCTTCTGGCCGATGATCCGCCTTCGATCGTCAGGCAGGCTCAGTGGGTCATTCGGCGGCCTGCAGACGCGCAGGCTATGGCTACGCGCGCCCGCTCATGGGTGGAGGCACACCACTCCCACTCGAATTTCGCCGAACCCTTCATATCTGCCTGCAATCGACTGGCGACGACGCACTAGAGAGGGCGTTAACTCCCACTAGAGCTAAGCCGGCAGCAGATCCGACCGACATTCGCGAGATCACGAGTCGGCGCCTCCGCGAGCCCATGACGAGGAGCTAGAGCAAGGCCAACACAGGGCGCTAAACTACTGGGGGCAGGCGGGCAGAGTACTGTGTCGGGAGGGACGTGATCGGTCAGGCACCTCCGCGCGAGGCATTGGCACACCGGCCGACTGCTTCTCTTAGGCTCGGCGAGCGCAACGCCCTACTGGCAGTAGGCGACGGAGTGTGCGGCATCGCCGGTAGTCTCGTTGCCGAGATGAGTTGGGCGGGGTTGGGGCGACGCACCATAAGCGTAAACTTGGTGGTTGGTGTTTTCTTCGGGATCGGATGGGTCATAGCTCTCCTATTGGTACACGGATACGCCGCGCTGGCACCGCGTAGCCGAATGTACAGCGCGGTGTCAACGAGCAAAGCCGCCGTACCAGTTGCCGCCCTCGCACTGGTTGCCTTTTTTGTCCAGCCATACGCGATCAATCGTCCGTCGCTGCTGCTGTCGGTCGCCGTGGGAGGCGCCTTGATAGTTATTTTTCGCGTGACGGTCGCGCGTCTGTTGTTGCGCGACGCCTTCGCGACACCTACCATACTTATCACGGAAGCGGACATTGACCAAGAGGTTCGGCAGGCACTCGAGGCCGCCAGGTTTGAGTACCGCATAATTGAGTGGGTACCGGTTCGCGTAGCCGGCGAGCACCTTAACGGCTTCGCGAACCGCCTCATTAGCGCTGTTGAGCGCCACCGACCGCCTGAGATGCTGGTTGGAACGCTAACTGGTCCTCCGCTTGAGGCCGTGGCGGAGTGCTCGATCGCGACCGGTACGAGTGTCCGTTCGCTTTCGACGTTGCTCGAACAATACCTCGCACGCGTGCCTTTAGACCAGGTCAGCCCGAGTTGGATACTGGGCCTGCCGAGCGGCCGGCTAATGGACCGCCCAGCGCTTCTTCTTCGACGCGTTCTCGATGTAAGCCTAGCGGCCCTAATCTCATTGCCTCTATTTGTCATAACGCCGCTGATCGCCGTCATCGTGAGACTGGACTCGCCGGGTCCGCTGTACTTCCGCCAGACCCGGGTCGGTCAGTTCGGAGACGAGTTCACGATCTTTAAGTTCAGAACGATGCGCCTCGATGCCGAACAAGCAGGCCCGCAATGGACGAGTGCGGCTGACGCTCGACTCACTCGTGCGGGCCGCGTGCTGCGCCCGATGAGGATCGACGAATGGCCGCAGATTATGAATATCTGGCGCGGAGAAATGAGCTTTATCGGTCCGCGGCCTGAGCGCCCGGAGTTCGTCCGGATTCTGGAGCAGGAACTGCCCCACTACCGCGCTCGCTTACTCGTCAAGCCAGGCCTTACGGGTTGGGCGCAGGTGAACGCGGGGTACGCATCGTCAATGTCCGACAGTGCCCGGAAGCTTGAATACGATCTCTACTACGTCAAGTACCGCGGCTTGCGGCTGGATATGCAGGTGCTCATGCTTACTGTATTTGTCGTTCTCGGCCGGCGTGGGCGATAGCTCCAGACATCCGACTATCGACGCTTGACCTGGGTTTCAAGTTGTTTCAAAGCTCGAAGCTGTCCCTCGCTCATCGCCGTTACAGGGTGCCGGGAGCTAACCAACCGGTAGGCCTCAGCCAGCGACCATCGCATTCTCAGGAGCACTGCGCACGCAACCATGGGAGCCCTCTGCACACCCTCTCGGCAGTGAACGAAGACCACTCGGCCGTGCTCCACCATGTGGGCGACCTCGCTGCTCACGAGAGCAAGGTCCTCTACGGCGGGGACTGCGAACTCAGTCAGCGGTCGATTCGTCCGTGTCACGGCCTCCGGCCACGCAACGGCCTCCGATCCGTTCTCTAGAACTCGCAGGTCGACAGCATGGGTCACGCCTGCCCGCGTCAACGCACGAACACGGCGTCTCGTCGGCGCCGCCCCGATATACAACCCAGGGACGATCTCGGCTACGTCAGGACGGCCCACCGCCCCCCACCGTCAACTGGTGGCGCGGGTCTGCCTGAGTGTTATTGCTCCGCCAAGCACACACAGCAGCGCAAGCGCCGCAAGTAGGCCCAGCCACGGCGGGGAGATCGGCGGAGAGGTGCTGGTATTCGGCAGCGTGGCGGCGGCACATGGCACGTTGATCGTGGTCTGCGTACTCGCAGGGGGACTCGAGGCCGTGATGGTGGCGGTTCCGCATCCGCTACCGGCGGTGAACAAGGCAGCTACGC
>DHIZ01000405.1:14415-29272 GCA_002404055.1 Chloroflexi bacterium UBA4733
GGAACAAGGCAGCTACGTTGCCGCTGCAAGGCGACGAGCCGGTTTGCGCACTCGCCGGCGTCACCGTTGAGCCGGCCACCCCGCTGGTCGTAAACGTCACCGTGGCATTGCACACCGCGTTGCCGTTGCTGTCCAGCAGGTGGAACTGCAGAGCGCAGGTGGCGCCTGGACTGGTGCTCGAGCAGGACTGAGTGACGCTCAGAACGCTACCGGGAGGGGTGTATGCGCTCACAACTGCAGCACCGCCAAGGACTGCCGTGGCGGCCAACGCCAGGGAGGCGCCAAAGAGGCGTAGCCGACGCGGGGCGATGCGCATGGTGGTCAAAATCCTTCCTCCGGGCGGAGCAGTCCAGCGGGCAGGGTAACACGGCCGTGCCCCCCTGGGTCAATAGCCATGAAACGGCTACGTCGCGATCACAATGAACCGGGGTGTATACGGGTCGTACGAGGTGCAGGTCAAAAGCGTCAATTCCCCAAAGGCGGTGGGGAGCAGCACCGCACGATCGTTGAAGGCCACCCTCTTGAAGGCGGCCACGTGGAACACCAGTTCGGTCCCATCCTGCTTCAGCACCCGCACCTCATCGCCCAGGTGGAGCCTGTAGAGGCCCTGGAACATGCCGGGCTGAGCGTGCGCATAGTAAACGGCGTTTCCAGTCGCCCCGGGCTCGGCTGTCCCGGGGTAATGGGCGGCTAGATTCATTGGCACGTGCACGCCGTCCCCTTCCACCAGCCCCAAATTGATCCCGCCCGCCGGGGCCTCCAGGCGGACGGCTGCGATTTCACCCGCTCCGCTGGGCGTCGCCGAGAGAGCTCCCCCTGAGGGCAGGGCGAGCGGTGGCGCCGAAGCAGTGAACGGTGCCTCCGCGGGCGCCGGCCGCAGCGCGAACACGAGCGCGACGATGCCGACAATGGCGGCAAAAAGCATGACCGCGATCACACGGCGCTCGGGGCGGCCACCTCTCCGCGGGGACCGCCGCCGGCGGACGCGCGAGGACTCGGTTTCTGCCACGACGATCCATGGTAGCCGCAGCCACCCTACAATGAACTCGGCGTAGAGCCACGCACGCCCCCATAGCCGTCCCCGCCACGTCCGGCGGCGGGCCCACAAGGCAATTGCCCCATGGATCCCCAGAGGCTTCGCAAGCTCGTTCGACGCTGGGCGATACCGGTCGTCCTGATCACCATGGTCGGGGGTGTAGTTGCCTACGCCGTCACCAAGCGGATCACGCCGATCTACGAGGCCCAGGCCACGGTCTTGGTTGTGGCGGGCCCGCAGCAGGCCGGCTCCAACACTGGTGTGGCCCTCAGCAACGACCAGATCACCACCACGGCTGCATCGCTGATGACAGAGCCGCCGATCCTCCAAAAGGTCATCAACGACCTCAAGCTCACCACCACCACCGACCAGCTGGCGCGGAACGTGACCGCGACGCCGGTCACCAACGCCCAGCTGGTGACCGTCACTGCCAAGGACCCCAACCCCGCGGTGGCGACGCGCATCGCCAACGCCCTCTCCAGCGACTTCGTCGATCAGATCACCCAGCAGAATGCTCAGCGCGTTAACCAGGCTGGTGCGGCGCTCGAAGCCCAGATCACGGCGCTCACAGCTACCCTCAACGCGGAGGAGAGCCAGCTCGCCAAAGCACAGGCCCGCAACCAGGACACCACCGCCCTGACGGCGGAGATCACCAACAACAGCTCCTTGCTCACCACGCTGACCGCGAACTACGGCACCTTCAAGGCCACCCAGGCTCAGAACCTCGAGACCGTTTCAATCGCGGCACCGGCGTCGCAGCCAACCAAGCCCGCCTCTCCGGTGCTTGCTCTCAACCTCGCCCTCGGCCTCATCGCGGGCTTGCTCGTCGGGCTAGGAATCGCTGCTCTGGCCGAGTACCTCGATCAGGGGCTGGATTCCGAAGAAGACGTCCGCGATCGACTTGGGGTTCCCTGCCTGGCAATCGTCCCCCGCTTCAACTCACGGCCGGGCGCTCGCCGTGACCAGCGTCACGAGGAGAGAGCACGAGAGTCGTACCGTCGCCTCCGCACCAACCTCCTCTTCAGTGAGTTGGACAGTCCACTCAAGACGATCGTGGTGACCTCAGCGCGCCCGGGCGAGGGCAAGACGCGGACAGCCTCGAATCTCGCGGTCTCCCTCGCCAGCAGCGAGAAGACGGTGCTACTCGTCGACGCGGACATGCACCGCCCCAACCAGCACCGCATCTTCAACAAGCCGATCACCCAGGGGCTGTCGGAGATGCTCCTCCTCGCTGCACCGACTGGACACCCGGTCTTGAACGGCCGCCACGAGACCAGCTACGCCAACCTCTCGATCCTGACCTCCGGCGTGCTGCCCCCGAACCCCTCTGAGCTGCTCGCGTCGCAACGTACCAAGCTGCTCATCCACGGCCTCGAGAAGCAGCGAGACATCCTGATCGTCGACACCCCACCGGCCCACGCCCTCACCGACGCGCTCAGCGTGGCAGCGCACAGCAGCGGTGTCATCCTCGTGGTGGAGTCGGGCAAGACCAACGCCGACCAGGCGCTTGCGGTCATCGAGTCCCTGCGCAACGTCGGTGCCCGCGTCCTCGGAGTTGTGCTCAACAAGGCCAAGGACAGGCAACTCGCAAGCTACTACTACTACGAGCAGGCCACCACCCAGGCTGCCGCTGCTGCGTCGCACCAGCACGGCAAGCCGAGTGATGCGGAGGAGGCATTGGCGCAGCCGGCTTCCGCCGGCCGCGAGACCTCGGGCTAGCCTCGGTCACCTACCGGCCGTCAGCGACCAGGAGCGATCAACCGAGAGGTCGGAACTCCAGTGCCGGCTCGCGCTCTTGGACATGGTCACTGTCAGATCCATCGGCCAGGTGAGCGCTCCGTTCTGGCGCTCCCAGTTGAGGGTGTACGCCGTCGGCGATTGGCTGATGTCCGCGAATGGCCCCTCGTACTTCAGAGTGACCGTTGCCGTGCCATTCCTGGGCACGATCAGGAAGTAGGCAATGTCCTCGCGCTGGAAGTCGTAGGTCACGGCTTCGGGGCCCACCTGATGCGGCGCGCCTCCGTTGAAGCTCACTGTGAGGCCATCGAGTTGGGCCGTCTCGGGTACGAGCACCTGCAGGTAGTCCCGGTAGTCAGCACCAGAGCCCTTCACCAGCACGCGATCGGCCGGAGAGCTGGGCAAAGGATTGCGGTAGCTGATGGTCAGCTGATCGTGCGCCACCCCATCGTCGCCGACCGTCGAGACGAGGGAGAAATGTCGCGACACGAAGAGGTCGCCCTTCGTACCGGAAAGGTTGGCATCCAGAACCTCCAGTGAGTCACCCAGCGGTGCGCGCACTCCGCCATCGAACCCTGCTCCGCGGACAAGCGCCTCGAGCTGCGCATCCGCAAAGTAGAGAACGATGTGCGTCTGTCGAGCCGACGCCGCGAGGCTGTTGGCCATGCTCGGTGCTTCGCCGATGGCCGCGTGGAGGAGACGGCCAACAACCGCCTGTCCGAAGGGCGGCAGGAAGACCTTGCCCGGATCGCCTGGCCTGGCGAAGTTGGTGATGTAGTTGAGCTCGGTCAGGGCGTTCGCGCCCGTGATCACCTGCGGATAAGGCGGCACCGTGATGGGACCGGTGATCGAGAGGATTCCCCCGAGCGCGACAGGGTCCACGGCGATCACACCGTCGGGATGGACGCCGGTCGCCTCGACATAGAAGCGATCGACATCGCCGACCGCGGTGGGGAAGTCAGGAGACCAGTCGGAATCGCCCAGGTTCCACGGGTGGTTGTGCTGCAGATAGACGTTGAACGGGCGCGGTGGCGGGATGTCGCGCACCAGTGCGTCGCTGAAAGCCGAATCGCGGAACACCTGTCCGGTCACAGCCCCGTCGGTGAATGTCACCTGCCCCACGGCGCCGATGTAGCCACCGCCGGGACGCATCTCGCCCGGGTTCTCGAGCAGGAGCAGATAGGTGTGCTGTCCGGGCCCGATCGCCGCCGGCAGGGCCTGGAGCAATGCGATCGCCGGCGTGGCGGTGGCCAGCACCTTCGATCCTTGGGTACGGAGCGTCGTCCGAGCGCTGTCCAATGGACCAAGCAGGCGACCGTTCGGCATTGCTGCGATGTCGGACTGAAGAGTGGCGAGCTGAGCGGACAGTCTGCCCAGGTCCGCCTTGTGGTCCTGCGCGACACTCACGAGCCGCTGCAGCAGCGGCAACTGCGGCGCGCTCCCGCCGGGCACCAGCTGCTCCACGAGCCCGACGATGTTCGTCCCCGCGATCGTGCCGTCCTCACCGGCAGTGCGGAGCAGCCGTGCGGCGGTGACCTGCGATCCAACCCACGGGAGATCGGCAGCCACCCCGCCGATCCAGCCGTCCGCCAGTACCGCCGAGCGGGAGCCGAAATCCAACTCCGCGTCCGCCAGCAGCGACCGCGCCTGGGCCACCCGGCTCTGGTCGAGGTGGGCAATGTCGCCCGTCAGCAGCGCCTGCGCCTGCGCGACATCGCTGCGACCGTGCTGCAGCGCCTGGACAGCCGGCAGATATCGCACCAGGCCGTCGATCACTGCAATCACCACAAGCACACCGAGTGTCAGAAGTGGCCAGCGGACCCTCTGCCACAGCCGCCGCCAGCGGCTGCGCTTGCGTCGCCGGGTCGAGCCACCCTCAGGAGGCCGCGCGACGACCTCGGTGGGATGGCTCCTCGAGCGGGGCATGGTCCGACAGTCTGACGGGCCGCCTCCGCCTGCGCCCTTCTCAGCCGCGCGGCGAGGTCAGCTCGCCCAGCCTGGCGCCGAGGTCGACGAGCGGCACCCGCCACTCCGCCATGCGGCCGGTCAACCCATGGGTGATGCTCAGCTTGCCGTGGACGTCACCTCCGACGAGGTCCGCTGCCACGGCCTCTGAGGGCACTACGGCGCAACGCGGCAGGAACGACGTCTCGCCCTCGTCCTCCAGAAAGATGACGAACCAGGTGACGGGCGACGGCCGCAACGCCGGGCGGTACACGGACACCATCGCTTCGCTGGCCCCTCCCCGGAATGTCACCGACTTCACCTGGATGCCGGCAATCTCGCGCGACGCGATGTCGTACAGCAGGTACTCGTTCGGCTCGAGGTCCGGGAAGGCCTTGAACACGTTGAGCCTCACACAGTCCGCCGCGCGTCGGATGAACTCCGTCTCAGCGCGGTACCCGAGGCGCTTGGACGCGACCGCGTCGGGCAGGCGTCCAACCGACGGCTGGGCGCCAGCTGGCACCAGGCGGCCACCGATCTCGTCGATCGGGACGCACCATGGCGACCAGGGGCTCCCGGCCGGCGGAGGCATGGTGACCTCGGCGTCGTAGGCGACACGGTCGCCATCCACATGCCGGTGCGCCAGCTCGCGGAAGGCGGGCACGTCGACAGCCAGCGCATACGCGCCCAGCTGGACCTTGGCGAGGTCGACGTCAACGGCCACCACCACGGCGCGGTCATCCACCAGCTCGTCAGCGCGAACCTGGATCTCGATCCCGCGGTACTGATGGACGCTCCGTCCCTTCACCTGAACCCGGGCGAATCCGTCCGTAGAGATGCGGTGGACGATGCCGTCGATGCCCCGGTCGTCGAGCGGCAAGAACACGTGCAGGTCGCCACCCGAGGTCGCTACCAGGCGCGTCCACACGAGCCACTCGGCCACCTGTCCAACCGAGAGGTTGCGCACCCGGACGGGCTCGAGCTCAGGCTCCATTCGGCTAACGCAACCACACCAGGCTTGTGCGCGTTACTGGCATCGAAGAACGCACGCAGTCCGCTCGTGTCGCGGATCAGCGCCCTTGCAGATCACCGAATCCGGCAAGGGCGTCGTGGGCGCGATCAGCCATCGTAGTGTCCCTGCTCTCCCAGAGACTGCCGCGCGGGCGCGGGCGCTCCGCGGTGCGCGCCAGGGCGGTTAGGGCTTCGCTGATCAGATCCGCCTCGGACCGCCCGGAGGCAGCCGCCAACCGCGAGAGATCCTGCCTGACGCCGTCGGGCAGATACACGGTGATCTTGTTCAACAAGCTCCTCCTTGGTCCGAGTATATACACCGAACAGAGCGTATATACTAGCGACGTGGCAAAGCATCTCATCGACGTGGACGAGGACACCCTCAGCGCTGCTCGCGCTGAGCTCGGCACAACCACGATCAAGGACACGGTGAACGAAGCTCTGCGCCGGGCTACGTCCCGCCGGCAGCGCCAGGTTGCCTCGGCTCTGGACGTGCTAGCCGATGCCCACCTCGATGACCGCTCCGAAGCGTGGCGCTGAGGTTCCTGGTTGATACCAGCGTTCTGAAGCGGCTGGGTCACCCTGATGTCCGGAGGGTGATCGAGCCGTTGGCAGCAGCCGGTCAACTGGCGCGCCCGACCATCTGTGACCTCGAGGTCGGCTATTCGGCGCGCAACGCCGACGAGTGGGACCGTCTCGTCGGCGCACTCAACGCCTTCGACGCCATCGAGACGACGGCGTCTCACGTGCGCAGAGCGCTCCAGGTCCAGCGCACGCTGGCGGAACGCAGCCAGCGCGGGCGCAAGATCCCTGATCTTCTCGTTGCTGCCGCCGCTGAGGAGCTCGACCTCGGCGTGCTCCACTACGACGCCGACTTCGATCTCATCGCGGCGGTCACTGGCCAGCATTGCCAGTGGGTCGTTCCCGCGGGCAGTGTTGACTGACGCTCAGACCAGCGGCCGCCGCACCAGCGTGTGCTCCCGATCCGGCCCCACGGACACCACGTCGACATCCGCGCCACACAGCTCCGCGATGCGGTCGATGTAGTCGCGACACGCCGCCGGCAGCTCGTCGTAGCTGCGGCAGTCACGGGTCGGCGCCATCCATCCCGGCATCTCCTCGTACACCGGCTCGCAGTGCTTGAGGTGCGAGATGTTGGCCATGGGGTGGTCCCAGAACTCCCCGCGCCATTCATAGCCGGTGCAGATGCGCAGCGCCGGCACCTCGTCGAGCACGTCCACCTTGGTCAGCACCATGGAGTCGATGCCGCTGGTATCCACCGCGTAGCGCGCCACCGCGGCGTCGAACCAGCCCACCCGACGGGCGCGTCCGGTGGTGGTGCCGAACTCCGCACCCACCTCGCGGATGCGCTCGCCCAGCTCGTCGGTCAGCTCCGTCGGGAACGGCCCGTAGCCGACTCGCGTCGTGTACGCCTTGAAGACGCCGATCGTCTTGTCGATCTTCGACGGGGGGATGCCGCTGCCCGCGCACGCGCCCGCCGCCGTCGGCGCCGATGACGTGACGTAGGGATAGGTCCCCACATCGATGTCGAGCATCACTCCCTGCGCGCCCTCGAGGAGGATGCGGTCACCGCTGGCGACCGCGTCGCGGATCATCGGGTGGATGTCGCGGATCATGTGGTCGAGGCGCTCCGCGTAG
The DNA here is from genome assembly GCA_002404055.1 of Chloroflexi bacterium UBA4733. The sequence goes on from DHIZ01000405.1 coordinate 21,803, forward strand.
CCCAGGTACTCCTCGAGGATGGCGCCCTCGTCGAACGGCGGCGCGTCGTAGAGCTTGGTGAGCACGTCGTTCTTGAGACGCAGCACGAAGCGCAGCTTCTTCTCCAGGAACACGGGCTTCTGGAGGTCGCCGATGCGAAAGCCGATGCGACGCACCTTGTCCTCGTACGCGGGACCGACACCACGCGCGGTGGTGCCGAGCCGGTCGTCACCGCGCTGTTGCTCGCCGAGGCGGTCGAGCTCCGGGTGATACGGCATCACCATGTGGGCGCGCTCGCTGATCACCAGGTTGTCGGTGCTGACTCCGTCCGCGTGGAGGTTGTCCACCTCCGCCAGGAACACCTTGGGATCGACCACCACCCCATGGCCGATGACGCACACCGTCGACGGGTTGAGGATGCCGCTGGGGATGAGGTGGAACTTGTACTCCTTGCCCTTGGCGACGACTGTGTGGCCGGCGTTGTTGCCACCCTGTGAGCGCACCACCATGTCGACGCGATCGGCAAGCAGGTCGATGACCTTCCCCTTGCCCTCGTCGCCCCACTGTCCGCCCACCAGGATGGTGACGCTCACTGCGGCGGGAACAGTAGCAGAGGCCGATTTGCCGGCCGTCCGCGATTTGTCCCCGTCCCCGGAGTACGATCGTTGGATGGTGAACGAACCCGAGCCCGTCGATCCCGTCGACGAGGAGCTGCGTGCGCTTTTGCAGCACCCCGATGTCCGCCGGAGTCTTGACGATTTCGAGCGCCGACGCGACGCGGGTCTCGTGGGCGACGGCATTCCAAACAGCGTGGTTCGAAAGCTCCTTGGATTGCCAGCCGTAGGGGATTCCGAGCCCGAGCCTTGATCCTGGGCTGGGATCCTCCAGCCATGGAGGACCTGGCCGCTGTTCGTGTTCGGTCCAGGCGCCAGGCGTCCGCCGTAGTCGATGCCATGGAGCGAATGGCCGCGAGTGGCTTCTCCCTGGGCAAGGCCACCGACCGCCCCAGCGTCAGATATTGGCCCGTTCCACCGCTTGGCGTGTTGTACACAGTCAGCGGCGAGCAGCTGCTTGTCCTGAGGGTTGTCGACGCCCGTCGGATGCTCCAGCTGCCCTTGTTGCGGAGCCATGGCTCGGGGGTTTCGGTGCCCGCTTCGCTCTCGGCTTGGGTGACGTGGCGGGGTCCGTTTTGGCTCTCGGGGCGCGCTTCCTGGTGGCAGGCGGATTCTCATCAGCCACCGCCGCATGGGCAGCGGCCACCTGTGCCGGCGCGCGATTCGAATCGAGGTGCTGCCCCAGAAGACGCTGGAACTCGCGGGCGTTGCGGTCCATGATCCAGTGCCCCGCTTTGATCTCCTCGAACCGGTAGGGACCGGTGACGTACTTCGCCGTGCCCTCGGCCGCGCGTCGCCCGAAAAATGGGTCGCGCCGCCCCCACACGTACATGGTGGGAACGCTGACGCGGTGCTGGCGGGTGGACCTGGTGATGGCGCCGCGGTACCAGTTGAGCGGGCCGTGCAGTCCGCCGACGCGCCGCAGCTGGGCACGGTCGCGCCGCCATGAGGCCCGCGGAAGTCTCGTCAGCTGCAGGCCCAGTCCCGCGGGCGTGAGGTTGGCGAAGTTCAGCATCGCCTCGGGAACTCGCCGCACGCGGAAGAAGAGCATGTACGCGCTCCGCAGCGACTGCGATCGGCCGCGCATCGCCTCCAGCATGGCGAGGGTGTGCGGGGTCGACACGGCGGTCAGGCTGAGCAGCCGGGTGGGATGACTCCCGGCCACTGCCCACGCCAGAGCGCCACCCCAGTCGTGTCCGACCAGGTGGAATCGCTCGACATCCTGGGCGTCGGCGATAGCGAGCACGTCGGCCACCAGGTGACTCATGCTGTACGCGCTGGCCTCGGGGGGATTGGCGCCAGGTGAGTAGCCGCGCAGGTTGGGCGCGATGCTGCGGTAGCCGCGGCTCGCCAGCCACTCCATGGGCTCCCGCCACGACTCCGCGCTCTGCGGATAGCCGTGCAGCAGGATCACGGTCTCCCCATCGTCCGGCCCGGCGACCAGCGTCTCGAACCGCAGTCCGTTGGCGTGGATCTCCACCAGGGTCGGCGCCGCCATGACGAGCCAGAGTAGCGACCCGGCGGGCGTGCGCGGAGGCCGCGCTCGGAGGGCCGCGTTGCCCCGGCGTCGGCTATACACAGGCGATGGACCAGGCAGAGCCAACGCCGTTCCGCAGCCGCGCCTGGTGGCCCGCCACCGCGACGGTGGTCATCGCCGCCGCCGCGCTCGGGCTCACCCTGCTGGTGCCGCGGCTGTTCAGCGACCCGATCGGCGTCGACCCCTACGTCCTCCGCCTCAGTGCCGTCGCCACCGCCCTGGCCGTCGCCTCCCTGCTGACCCCGCGCTTCGCCCCCACCCGCCCTGTGCTCCTCGCCGTCGCCTCGATGACACTGGCGTTCAGCGTCTTCGCCGGCGGCCCGCAGTGGATCTACGACGTCTCGGGCAGCCGCTTCGACTTCAACACCCAGGTGCTGTTCGCGTCTGCGGCGGAGGCGCTGCTGACCGCGCTCGTGGCCCTGATCGCGGGGCGCCTCTCTCCGCCGGACCTGCGCCCGCTTGTGCGCCTGGGCCGCTTCGGATCGCCCGCCGCCATCGCCACCGTCCTGGGCATCGCCGTCTTCGTCGCGGTGGTGATGCTCCTGCCGGCCACGCTGCTCGGCCGCGAGGGGATCGCTCCCGTGGCGCTGGCCCGCGACCTGCCTCTCCAGGGGCCGGCGTCCGTCCTCCAGTCGTTTGCCCAGGAGCTGCAGTTCCGCGGCATCCTGCTCGGCGCCCTCGATCGCATCGCCCCCGCCTGGGCCGCCAACCTGGGCCAGGCCGCCTTCTTCGGGCTGGCGCACATCGCCGTGCAGTACCAGGGCCCGGCCGGGGCGTTCGTGCCGGTCACCATCGCGCTCGGGCTGGCACTGGGATGGGTGACCCAGCGGACCGGCTCGCTGTGGCCCGCGATCATCATCCACGCGGTCGCCGACATCGCTGTCACGGTCGCCGTCATCCCGGGGCTGTATGGCTACTGAGCGCCGCCGCTTCCCCCGCGTGCTCGCCACCCTCCCGGCACTGCTCCTGCTCGCCCTGCCCGCCACGGTCCACGCCGCCACCCCGTGGTGGGAGCCGCTGGGCTTCTCGGGCCAGCGGGTCACCGGCGTCATTGCCGAACCGGGGCTGATGGTCGTCACCGCCGCGTCGGGCGTATACACCTCCAGCGACAACGGCAAGTCGTTCCAGCTGATCGCCCCCGGCCGCCACCTCGCACTGGCGGCGCCGGCGGGCCCCACGGTTTGGCAGATCGACAGCGGCACCGTCCTCACCGCGCCGGCCGGCCATGCCCTCGCCGCGGATCCGCACGCCCCGTTCCTCGGCACCACGGCCCACCTCATCGCCGCCCCGGCCGCGGTTGCCGGCGTTGTGGTGGCGGTGGGCAGCGACAACCACGTGTGGCGCCGGGCGCCGTCGGGACAGTGGGCGACATCGTTCATCCTCCTCCCCGCCGGCGGGCTGTCGGTGCCGCCGCAGGTGACTGCTCTGGCCGCCTTCACCAGCCCGGTGACGAGCGCGGTGTACCTGGGCACCGGCGGTTACGGCGTCCTGCTCAGCCAGGACGGTGGCGGCGACTGGATCCGCGCCGATCCAGGGCTTCCGGAGAACGTGCTTGCGCTGGCCGCCGACTCGTCGGCGCGGGCGCTGTACGCGGCCACCGACCAGGGGCTGTTCGTGCACCACCTGCAGTCGTTCCCGGCGCCGCCGGTGTACCGCGACACCAGCCTGTACGTGCGCTGGCTCGGCATCGCCATCGTCGCGCTGCTGGCCGTCGCGGGTGCGGTGGTCGGTCTGCGTCTGGCGCTGCCTCGACCTACGCCGCGTGCGTGACCGTCGCGTCAGCGAGCGCTGCCGCCACCACCAGCGCGGCGCGTCGCGAGAGACGCGGCGCAGCGCGCGCAAGCCACGCGCCCTCGCGCCAGTTGCGTGGATCGAGCGCGGCTCTCGCGGGACGCTCCCATGCGGGAGAGATCTCCTGTGTCGGCGTGTCGAGCACCACGCGCACTGCGGCGACGCGCGGCACCATTCCCGCCAGCACTGCAGTCTCCATGTCGACTGCCGCAAATCCGCGCGCGGCCCAGAGCCCGCGCCCTGCGTGCGTGACCAGCGCGTCCGCCGAGAGCAACGACGCGGTGGAGGTGGGGTACCCGAGCCGCCGCGACGCCCGCTCCAGCGCCGTGCTCCATTCCGGGTCGCACGCCACTAGAACGCCGTCCTCGCGCGCCACCTGCGCCGGGATCACCACGGTGCCGCTGACCAGGTCGCCGGTCAGTCCACCAGCGAGTCCGACGCTGAGCACCACGCGAGTCGTCAACTGCACTCGGTCAAGTGTCGACAGCCCTATCCCGGCGCGCACCAGGCGCAGCTGAGGCACAAGCCGCGCAAACGGTCGCGCCTCCACACCCATGGCAACAATCACCGTCACATCACGCGGATCGAGCGGCGAGCGGGCCTCCTCCATGTCGCGGTGACGGTATCAGCGTGATTGCGCCACTAGCGACTCACTCCGCCGGCGACCGGAGCGGTCACCCCCTCCGCCGTAGCGCACGCGACGCTACAGCGGAGGGCGACCGCGGACGGTTAGGGAGCGGCCGGCGCGAGAAGCTCGGCGAAGGCGACCTCGAAGGATTCCACCTTGCGGCTGCTCGCCCCTGAGACCTCGACAGCCTTCGCGGCGATCGCCTTGGCCTCGTCTGCGCTGGCCTCTACCTCCGCCTGGGTGCCCCAGACGGTGGCCACCAGTGCCTTGCCGGTGGAGCGGTCGACCATGAGCACGACGGCGCGGGAGCCGCCCAGCCGGGATACCGCGGGCACCACCTCCGTCTCGAAGTGGCGGATGGCCTCGTCGACCTTGGCGGGGTCGCCGTCGAGGCTGCTGATGCGCACAAAGTTGCCTGCCTCGGTGGGCTGGGGCCGATGCTGGACCACCACCTCGTAGTTCTCTGCCGCCGGCTCCTGGGCGCCGAAGCGCGACATGGTGTCGCCGCGGACGCTGCTGAGCGCCGACTCGCTGGCCCGTAGTGTCTGCTCGTCCTGCCAGAACGTCACGCTCATCCCGGCGCCGGTCTGGCGGTCGACCAGCAGGCGCGCGCCGGCGTAGCCGTCCTGTTCCTTGAGCGCCGCGGCCACTCGTGACCTGTAGGCGTCGATCCCGTCGTCGACCTTCGCGGGGTCTCCGGTGACGCGAAGAACTCGTGCGTACATGCGTGCAACCTCCCACCAGTGCCAGGTCCCAAGCGGATCTGAAGGCTCGTGACTGTACTCTCCGCTGACGGATTTTTCCGGCCGCATGACAGCGGCGCTGACAAGTTCTCCGAAGGCATGCTTGGCACATGAACGTCGACTTCGGCCGCACCGCCGGTGACTACGGCCGCCACCGGGCCGGCTTCTCGGACAGCATGTTCGAGCGCCTCACCCGGTACGGCGTGGGCCTGCGTGGTCAGCGCGTCGTCGACGTCGGCACCGGCACCGGAACCGTCGCCCGCGGCTTCGCCCTGCGCGGTTGCGCCGTGGTCGGGATCGACCCCTCCGAGGAGCTCATCGGGGAGGCCAGGCGTCTCGACGCGGAGGCCGGCGTCAGCGTCGACTACGGCATCGCCAAGGCCGAGGCTACCCACCTCGGCGACGGGTCCGTCGACGTGTTCGGGGTGGTCACCGCAGCAGCACCGCCAGCGGCGTCGTCACGATGTGCACCGCCGCCGACGACGTCTCCTGCACTAGGGGTTGGGCGAGCAGCCACAGTGAGGTCATCGTGTACCCCACCATGGCCACGATCCACGGCCACTCGCTGCGTCGCGCCCGGGCAACGCTCCGCGACGTCCGCGTCAGATACCGGTGCGCCAGGACCACGGCGGCGATGTGCACGAAGATGATCAGGGCCACCTGGATGTACCAGACCACCGACGACGGCAGCAGGTTGGGGTTGATCTCGTAGCTGTCGTTGAACGGCGCGGGGAGCAGCTTGACGCCGCTGATGCCCGCGGGATTGCCGAGCAGCGGGATGAAGAGCTGGCCGTTGATGGCCAGGTATTCAGCGTTGTGGGCCACCAGGTAGCCGAAGGCGATCGGCAACAGCGAGGGCAGCAGCCCGGCGAGGACGGTCAGCGTCGACCGATCGATGCTCCCGGCACGGCGTACCAGGGCGGCGACACCGCCGAAGAGTGCCCAGGCCACCAGCACCAGCGCCGCGAAGGCAGCGGTCTCGAAGAGCTCGAACCCCACCCCGGTCAGCGACACCTGGGTGCGGAGCGTCTTCCACGCCGGGGTGGAGAGCAGGCCGTCAAAGGTCACCGACATGAGCATCAGGAGCACGAAGGTGATGCGGCTGACATGGGCCTCGAACGGCACCCGCAGGCCGCCGCCGAAGCCGCGTCTGCCCTCCGCCCCGAAGCGGAACCAGCCCAGACGTCCCCAGGTGGCGAAGAGCACGCTGAACAGCTCCCCGCGGCCCACCCAGGCCTCGGCGCCCATCAGCAATCCGGCGACGACGCTGACCAGCGCGTAGATGAGCAGCCCCCAGGCGGTGACGGCGGGCAGCGTGGCTGTGCCGTTGTAGATCAGCTCCCCGCAGGCAACCGTGAAGAAGAGGGCGACTGCGGGCCACCACCCCAGCGTGCGGGGCCAGGCGACGACGCGCTCGCCACCGATAAGGGTGCGGCGCAGCGCCGGCCTGTCGCAGGCTCGCGCCAGCGCGGCGAAGGGGTTGACGGCGCGCGTCCAGTCACCGAGGATCCCGCAGCTGATCGGCGCCGCCAACCACACCGCCAGCCAGAAGAACGTCGGCACGATGTTCTCGGCCACCGACTGCGAGCCGATCCAGCCGCAGACCATCAGGCCGATGGCGATCAGCCCGGCGATGACCCAGCGCACCGGCGCCGGAGAGCGCAGGTCGGTTCGGTCGAGGAGCCGTGCCTCGCCGCCGGTGGCGGGGGCCACCGCCCTGGGCAGGACGAGCAGGAAGGAGGCAAACACCACCAGCGCGCCCCCGAAGACGAAGAGCCAGAGGGGTACAGGGAGGTCGTAGCGCTTTCCGAAGGCGTGCGCCACCATGGGGACGAGCACGGCGCACAGTATCGCCGAGCCCCCGGGCCGGCCGGCCTCCCCAGACCGCGTTGCCGCTGGCCGCAGTAGTACTCTGCCCGCGAGCTCGCGCGCTCGTCCCATGCCCATGCCCAAACACCCATGCCGCGTGGCCGCGCTCGGCGCCGCTGCGCTCACCGCTCTGCTCGTCAGCGGCTGCAGCCTGCAGCCCGACGTTTCCACCAGGGTGCAGCCGGAAACCCGCACCGCCCAGCCGGCGCCACCCCTGAACGGCACCTCACTGACGGGCAGCCACATCGACCTCACCGCCCTGCGCGGGCACCCCGTGGTCATCGACTTCTGGGCGTCCTGGTGCGGTCC
>DHIZ01000405.1:29412-30916 GCA_002404055.1 Chloroflexi bacterium UBA4733
CAGTTCCTGGGAGTCGACATCCGCGACGACTCCGCCAACGCGCAGGCGTACGCGCAGGAGTTCCACATCCAGTATCCGAGCGTGTTCGACCCGGCCAACGACATCGCCGCCAGCTTCAACGTCGACGCGCCCCCGACCACCCTGGTCGTCGACCGCTCCGGCACCATCCGTCTGCGCGAGCTGGGCACGCTGGTCGACGTCGCGGGCACGCTCAACTCGCTGCTGGGGACCGCCTGACATGGCCACCGCCACCGCTCCGCCGAAGCGCGCGCGGCGACCCGCCGCTCCACCGCCGCGACGCGGTCCCCGCCTGCGCGCGCTGCTGGGCCGCTTCTGGCACCAGTACACGCGCATGCGCACGGCCATCTACTTCCTAATCGGCATCCTGCTCATCGTGCTCATCGGCACCTTCGTCCCGCAGGAGTTCACCTCGGCGTCGCAGAAGGTCAGCGAGTTCGTGGCCGCCCACCAGAACCTCAACGACCTGGCCACACACCTCGGTCTGCCCTTGACGTCGGTGTTCGTGTCGCCGCTCTTCTACATCCTGCTGGCCAGCCTGTACATCGCGCTGATGTCGTGCGTGCTCACCCGCGGACGGGCTCTCATCGTGCGCACGCTGCGTGGCTACCCGCGCACCCCCCAGTACTGGGGAGAGTGGGGCTCGTGGATGTTCCACACCTCGTTCTTCCTGCTCGTGATCGCCGTGGTGTGGGGCAAGGCCACCGGCTTCGACGGGATCATGACCATCACCGAGGGGCAGCGCGTCGCCGAGACCCAGGCCAGCTACGACACCCTTCAGGAGGGGATGCTCTTCGACGGCCACCACAGCGGTTACGAGGTGCAGCTCAACAGGTTCAGCGCGCCGCTGCAGTCCAACGGCATGCCCTCCGACTTCGTCAGCAACATGACCGTCTACGACGGCGGCAAGCCCGTGCTCACCCAGGACGTGCGCGTCAACGAGTACCTCGGCTACAACGGCGTCGACTTCTACCAGCAGGACTACGGCTGGGCACCGCACATGGTGGTGCGCAACCCCGCCGGTGAGGTGGTGAGCGACACCGACATCCAGATGATCAGCGACGACAAGACGGCCTCGACGGGCGTGCTCAAGGTGCCCGCCTTCAACTACACGCTGCCGGGGCAGAGCACGCCCACCCAGATCGGCGCCAAGCTGGTGCTCTATCCCGACGCCCAGGCGCTGCCCCAGGTGAGCGGCACCTCCAACACGGTCAACCTCTCCTACGCGCCGGGCACCGCCGCCGCCCGCAACCCGGTGCTCGAGGTGCAGCTCTTCGTCGGCGACCTCGGCCTCGACAGCGGCGCCTCCCAGGACGTCTTCACCCTCGACACCGGCGCCATGACGCCGTACTACAGCGGGGCCGCCGCCTTCGCGCTGCCGCTCCACCAGACCACCACCCTGGCGCTGCCCGCCGCCAACGGCGGCACCGCCAACTTCACCGTCTCCTTCCCCGACCTCCGGCAGTTCTCCCTCTTCCACGTCAAG
>DHIZ01000411.1 GCA_002404055.1 Chloroflexi bacterium UBA4733
AGGCCGACGAATTCGGCAACGAAAGGCGAGGCAGGCCGTGTGTAGACCTCGGTCGGCGGACCAAGCTGCTCGATGTGGCCTGCGTTCATCACACCGACTCGGTCGGCGATGGCAAGCGCCTCCTCCTGGTCGTGGGTCACAAACAGAGTGGTGATCCCAACCTCCAGCTGGACGCGCCGGATCTCGTCGCGCAGCCGTGAGCGCACCTTCGCGTCAAGAGCCGAAAGCGGTTCGTCAAGCAGCAGCACCTTCGGCTGGATCGCGAGAGCGCGCGCCAGCGCCACGCGCTGCTGCTGGCCTCCCGACATCTGGACTGCGTACCTATACGCCACTGGCGCGAGGCCCACGAGGTCGAGCACCTCGAGCGCCCGGCGCTTGCGTTCTGCGGGACCAACCTTGCGCATCTGCAACCCGAAGGCGACGTTCTCCCACGCGACCATGTGGGGAAACAACGAGTAGGACTGGAACACCATCCCGACGTCGCGCTTGTTCGCCGGCAATCCGGTGACGTCCTGCCCTCCGATGACAACGCGCCCGCCATCCGCCTCTTCCAGGCCCGCGAGCAGGCGCAGCGCTGTGGTCTTGCCGCACCCGGATGGTCCTAGGAGGGCGACGAGCTCACCTGGCGCAAGAGTCAGGGAAAAGTCATTGAGAGCGGTCACCGCGCCATAGCGGCGTTGAAGGTTCTCCAGGCGAACTTCGACGCCTGCGCGGGCTGCTGTCTCGACGGTAGCCGTCATCTCGTGCCTCCTGAAAAGTCGCGGGCGTATGTCTGGACAAGCCGCTCCGTGGCTTTCGGACTTTGACGCCGTCGGCCGCCGACGAAGGACAGTGCCACCAGCAGCACGAACGCGAACAGCAGGGAGGCGACGGCAACTGCGATCGAGACGCCGGCGTTGGAGCGGGCGACCGTCACGATCTCAACCTGGAGGTTGGGATACAGCAGGTTGTTGGCGATCGTGTACTCGCCGAGCACCAGCGCCACCGACAGCAGGCCTGCGTTCAGCAAGGCCGACGAGATGTTGGGCACGATGACGCGCCACATCACGGTGAACCAGCCTGCTCCAAGGCTGCGCGCGGCCTCGGAGAGCGTCTTCACATCGATCGCTGCAAGGCCGGCGTCCAGCGAGCGATATGCGTAGGGCAGCACCAGGATGGCGTAGGCGAAGGAGAGGGTGAGGATGGAGTCGCTGAGGTTGATGCCCATCCACCTGTACATCGGCGAGAAGCCGACCACCAGCACGATGGCAGGAATTGTCAAAGGCAGCAGAGAGATGCTCTCGATGGCCCGGCGAAGTTTGGGCAGCCGCAACCGAACCCACACCATCGTCGGCACCAGCACGACGAGGATGCCGATCGAGGTGATCGCCGCGAGCTCGAGCGAGGCGATGATGCCCGCGACAAGGTCTGGATACGTGCCAATCGCCTTCCAGGAGTCGAGCGTACGCGCGGCGTTTTCTCCGACACCGCGCGTGGAGAACTCGAACATGGACCAGATCGGCCCGAGGAAAAAGATGCCAAGGACGACGAAGGTCACGACGCGAAAAACCTGGAGCTTGGCCCTTCGCGACCGGCTCACTGCAGCCACCTCGCAGTGCGCCGCTGGAGGACCGCGTACAGCACGCTGACTATGGCGACGATCACTATCAGCACCACCGCCTGCGCCTTCGCAAATCCGGGGTCGTGCAAGCCGACCTCGCTCGTGATGGCGTTGCTGATCTGCAGCGGCAGGATCGGCCCGCCCTGGTTGATCAGGGCCGCCGCCGTCGCGTATGCCGACAGCGAGTTGGCGAACAGCAGCAGGGTCGAGCCGAGAAATGCAGGCGCCAGCAAGGGGCCGGCGACATAGCGCCAGTAGTGCCACGTGCCGCCCCCCAAGCTCTCGGTCGCCTCGCGCCACTGCGGCTTGATGCCGTCAACGGCGGGCAGGAAGATGAGGACCATAAGAGGGATCTGGAAGTAGAGGTAGACAAGCTCGAGCCCGCGAAGGTCATAGAGCCAGACGCCGCCGGCGTAGTAATCAAGACCGTGCGTGGAGAAGTAAAGGTAGATGGCGCTGGCAGGGCCCATGAAGGCGATGAAGGCGAAAGCAAGGATCACGCCCCCGAACTGGGCAAGCACGCCGCAGGCGGAGGTCACGGCACGTCGAAAGGTGCCGCGCGGGTTGCCGGTGGCGATCGCGTACGTGAACAGGGCCCCCAGGACGGCGCCGCCGACGGCGGTAACAGCAGACAGGATGACGCTGGCGATGATGGCGTTGACGATGAATGGCTGTGAAAGATTGGCGAAGTTTTCGAGAGTGAACCCGCTGTCGTTGGCGAAGGCTCCCGCCACGATGATGACAGTCGGGAGAAACAGGAAGATCGCCATATAACCGAGGAACGGGACCGCGCCGATCCAGTCAAGGGAGAAGCGTCGGCCGCCCACCACTGGGCGGCCGACGCCGGTTACAGCCGGATAGCCGGCAGCTGTCAAGAAATAGCGGCCGCCCAGTGGGCTGCCAGGTACGCCTTCGCTGCGGTTGCCTGGTCAGGGGTTAGGCGGATCGGCGTGCCGTCTGCCTTAGGGAGCGCTGCGGCGGCCGCGGCGTCGACCTTTCCGGAGGTCGTCATTGCCGCCATGCGCACAGGTCGCGCCAGGCCCTTCAGCCACAGGTTCTGGCCCTCGTCGGAGTACAGGTACTCCTCCCACAGCCGCGCCGCGGCAGGGTGAGGAGCGGTCTTGCTGATCGCCTGGGCGTAGAAGTCGAGGAGGATTGCGTTCGAAGGCACGAACACCTTCCAGGTCGGCACGTCCTTACCATGCCCTGCCGAAAGGTAGTCCCAGTCGAGGACGACAGGCGTGGTGCCGTTCTTGACAGTCGCTGTAGTCGCCTGCACGGGAACGAAGTTGCCCTTCAACTTCAGCTGGTGGAAGAAGTCGACGCCCTTGCTGATGTCATCGACGGAGCCGCCGTTGGCCAGTGACGCCATCATCACGCCGTTGAGCGCGGCATTCGCCTTGGTCGGGTCCCCGTTGAGGGCGACCTTGCCTTTGAATGCAGATCCCAGCAGGTCCTGCAGCGAGGTGACTGCCGGTACCTTGCTCGAGTCGTATCCGATCGACATGTAGCCGCCGTAGTCCTGGACCCAGAGCCCGGTTGGCTCCTTCTGGGCGGCGATGATGTC
>DHIZ01000164.1:0-15024 GCA_002404055.1 Chloroflexi bacterium UBA4733
AAGGAGGGGCCGTGATCGGGTACCGAAGGAAACGAACTCGTCCTGCCGATGCTCGGCTTCCCGCTGCAGTGTCACGTCCCGAAAGACAAAGAGCCGCCCCAAAAAGGCGCCCTCCGGCGTTCGAACCGGCGAGGATGACAACTGGAGATCACGCTCGCGCGGCCAGGTCTGGCGCAATTCGCGGATACTAGACAGTCCCTGATCGGCGGCAAACAGTTCCAGTGGCGCCGTGCTACCAGCAGCGCCGAACGCCCGGGCGATCTGCTCGCTAATCTCATGGACATGCATGTCGACGAGGTTCGCTTCCTTGACGGCGAAGAAGTTCTCGAAGCGGCGGTTAAGAGCGAGCACCAGTCCCTCGGGCGAGATGAGGATCATCGCCTCGTCGGTGGCATTGAGAATCGCCTGTGTTCGGTAGCGGGCAGCCTCGGCCTCGCGATATTGGCGCTCCAGCCTCACCTGGGCCCGGCGATGCTCGGTGATGTCGCGAGCGCTGATGACGATGGCGCGGATAGCAGGGTCATCGAGATGATTGGCGCCCAGGAATTCGAGCACACGCCATGAGCCGTCGCGGTGAGCCACGCGGGCCTCGACGCGCTTCGTGATCTCACCGCGGGCCACACCGGCCAGCGAAGCGCGCACCGCATCCCGATCATCGGGATGCAAGAACGTATGCCCGGATGTACCAATGAGTTCTTCAGGCGCGCGACCCAGCAACATCTGCAAGGCGTCGCTGGCGAAGCGAATGGCGCCATCGGCCTCTGCCACCAGCAGCAGGTCGGAAGCGCAGCGAACGAGGGCGCGAAAGGTTTCCTCACTCTGACCAATGTCGGGATTAACGTCGTCGCGGCGGCCCTGGTGTACCGGCACAGGTCGCATCGCGAACCCCTTCGAGCCATCTGACGCGCGCCGCGACCAAACCAACGCGGGGACGGCCGCGGCGTTCGACGCACGGTCACCGTTCGCAGCGCCGGAACCGCGCGCTTAATGCGGATAATACCAGGCGACAACACGGAGTGATTGCTGCCATAGACCATTCGGCCCGCACGGATGACGGCTGGATAGCGTAGACTCAGAGCGTAGGTACGCACCTGGAGGCCATGCATGACATTGTGGTTGCTCACAACCTTCCCTGCCCCATTGCTTGCCGTGATGATGCTCAGTGCGTTTATGGCGCTCGGCGTCGCCGGCCTCGTGATCGTGCGCCGCTTCATCCATATTGAAGACCGTGAGGGACTGCACGAAGTCGCCGGTTTCATCTATGCCACCATTGGTGTCGCCTATGCCGTGCTGATGGCCTTCGTCGTCCTGGTCGTCTGGGAACAACTCTCGGCAGCCGAAGCGAACGTCCAGGAGGAGGCAGGCATCGTGCGCGCCTTGCATGAAGATGCGCGAGCGTATCCAGCACCGGTCGCGCAGCAACTTCGCCTGGAACTGCAAGCCTACACCAGCAGCGTCATTCACGATGAATGGCCCGCGATGGCCTCGGGGCAGTCGAGTCCCAGGACAGACGCGGCGCTGCGCGCCATAGAAGACACGTTGCTTGCCTTCAAGCCAACCAACATTCAGGAGCAAGTGATTTTCGGGGAGTCGTTCACCCAGATCAACAGAGTCATTATTGATCGAACACTGCGTCTGCACCAGAGCCAGGCCGCCGTGCCGGACACGCTCTGGCTGGCCCTGATCATCGGCGCCATCGTCACTATCTCGTTCAGCTACTTCTTTCGGGTCGGCAGCCTCGTTGCCCAGGGCCTCATGACCGCCGCGCTGGCGATCGTGATCGCCTCCGTGCTGTTTGTCATCGTGGAGTTCGACCGGCCATTTACCGGCGACATCAGGGTAGAGCCGACCACATTCGAACAGTTGCTGGTAAGCATGCAGGGCGAGGGCATACCCGCCAGCACCAGCCCGGCCCACTCGTAGCGGCTTCACGGGTCTGTTGCCATTGGAGAGGAGAAGAATAGTGTCTCACAATGCAAGCGCGGTGCTCACGGCCGGCGTGGCACGGGTCGCCATCACGCCGCCGGTCGGCATCGCCCTGACCGGCTTTGCCGGGCGGCCACCCTCCAACGGCATCCATGACGACCTGCTGGCAACAGCGCTGGTGTTGGCCGAGCGAACGCCCGGAGGCGATGACCCGGCCAGCCGCGTGGCCCTGGTGACGCTCGACCTCCTCGGCATGTACGGCGAGGAGATTGCCGCGTCAATCAAGAGCCAGGTGGAGAGCGTGACCGGTATCCCGGCGGCGCGGGTATTCCTCGCCTGCAGCCATACCCACTATGGCCCAGTGGTCTCCGCAGACCAGGACATGGAGGGAGGGGCGACCGCGCAGGCCCTCGCCTACCAGGCGGCGCTGCCGCACCACATCGCCGGCGCCGTGGCCATGGCCGACGGGGCGCGGCGGCCGGTGACGCTGGCGGCGGGGCGCGGCAGCGTCCAGATCGGCATCAACCGACGAGAACGCCGGCCCGACGGGCGCATCGTGCTGGGCCAGAACCCGCAGGGAACCCTTGACGCTGAGGTTCAGGTCTGGCGTCTCGATGCGGCGGACGGCGATCCCGTTGAACCAGGTGCGCCGCTTGGCTGGCTGCGGCGCGCCACCGAGCCGGTGGCAGTGTTGCTCAACTACGCCTGCCACCCCGTCTCGCTGGGCGGTCAAACTCGTCAGATCACGGCCGACTTCCCCGGCGTTGCTCGCACCGTCGTCGAGCGCCTCGTAGGCGGCACGGGTATCTATCTGCAAGGGGCCTGCGGCAACATCAATCCGAGCTTGATGGGAGCAGATTGGACGCACCCGCTCCGGCTCGGCCACGTGCTGGGGGCAGAAGCCGCCCGCGTCGCCTTGCTGGCGCAACCCATCGCCGGCACACCACTGCGCGTCGCCCGCGAGACCGTCGCCTTCCCTGGTCTCCTCCCGCCGTCACTGGAAGCGGGGCGGGAGCGAGTAGCAACGCTGATAGCCGAGCAGGAACGCCTGGCGGCGCAGGAGGGGAACACCGGCGCGCGGTGGTGGAATCAGCGCGGCCTGGCCCAGGCCCGCCGGGCGCTGACGGCACTGGAAGGTGGTGAGCCGCTGCTGCTGCACGGCGACCTGTCGGTACTGCGGCTCGGTGACGCTGCGTTGGCCTGCAACCCGAGCGAGCTGTTCTGTGAGATCGGTCTCGGCATCAAACAGGCGTCGCCCTTCCCCTGGACCGCCGTTGCCGGCTATACCGACGGGGCGCTGTGGTACGTCCCCACGCGAGCAGCCTATCCCGAAGGCGGCTACGAAGTGGATCGCGCCTGCCGCGTCGCCCCTGAAGCCGGTGAACTCCTGCAAGAAGTCACGCTTCGCCTGCTACACTCGCTCCGCTAGCGCTTCAGCACGGACGACGACGACCATCATCCGGTGGAGACAGGGGGGATATCGTGAACATCGTCGACATTGACGTCATTCCTTTCCGAACAGCCGCAGATCGCTTCCAACACGGGGTATTGCGTCCCCAGACGCCGATCGTTCAGACCCTCACGCGCATCAGCACCGATGACGGCACGGTGGGCTACTGCCTGGGCGGGCAGGGGCACGGCGATCAGGATGGACTGACGCCGGCTTCCCGAAGTCAATTGGTGGGGCGCATGAAGCCGCTGCTGGTCGGGCACAATCCCTTCGACCGGGAGAAGTTCTGGCAGTGGATGTGGGCGGCCAAGATGCCGGAAAACTTCATGGGCGTCGTCGACATGGCGCTTTGGGACCTGCTCGGTCGCGTGACCAATCTGCCGGTGTATCAGCTCCTGGGCGGTTGCCGGGATCGGGTCAAAGCCTATGCCAGCACCTACCCGAACATTGGCACGCCCGACGACTACGCTGAACACGCCGTGGCCTGCCAACGGGCCGGCTATCGGGCCTACAAGATCCACCCCTACTACTATTGGGACCCGGCAACGCGCCAGGATGTGCCGGGCCGGCCCTCGCACATCCGCTGGGACCTGGAAGCCTGCCGGGCGGTGCGCGCTGCCGTGGGCGACGAGATGGCGCTCATGTACGATCCCTGGGGCACCTATCACACCTTTGAGGAAGCCCTGTTCGTCGGGCGCGAGCTGGAACGGCTGAACTTCGTCTGGTTTGAGCACCCCATGCCCGAACACCGGGTCCAGCCCTACATCCGACTCTGCCGGGAGTTGAGTATCCCGATCTGCTCGCCGGAGATCATTGACGGCAGCGTCTTCACGCGCGCCGACTGGATTCAGCGCGAGGCCTCCGACATCAGCCGGATCGACGTGCTGCGCGGCGGCATCACGGCGGCCCGCAAGACGGTCGCTGTCTGCGAAGCCTACGGCGTCAAGTGCGAGATGCACATGAGTGGCTTCGGCAACCTGCAAGTGCTTGGCGCCAGCAGCGAAGACACCTGCGAATACTACGAGCGCGGCCTGCTGGCCCCCGACGTCGACTACGACGCCTCCTATCCCTACCTTTTGGAGCCGTGCGATCCCCTTGATGCCCACGGCAATGTGCGGGTACCGCAAGGACCGGGGCTGGGCTACGTTCTTGATTGGGACTACATCAACGCCAACAGGATCGAGGGCTAACCAATGGCGACCACAAGTCCAATGACCGGCGTCTTCCCGATCCTGGTCACGCCCTTCGACGAACAGTCGCGCCCGGATGAGGAGAGCCTGCGCCGCCTGGTGGAGTTCAACATCGCGGCCGGCGTCCACGGTCTGGGACTGGCCCTGGGCAGCGAGGTCTATAAGCTCTCCGAGGCGGAACGGGGACAGGTGACCCGCATCATCGTCGACCAGGCGCGAGGCCGCGTACACGTCGTCATCAACACCGGTGCTGCGGCGACCGACCTGGCCGTGCTGTACAGTAAGGAGGCCGAGGAGCAGGGAGCGGATGCCGTCATGGTGTTGCCGCCCACCTTCGCCCCGGCCAGCGCCGAAGAGACGCGGGACTACTTCCGGGCGGTGTCGGCGGCCGTTCATGTGCCGATATTCCTGCAAGATACCTCCAGCGGGCCGGTATCCGCGAGTCTGGCCCGGCAACTGGCCGAGGAGTGCGAGCACATTCGCTACACCAAGGTGGAAAGCGCGCCGGCTCCGCTGAAGGTGGCCGAGGCGGTGCGCCTGGCCGGCGACAAGCTCACCGTCTTCGGTGGCGCCGGTGGCAACTATCTGCTGGAAGAGCTGCGTCGTGGCTCTCGCGGCACGATGCCGGGCTGCAGCCAACCGGAAGCCTTCGTGGAAATCTGGAACCTGTACCACGCCGGTGATCTGCCGGCGGCTCGGGCCGTGTTCGAGCACACGATCGTCCCCGTCAACCGGTTGGCGGGCCTGGGCTGGGGTGCATTCTATTCAGTCCACAAGGAGCTGCTCCGCCAGCGCGGCGTCATCCGCACCGCCATTGTGCGGAGGCCAACCGGCGGCACGCTGGACGCGGCGGGATGGCAGGAATTGCAAGAAGTCATCGACGGGTTATTGGAATCATCCCAAAAATCGAACAGCTAGAACCGCTCAAGATCAGGGTCTAACCCGATTCTGCCGTCGCGCACCCGCGGCATCTTTTGAGCGCCGGTGACTGCCTGGGCTTCGGTCCGCCATCCGAAGTGACCCTTGCCAACGAAACCACCGCGTCCTGCGCGTACCTCATCGTCCTGACTCGGGGCTAGCCGTCATGGCGGAGATCACAATCGCACCCTTGACCACCTCACCGCAGCCGAGGGCGGCGCATACACGCTGTATGAGAAGCTGGGGTTCCAGTTGGCCGGAGTGATTCCGGACTATGCGTTAAAGCCGCACGGAGGGCTGACGGGGACCATGATCTATTGGAAACGGCTCGGAGGGGAACCCTGACGAGGCTTTGCCTCAGACCGACGACCGCCTCAGCCCCGCGCGCGGGGAGCCGCTGGAATGGAGATCGCTCACGCTGCTCCCCCGTCGCCGGTGGCAACTCCCGACCGGACCAATGGCAAGCGAACGCTGAAGGTGGACCCTATCCCTGGCGTGCTCGCAACGCTGATCTCCCCGCCGTGGAGCGTCACCAGCTTCTTGGTAATCACCAGGCCCAACCCCGTACCGCCGACCTCCAGCGCCGCCGGGTTCTTGGCGCGGTAGAACCGCGTGAAGAGCCGCTCTTGTTCGCTTATCGTCATGCCGATCCCGGTGTCCCGTACCTCGATGCGCACACGATCGTCTTCCATTGCTGCCGTGATGTAGATGCCACCGCCGTCGGGGGTGTACTTGTGGGCGTTCGAGAGCAAGTTGGTGAGGACCTGGAGCAGCCGACGGGTGTCGCCGCTCACCGTCGGCAGGTCGGGTGGCACGTTCATCTCCAGATGCTGGCGCTTGCCTTCTATCTGGAGGCGCAAAGACTGCACCGCCTGCGCGATTACGGCGGCCAGGTCCACCGACGTGTGCTGGAGCGCGATCCCGTCCCCTTCCAGTTGGGACAGGTCCAGCAAGTCGTTCACGATGGCGATCAATCGCTCCGTGTTCTGGGCAACGACGTCCAGGAACTCGCGCTGCTCCACCGGGACTTCGCCCGCGTCGCCATTGAGGACGAGGTCGAGGTAGCCCTTGATGGACGTGAGGGGCGTCCGCAGTTCGTGCGACACCACGGAGATGAACTCGTCCTTCGCTCGGTCAGCAGCGCGTTCCCGAGTCACATCACGGAAGGCATAGAGCCGGCCCATGGTTGTTCCGTCCGCTCCGGGCAGCGGGGCGACGTAGACGTCGAGATCACGTCGTTCGGGCCACTTCTGGGTGACGGTGGTGCGGTAATGGTGCACCGCAGTTCGCGTTTCCCCAGCAACCAGGGCGCGGAAGGTCTCGGTATCGGCGAAGAAGGACTCCGCCCGGGCGTGCAGTACGTCAATGTCACGGCCCAGGAACTCGAGTGCCGAGACGCCGAAGAGGGTTTCGAAGCGCCGATTGGTCGTATGGAGACAGTGGTCGCTGCCAACGAGCAGGATCGCCTCATTGGTCGCATCGAGGATGGCGCGCATCTCGCCGTTGGCATTTTCAGCCGTGCGAATCTGCCGCTGGAGCTCCCGCCAGCGCCGGTAGGCGAAGGCAGCGAAGGCAAGCCCAGCGATGACTGGCACAAAGAGGAACTCCTTGAGACCCTTGTTGGCGTTGGCCTGAGACCAGACGGCCAGGTGATCGAAGGCGCCGAAGCGAAAAGAGACGACGCAGGTCAGCGCTGAGATGACGACGATGGCGAGTAGATCGCGGCGGGCGGTATCGGAGAAGCGCTGTGCATCGGTCGTCCGTGCGTGCGGTAGCCGTGTCGCGGCCATCCCAGCGTCTCCCTTGCCAGCACGCTACAGGTGCGCTGCCACGCGGCGTGGCACGACGTCCGCCATAGTGTACGCCGCAGTCGCGCCCCGGCAGGGAAGCCGGCTGGCAGGTAGTGTTACTTTCCCTCTGGTAGCGTTCGCACATTTGCCAGAATTGTCGCACCGTGTTTGGTCAAGAGCACGGTGTAGCGATGCATCAAGTGACCTCCTACCGAAGCGCGTTGAAGTGATCGACGGTCAAGCCAGCGGCATCAAGGATAGAGCCGAGTGTACCGAGAGTGAGGGCACAGGGACTCGAACTCTGGACACGCTGATTAAAAGGTAGCCCGCTCTAAACGCTGTGGCCTCCCCCTGGGGCAAGCGTCCATTTCCTGTCCAGTTAGCGTGTCTATCTTCACATTCTGATTGCGCTGCATTCGGTCACGGGAAACGACAGGAGTTCGTCTCGGCCTGCCCGTCCCAATTGCCAACAAGGCCCTTCTACCAAGTACCTGGTGCGGCATGATCCTGCTGATTAAGAGTCCGAAGGATGACCGTCCATAGGCGTCCACCGAGGTGTACTGCCTCTGGTGACTGACCATCCCAGAGGCATATTCTGTCCATCGTGTCCACTGTTGTCTACCGGCGTTGCTGTGGCTGTTGCTGTGAAATGCTAAATCAAACCACGAAGATGCTGCGTCGCGGATGAGCGCGCCTCCCCCCTGAGCCGCTACGCAACTTCAAGGTGGAAGGATTTAGTCCTCCACTATTATACGGCAAGATCAGGAGGGATTGGTACTATTGCTTGGTAAGCCTAATCTTGCCATCTTGTAGCATTTCGAGATAAAGAATGTCATCCTTCTTGGCTAGATAGTAGAATATGTACACCAGTAAACCGATTCCCAAAAACAAAAACCAAAATGTCGCCCAAAGAAACCTAAATCGCTTGGGCTTAACAAGCTGCACTGTCATTTCTGTCTGCTGCATAATCCGGTATCCCTGCCGAACATACTTGTGAATTTGGTCGCTCAATTGACCGGTGACAAAAATACCGGCTACAGGCGCGGCGTGTGTTGGTGAGACCGGTGACGCCGATAAATCTGATATGATTCTCGTTCTATCGCTCACTTTGGTTGGGTCGGTGAAAGCGCTGGCAATACCGAGAAAGAGCAGAGGTACTGCAAGAAACAGCAGACCCCACAGTTGAGACCATAGTGCGAATAGGAGACATAGAATACCAATCGGGAGCATGACGAATATCGACATCCTCTTGTTGATACGACGGCGGTGGACCAGTTGGTCACGTGTAAGGTCGTTCGACGTTAGGTCCGTCCAAGCGGCCCTCTTGTCAGCTTGGGTTAGCTCCTCTACGGCATGCAACTCTTGAGGTGCAGGTTCCGCATCTGGTACAGGAGCAGCGTCTGAGACTGTGTCTACACCGCTCGCGCTTGAGGTAACTACGGATACCCGTGTGCCACAACTATTGCAAAAACGCGCTGACTGTGTGTACTCAGTCCCACAATTTGCGCAGTACGGCATAATCTTCTCCATTTTCGACATCCATTATTCGGTTCCCTCCAGAATACACTCCCTATTACTACAGCTTCAGATTAGGGAGGCAGGGGTGAGGGAAGGGCGCAGGCGAAGATGCGGTTGCTCGGCTGGCTCGCCCTGCTCGCTCCCTGACTGGGCTGGGCTGTAGAACCGAAGAATACCGTTTACGACGACCGTCGGGATGAGACGGCGGGGTCGCCGCCGGTTGACCGCCTGGAAGACAAAGACCCTCACGACGAAGCCCCCAGCATCTGCTTCAACTGCGACTGGGCCATCCGGTCAATAGTATCACCCTGAACAACTTCGGAGGCGCTGCGCGCCGTGGTGTAGCCATTTCCACCGTTGGCGGACCAATAGTCCCACGTCTCCTGCGGACTGGTTCCGCCTGCAAGAGCATCATCCACAATGGATTGGTACTTAGAAGCCAGGCCGTCATACCCAGGAGTCGGCACGACTCGGATCGGGCGACCGGCATCCGCCCGGTCCTGCGACCAGACCCAAAGGACCGATGGGTGCATAGAGTGGGAGGCAGGGTCGACTACTGCCTCACGGAGGACTCTATAATCCGGCATAGTGGAATGATCCTTCTACATCGTTAGTGGCACTCGGAGCGCCTCTTTTGACTTCATCAACGAGGTGGTCTAACTTAGCTCGGTTATCAGGATCGTAGATAGGCTCCACCACCAGAGAAATGCCGTCTGCCCTCTTAAAGATAATGGTACCGTCCACGTCAACCTCTGACCAATCAACTGATTGTATATCACTTTCGTGGATGTAGCCATCATCGTAGTAGATGAATACTAGAGTGGACCCGCTAAACTTGAGACACACGACCGGAATGAACGGTATGTCTGATCCATCTGGGAAGATAACTCGGACCTCGGCTCCCGAGGTTATGATTCTTTCTAGTTTTTCTAGATTGCTCATCAATATACCACCACATCTTCTATAGGAACACCCCGTATGAACTTGACGCCGTTATCGAGGAATACTCTAAGTATAGCATCGATAGAACCGTCCTTGATGCCCTGTCGGTAGTACTCGAGTTCGGCCCGTCGGTCAGGGTCGTAGATCGGCTCGACGGTGAGAGTGAGGCCATCGGGCCTCGTAAAGACAACGGTCCCGTCTACGTCGAGTTGGGACCAGTCTGTGGACTTCACGTCGTTTATGTGGATGCGGTCACTATCCCAGTACATAAACTCTAGGACTCAGTCCTAGAGTTTGAGACAAGAGATTGGAACGAAGGGAAGAAAAGTTCCATCAGCGAAGAGACATGTCAGTTCGTCCTTGGGTTTCAGACACTGCAAGCGATGGATCTCACCGACATCGGTGGCTGTCTTGACAACCAGGCGTTTGCCGGCAACGGGGATGCACAGCAACACACCACAAACGGATTGATGGCCTGGCGGAAGGCGGATAACTGGACGGCATTTACTAACGGCTACTGGACGTGGATCAATGGTCCCAACGGGCTGGCAAAGCGGCTCAACACGCAGCGCTTCAGTTGGGAGGCCAACCCGGACGGCTTGCCACTGGCCGATCAGCCATCTGGAGATCACACGTACTACGCCAGTAGCTATCATCCCGGCCCCGGTCCGCTCCAATCGCACCTCATCTACTGCGATGACGATCCCGGCTGGCGGTCGCTCAGCCCCAACTACCTCGCCCATTACCCGTCGCTGGCGGCAGCCGAAGCCGCGCTGCCCGATTACTATCTGCACCAGGCGTGCTAAGGTGTTATAGATATGGCAACACTGACTCACGAGCAACGTATCCGCCGCCGCCGGACCAACCGGCGCATCCTGACCTGGCTCGTCGGCCCCATCGGCATCATATTCTTGCTGTTGGGCCTGCTGATCCATGTCCTTCTACTGTTCGGCCTGATCTGCCTAGCGCTGGCCGTTGGTGCCCACTTCACGAACCCTGCCAACGTGCCGGCGTAGCGGCTGCCGCCGACAGTTATGCGGTCTTGCACGACACCATAACTGTCGCCATGTTTCCATGGACGAAGGTTCACGGCTCCATTGAAGCACCCGCCGCTGCCAGGATAGCAATCGCGCAGTGACCTGTCAACAACTCATGGGACTGGGGGAAGAATCGCTCTTATGGGCGATTCTTCCCCGTTGATTCAAGCAGCGATGCGGGTATCCTTGACAGTCTCCCAGGTGAGCCTAATCACGTCAGGATCACGCTTGAAGGACAGCGCCATCTCCACAAAGGCGTTGAAGCCGATGACCTCCTCCGTGATGAGTGTGCCGTCAATCATTTCTGCCGTCAGGATGATCGTGCCGTCAGACAAGGAGGATACCGGCAGAGGCTCCTCTGGGGTGCTGTTACCTGACTGTTCGAGCACTGTAATGTCTGCTTGCTCCAGTGCCCCGATGATATGGGACGCTGCTTTCATCACCGCTGCCAACTGCGCCTCCAGTTCCTGCGGTGTGGCCTGCCACGATTGCAAATAATCAGCGGCAAAGGGATGCTCGATGCCGAAGTGCTGCGCTACGACATAGCCCGTTGCCTCAGCTTGCCATTCCCGCTTCACCCGGTTCTCCTCGGTGCCGGTTGGGTGTAAGAGGCGGTGTGCCCACTCATGAAACAAGATCAAGAGCTTGCTGTGGCTGTCCAGGCCGGGACGGAGGGCAATGATCCCGGTGTTCGGTTCGTAATAGCCCTGAGCTGTGCCCTGCATTTGCCGGATTAGCACTTGCACTCCCTCCTCGGCCAATGCCTGCTCGACCAACAGGCAGCGCTCCTGCTCGTCATCGGGCAGTGGGGTGAAGAACTCCAAGAGCGGCTTGTCACCGGTTAGCTGGCTGGCGTCGAAGACACAGACCGTCTTGAAGGTGATGCGCTCCTCGACAGTGCCGTCGGGCTTCTCCTTGCGATAGGGCATGGGAGCCATGATCCTGATACCCTTGGCACCCTTGCTGACTTGATACCCCATGCCCTGCCAGCGCTGATAACCGGCCACATGGGTTGCCTGGGGGCACTGGTGAGCGATCAGGATTTGGTTGCCCAGACTGTACTTATGGAAGCGGCCTGAGAACTTCAAAAGCTGCTGCAACCGTTCACTGTTACCGTGCAGCATCTCCTCGGCCAAGCTCTGGAGAGAGGCTTTGATCTCTTGCTGGAAGGCGGTCGTCTGCGTGTTCACAATGGATACCTTTCTGTTAGTTGCTTGCAGAATTCACGAGGGTTGATGAGGGAGCGCCAACACTCCCCCTGACTAAGCTGGGACAACTCTCCGAGCACGGCTTCTGGCCTGAGCGATGGCGAGATAGCCTCGTCCGGCATCCGTCTCGATCACTGTTGCGGTGATACGCTCGATCACCGTTGGCGCTGTCCAAGCCGCTGTGACGCTCTCAGCCAACCCCTGGCTCTCCCAATAAGCGAGGCAGGAGAGCTGCTGCTGGCGTTGCAGTGGAGGATGAAGCAGCATGTCATGGAGGACGGCTGCCATCGAGTCGGCATCTTGCGGAGTACCACAATCCCATCTACGCATGATTCGCCTTGCAGATGGGACACAAGCGACACCCGTTGTGCTGGCCTTTCAGTCGCTGCTCCAGTTGCCGATCACCCGGCCAGGTCCTGACGACATGCCAACTGATGCCTGCCTGGTTGACGACTTGTACCAACCTGGCTCCTCTGCCGCGCCGGTGCAGCTTGATGCGGGCATCCAGGTCCTGAGCGAAACCCAGGTAGTGACCGGCATGCTTGTAGCGCTGATGAAAATGGAGGAGGTAGACGGTGCCTTTCATGCTGCATCACCGCCGCCGCTAGGCATGTTGATCTTGCTGGTGGACGGAAGCGCAAAGGAGCGGACGTAGGCCCGGCATTGGATGCCTTGCTGCGCTTCCTCCTGGATCATGCGGTTGGCACACTGTTGGGCACCAGATTCGGTGCGGTGCAGGTGGCCGCACAGATACTGAAGGTCGTAAGGTCCAGCAGCACCGTCTCTGACACTCCAAACGGTGTAGCGGCGAATGATGGGTGGGGGGTTCATAGTCGCTTGAACCGGTCCATCTTGCGTTCGATCTCGGCGCTGTGTTCGCTAGCGGCCTGCTCGACGGCAGTGACATGCCAGCATTTTTGACCGTGCTGACCAGCCGGGCAGGAGCAGCTCCAGACCTTGTTGACCAGTCGAACGTTGTAGGAGATGGTTGGCTCGGTGCGGCTCTGGATGCGGTAGGTTCCATCGGCTTGCTTCTCAGGCTTGGGCTGAGGGATCACCGGAGCGTTGACGGCTTCCAGGACCTCGCTGGCGGATTTCTCCAGACTCTCCAGACGCTGAAGCTGGCTCGTGAGTTGTTCCCGCTGTCTCTGAATCCTCGTAATGAATCGGTGCAGTTCATCGCTGAAGCTGAGATGGATGACGCCGTTGGTTGCCGGTTCGGTGGTTGGTACGCCCACTGTCTTGCCTTTCACTGAGCACTCAGGAACAACCTGAAGTCGCTCAATGGAGAAAAGCCCGAGGAGCGGTCTTACTCACTACTCTTGTAGCCAGCAGACCGTCCTCGGGATTTCTAAGACAGGAGAAAGAGAGCTTGCAGTCGGCCTGCGGAATAGACAGCAACGACCGCACACTTCACAGCGGCAGATGAGGAGGTTGTGTCAGGTCATGCTGGCTCCAGTTCGAGCAGGTGAATCAATGTATTACCCAGGCGGTTCCACTGCTGGGCCGTGAGCAAGAGATCGCCATCGACCAGCCGCCGTACAAAGCTCTTGGCACTGCCCATCGGGAAGGCAAGCTCCCTCAACACTGTGAGGTCGGCCTGGACGGCATTGATGTATTTTTGCTCTGGGGTGAGAGTCACTTCGGGTTCCTCGTCGGGCTGGGCGTATAACATGGTGAATCTCCTTCTTGGCCGGTACATCCGGCTGCATGAGGGCAAAGGCCCACAGCGCGGTGTTATCCACGCTATGGGCGATGCGCTAGTCCTCCAGCTTTGCAAAGAAGGCAGACCACACGACCTGGCAGGAAATAAAGACGACGATGAACACAACGATGATGCTGGACAGAATCCCCACGGCGCAGCCGAGCACCGAGAAGATCATGAGCGCCACGTTTGGGGCGAAGTGACACAACAGATCGAAGCCGAGCAGACCGGCGATCAAGACGACACACCGGCAGACCTGCTGCTCACATTGGCTGACCACGGGAATCTCCTTTACCGACAAGCACCACAGTTGGTGCAAGAGGCAAAAGCCCACGGCGTGGTCTTACTCACCCTCTCCTGAAAGCACTATCTGTCGTCGTGCTGAGCGACCGGCGATGGTGTCCGTTGCCGAACCGGAAAGAAGCACTGGCACCGTACCTTGGGGTGTCTGTTGACGAGTTCCGCCGTCGTGCCGGCGTAGTACCAATCACAGTGGGAGTGCTTACTCCTGACGAGACGGTATCCTACACTGCCGCCCTACAGGTGCTTCTGCATGCATTGAGTTAAATGAAAAGAAGACCCACGGGAACAGCACCGTGGGTCTTCGGTGGCTATGCCGCGAGACGGTGAAAGTCTTCCATCGTCTTCAGACTGGTAATAAAGAACTCCAGTGTGAGTCTGCGATTCTCTGGTGTGAGTGCTGCAATCCCTACAGCCAGGCTACTCCACGCGGCTTCTTTGGCGATGGCAGAATCTCCGGTGTGGCCCAGCATGAAGAACGAAATGTCGTGCTGGGTCACAACATCCGTATGCGCGTAGATGTCCAGCACCGAGACACCGAGCAATTTGGCGAGGCGCAGAATCGTGTCGATGCCGGGTTGTCGTATATATCCAGCCACGATGTGGTCTAGGGAACTACGGGAGATACCGACGTGGTTGGCGATGTATTGCCTGTCCAGCCCGCGTAAGTCGATGAGGCTCCGAATGTACTCTCCAAGCCGGAAACCGGGAGTGTAGGAATCCTTTCCTGGTTTCCTTCCTCGCCGCGGTGGTGTGTATTCCGCCAATTTATCCACTGAATGGATAATGGCGTGGGAGGACGGGTCTTCTCGGAGATCTGGCAACTCCCCCGTCAACGTTACTGGGATGACCCTCACAAGCTTCGGCATTTGCTATTTCCTTTCTTTACTTCACCAGCCAACGCAATCATCATACCTAAAGTACCAGGACCTGTCAAGAGTATTTGTGAAATATTGATGAAGTTCGCTCAAAGTAGCCAGGCCGAACCGGAAAGGAGATCGTCTCTGCCGGGCACACCCTAAGCATGTGGCCATAACTTT
>DHIZ01000164.1:15102-84214 GCA_002404055.1 Chloroflexi bacterium UBA4733
TTTGTTCTGGCTACGTGCTTAGCTACCGACGTGGAGCAGCCGGCAGTGGATGTCGTCGTCGGTGCCGAGGTTGCCATTGTGGTGACGGCGCTGGATGGCAGCCGCCCATAGGTCAGGATGTGCTGGCCATGCCGGAGACGACGAGGGGGTATCTCTTATCTGGAGGAGGACCGGCATGACGATAGGTGCCAGCCAAAATAGAACGTCCTCCCTGAACTTTCGCCTCGCAGCGGGCATGTCGCCGGCTGCCAAAAACAGTGCCATTTGATCGGAAATCGGCCAGAAACACCGCACAATATGCCACGTTCGCTCCGTAAATGGCCACTTCCCGTACCGCCTGTGCCACCCATGTCAGTTGCAGAAGGGCGTTGCAGAAGAGCATCCCAATGAGCAAGATGATGGCGGACAACAGTCAGAAAGGCAGCGCCCCGACGTACATAGCAGCCGGACGGGCAGAAGGAAGCGTCAGGTGTTGCAGTGCTCCCGGCTGGCATTGGCACAGGTAGCCTCTGGGAGTTCGTGATCGGTGCCACATTGCTGCACGCAAGGCACCTTCTTTCCCACGGCGTGTCCCCCAACTGATCGCCGTTACGCCGGGCAGTTGCCTTCTCAATGATGGTCGATGAGCAAGTTGCCGCCTTATAAAGAATAGTTTGATGGCGGGGGGCTATGGGTGTCATGGAGCGGCCCAAGTGGCCCCATCCGCCGGTTTGCAACCCGCTTAGCCGGCACAACTGTGACAGAAGGCTTTGCCTAGTTAGTAGCAGTCTGGTGATATCCCTTACCTGGTTCTCACCGGAGTGAATGTTGGGTCCCAGCCAAAATAAGGTGAGTCTTCAGACTTTTGCCCGGCGACGATGAGCATTACTATCTCTACGATCAGCCTTCTGACAATGTACGCGAGAGCGAGATGGCGAAGGACGTGAGTATCGGAAGTCCTCTCGTGATCGTCTGAGAAGTTGTGTATCAGCCGTCAATCGGGGATAATAGATATTGTAGTGACTCATTTCCATTCTAACGTAGGAACGGCGAGCACAAAGGAGCCATCATGTTCATCTTCTGGAAGACACGCCCGCACGATAGAGGTGGCACCAACGCTCTATGCGCCCAACTGTGTGCGTCAGAGCGCCTCAAGGATCATAGCCAGCCAAGGCGTGTCGTCTTGGCTCACCTGGGAACCATTGACAACGAGTTTGTCTTTCAGCCACGGCGACGAGAGAAGTTCTGGCTGAAGGTACGTGAGAAGCTGAATACAGTGGACCTTCCTGACGGTGAGCGTGTCCAGATCGAAGCAATGATTGCACAGCGGGTGCCGTTGCCGGAAATGGGTCTCTTGGTCAATCCTCGTGCTCAAGAGCATGCCCGGCGGTTACACGAGGTAATGCGTGAACTAGCCCATCCTAACGCTGCGTAGTGACTCAAATACGCTCCAATACCGGAATTGCGACGGAGCAGAGAGATAGTGCCGCGTTGCTTACCAACCCAGTGCGTTAACACCGAGAAGCCGACGAGTACTGAGGCGGAGGCATTGCATCGCGGCTATATGACCTGGAAGGTCCGGTACGTCGTCACTTGATGAATCCTCATTGTCGGTCGCGCCTGTCCGGAGATATGCGTAATGGCTGGCAAGTTGCGACCCCACGTGCCTCCATTGCTCCGCGACTGGCAAGGCGTAGCGGGGTAGAGTCTTCTTGAACTGCGTGGTCAGCCCCCAATGAGGGTCGTCGGAACGGTCTAGCCGATAGCCCAAGGTGTCATTTACGGCTTGCACATGGTCAGCATTGACTTCACTGATTGGGAGGATCGGCTGGAGATACTCCCGCCCAGTCATCGTGTAGAAAACGAGGAAGCCAAGGGTCTTGGCCATATGGAACAGTGTCAGGTGCGGCCGACGGCAGACGAGGACGGGGACGAAGGAGCATTCCGGGAAAGTGATTTGCAGTTGCGCCGCCTTGTCAAGGAGCTGGTAGACGTCTCCGGTTTGCGGATACGTCCACTCCCGCCGGCTTTTGGCTTCTATGAGTACCGTCGCCAGCCGGGATACACCGCCGGGGACGGCCACCACAAGGTCTGCTGCATTATCCAAGGGGCCGATGGGAACGTCAACGCCGAAGATCGTATTGACGCAACGCCTTCTCGGGTTGTGAATACGGTAGCCTACGCCAGCGGCAGCGAGCATAGCCTTGTTGACGATGCGCTCTTGCGCCTCGGCAAGGACATTGCCTCCTGAACTGGTCGACGACCAGCCCAGATAATAGGCAAGTATTGTGCGTTTCCTGGCAGCCTTGTCCTTGAACCTACGACTACGGGAAGCGCCAGCGAGAGCGAGCAGCGGAACTTCCCTCCGTCCATAGGTAATACCGGAGATAACTTCCACCTGACCGAGCCGTATCAGTTCCTGTTTAGCAGTTGTGAGATGATGGGGATCGATATGCGGATTGCCTTGAGCTGGATCAGCCAACTTCGCTTCGATCTCTCTCCAGCCGCAGACGACTTCTTCCTCCAGTAGTTCAAGAATAGCGTGTTGGCCGAGGAACACATAGTGCTGTTGCGGATTTGAGGGTGTTGCACGCATAGATATAGAAGTATTGGTACGCATCACGCAGCCGGCGTTCCCGCTGGCTGGACGGCAGTTTCCTGAGTCCATCCATCATCAAAAAGGTGCTGAATGAAGCTGGGAGAGGTGAAGTCGTCCACTTGATGGATCGCAGCGGTCCGATTGGCAGCGGGGGTGGAATTCTTGCTGCCCTTGCGCCGACGTGCTACGGCCGACTTTAGTGCGAGCCTGGTGAAATATGCCTTTCGAGCCATGCCAGCCCGACGATGGCGTTCCTCTTCGGGAAGTTCATGCTCGGGATCGACTTCCAGGGGGAACTTGTCGAGGAAGGCTTTGCGGGCGGGAGCGGTGATCTCCTGGCCGCCATACCGGGAGTGGGTGACATAAGCGCCGATGCGGCCATAGAGCGCCAGGTCGCGGGGGGTGATAGAAGACACGACTAACTCCGCCCCGGCGCCGCGCCCTCCTCGGGCCAAGCTCGGAGTCTAAAAGTTAGCCGTGGTATCGGCAGGTGGCTATCGTCGAGACCAACTCGGTCGCCACTGTTCTAGATCATTAGTTCACTGTACCAGGGGGCCCTCGGGATAGTCAAGCCCGGTCGGCTCAGTCTGTCTGAAGGGGACGATACGTTCATGGTTCTCCACAAAACCCTCTGTCCATTCGGTACCGTCATCGCGCTTCCAACGGTAGAGGCAGACATCCTCTTCCCCTCGCCGCTCGATTCGGAGGTGATAGGACAGGCGCTTGATACACTGGACGAGACCGTCATCGATACCGGCGCGAGTAACCCGATTGACGGCAGCAGGATAGCTGCACCGGGGACAAACGATGAGCAGCCCCTGAAGCGGGACCCCATGGCGTTGATTAGAAGCGGAACCATGGTGGCGTGATCGTCTGATACATCGTAGCACGGGCACTAGCCCTTTGCGATGCCGCTTCTTTGCCCGCTCGGACCGCGCCAGAACCGTTGCGTCGAGCATCGGGTCGTCCGAATCCTCCAAGACCGCAGCGAAACCGTCTTGTCTCTCCAGCCAGAGGTCATCATAGGCGGCGTGCCAAGACGTCGGGGAGATTATGTCGCGGAGGCCCGCGGGTGTGGTATTGGAGTAATAGGTACGATGGAAGTATCCCAGCACCTCGGGGCAACTCATGGTGTGGCAGAGAAGGCGCCCGACCAGTGGACTGTCAGTAATACCTGCTTTAGCCTTCGGATCAACTGGAACCTTGATCCTGACGAAAGGGAGGAGATTCAGCTCCTCATCTAATAGATGGTTGAGCCGATAGAGATTTTTCCACTCGTTCAAAGCCGATCCCCCGGCGACAACCGCTTGTGGACCCCTCGTGGCCGTTCATCTGCCGAAGAGGCAGCATAGCGACTCACCATGGACCGAGAACGCCAACCTGCCAGACGCATGAGGTCGTCGTCATTGCCGCCGCCGTCTTCACGGCCCTCGGCGAGGCTGGAGGTTCGTTGGCGCCTGACCATTCCCTGCTCCACGTCTCTCTGCTGCTGCGTTCTAGGGCTGCTGATCACACCTCGACCGCCGCCAGTGCCGGGTGTTCGCGTTCCTCGGGGAGAGGCTCGCCATGTGCTGCCTTATCCTCCAGGTACAGGCGGATCGCATCCCGAGCATTCGCCAGTGCTTCATCGGCCGTGGCGCCTTCCGTGAAGCAGCCCGGAAGGGCGGGCACCTGGACGGTATACCCGCCGTCCTCGGCATCTGGTATCAGGAACACCGTGCAGCGCATATGCTGACCTTCTACGCGACCGCTGCCGGGAGCGCCACAGTCGCGAGGACGACGCTGGCCTCTGTTGCAATGGATTGGCCGTCTTCACCCAGCGCCGCGACGTGAGAGGCAATTGCGGCGGGAGCATCCGCCAGCACTTCATCAAGCGTCTCGCCCTGGATAAAGCAGCCGTCCAACGCCGGCACATTGGCCCAATAGCCGCCCTCCTCCGCTCGATGTATGACGATCACGTACTCCATCACTACTTTCCTTCCATCAAGCGCAAAAACTCCGCTTCACTCAATTCGGCCTTGCGCAGCATCGCCTTCAACAGGCCGATCTTGACCGGCTCCTTGCGCCCCGAGAAGGTGACGATCTGCCCGTTCGGCATCTTGATGTTCACATGGTCGCCCTTTCCGCCTTTGCGCAGGATACCCCCGGCACGGATCAGTGCGGCGATGGCAACCGCCGGGCGAACGTCACGGAGTTCACCCATTACAAGCGATCTCCCGGACTGAGCCGCTTGTGCGCTTCTCTGGCCCGCTCATCCGCCGCACTGGCGCCATAACGGCCTACCATCGTCCGAGAACGCCAACCGGCGAGGCGCATCAAGTCTCCCTCATTGCCGCCCGTGGCGAGCCAAATATGGGCGAACGTATGGCGCAACTGGTGGGGGTGGAAGGCGGGGAGCCCAGCTTGTTCGCAGCGATCACGGAACGTTTGATAGATGCCGTTGCCAGTCATCGGACCACGCCGACCAAGCCACAATGCCGGCGTGCTGGCAGCCGGGTGATTCTCTCGCATGCGGAGATAGCGATCCAGAGCGAGCGCCGTCTTGCGCCCAAAGGGGCAGGCGCGAGGACGGCTGCCCTTGCCAATCACGTTCACCACACCGCGGTCGAAATCCACATCGGCGAGACGGAGGCCGGCGCATTCCTCTCGACGCAGGCCGATGTCGAGCAGTAGGCGCAGCATTGCAGCATCTCGCCGCTCCTCGAAGCCCTTGCCGTCGCAGGTCTTGAGCAGCCGGCGCAGTTGCTCATCGGTAATCACGTCGGGCGGTGTTTCGGGCACGGTCGGTGGCTTCATGGCCGCCATCGGGGAGGTCTCGATCTCGTCCTCACTTTGCGCCCACTTGAAGAACGCTTGCAAGGCCCTGTAGCGATTGGCAGCGGTGGCCGGCTTCCACTTCTTCAGCATGTCCGCCACGAACGCC
Source organism: Chloroflexi bacterium UBA4733 (assembly GCA_002404055.1). The sequence goes on from DHIZ01000164.1 coordinate 20,604, forward strand.
TCGACGTACCCCCGCTCGATGCTCTTCACATCCTCTGAGTAGCCCCGTGCCCGTAGGAAGGTGACGAACAGTGTCAACCCCTCGCCGTAGTTGTCGATCGTGCGGGGAGCACGATTGCCGGCGGCCAAATGGCGCTCAAAGGAAGGGGTGAGGGTGGAAATGGTGGCTAAGCGGACGACTCGGGCCGTGGCTCTAGGCATAAAAGGCACTCCAAAATTTTGTCCAATAAGAGTGTGAAGCAGCGCTGCGGCCAGTATACCAGATGTCGATCCGTACAGTTAGTGTGTGTAGTTCCCTCTGGTAGCAGAGGGATTAGTGAGGGCACAGGGACTCGAACCCTGGACACGCTGATTAAAAGTCAGCTGCTCTACCGACTGAGCTATACCCCCAACAATTTCTTCTGAGTGTACCGCCTCAGGGGTGGAAATGGACGTGCCCTTGTGGTTCTCCAGGTCCATTGTCTCCGGTTCACCCTGATCTCTCACTCCAGCGTCACTGTCTTCCCATTGGACAGCAGTTGCACCATCCCGACTTGATCGGTCCGTAGCACTTGCACAACTCCGAAATCCGCTGCGCTCGTTTTCGGCACCAGGGCGGCAGCCAGAATAATGTTCGGCTGCACCGCGGCGAAGAAGGCCGGGTCAAGGGCGCCGACCGCCGCGCCGCGCGGCGCAATGAGGATCGCCGCTCGGAGTGACGAGTCGGTGAGCAGCGCCTGGCGTTGGTCAGCAGGCGAGAGCGCAGCGGCATCCAGCAGCGTGATGGCGCCAATGTGGAGGAAAACCAGCAAATGGGGTGTACTGGCGGCGCCAATGGGCAGCGCATCGACGATCACGCCGCCGCGGGAACGGAACTCGGCGGTAGCCGGAGGCATGACCGTCAAGGTGCTCGAAGGGAGGCCGGTACGAAGGTTGACAGCGGTCAGGGAGGGGTGCGCCGCCGGAACCGGTACAAGCACTTGACCGAACCCATAGCGGGTGGCGAGATCAACCGCCGCTCCAGCGTGGGTGGCTTCCGTGCCCGTCAGTACCAGCACGTCGAGGGAGCGCGTCCAGAAAGGGAGGATCGTCCCAAGCTGCGCCGACAACGCCTGCTTGCCAGCGCCGACGTCGATGAGGACGCTCTGGCCTGTGACGTCGCGGACCAGGAGCGCGTCGCCTGTTCCTACATCCAGAAACGTCAACTCGGCCTGGGCCGGCGGGGCGCCACGCAGCAGGTAGACGACCGCCAGCAGCAGGGTCAATCCACAACTCATGGTCAGTCGGGCAGCCAGGGTGAGCCGTTCTGGGCGCCGCGCGACGGACAACGGCTCCGGCAAGGCCGGCAGCAGCGCGAGGCAGCCGGCGTAGTAGAACAAGGCGAATCCGGCACCCACTGCCGGCGCCGCCACCGCTCCGCCGGGAAACCGGGCGAGTAGTTGCACCGCCGCGATCATATAGGCAAGAAAGCCGAAAGCTGCCAGGCCGGCGAGGTGCGCCAACAACGGTGAGATGGCGCCGGCTACGGCGACCAACGCCCCAGCGGCCATGGCGGCCGGCAGTACCGGCAGGCAGATCAGGTTGGCCAGCGGCGCAATCAACGACACCTGATGGAAGCCCACCATCGTCACCGGCAACGTGGCGACCTGCGCCGCCAGCGTCACCCCCACCGGCTCCGCCAGCCAGCCCGGCAGCCGGTGCAACCAGACCTCGAAGCGCGGCTGCAGCAAGAGGATGCCCGCCGTCGCGCCAGCGGAAAGCTGAAAGCCGCTATCCCCCAGCACCGCCGGCTGGAAGGCGACCATTCCCGCCGCCGCCAGTGTCAGACCTTGCAGGGAAGCCGTCGGTCGCCCGGCCAGCAAGGCTCCCAACGCCAGCCCCCACATGAGGCCGGCACGCAGGCCGGCACGCAGGCCGGCCGGCGTGGCGCCCGTGAGCAAGATGTAGATCGCTACGCCGACCAGAGCCGGAATGGCAGCGCGACGCCTGCCAAGTAGAGGCGTACACAGCCCGAGCAGCGAGCCACCAACGATCGCGACTTTGAAGCCGCTCGTTGCCACAATGTGAATCATGCCGGTCCGGATGAAGTCCGGCGTGAGCGTCGAGAACGTAGCGGAACGCGTGCCGATCAGGATGGCGCGCTGTAAGGAAGCTTCCGGCTCCGGTAGCGCCGCCTGCAACTCGGCGGCGATGCGCTCACGGAGGGCAAAGATCGCCGCGTGCAGCGGATCCCCGGCGCCATTGCTCAGGAGGGTGATGCGGGCATACGTCATGCTGCTACGAACCCCCTGCCGGGCTAGATAGTCGCGATAGTCGAAGCCCGGTAAGATCGGCGGCGCCTGCGCAGTGCCGCGCACGTCGAGCACGTCGCCGTAGGCGTAGGACTGCGTCAGGGGGACGCGCAGCTGCAACGTGCCGCTTGCCGGTTGCCAGGCGGGATTATTGCGTCCGCCACCAACGGTGGCCAGGACTCGCACACGCACCAGCGCCGAACGTTCCCGCACGTCCGGTTCCTCCGCCACCACGCCTTGCAGCTCGACAAATCGCCCGTTGAAGGCCGAGATGTCATCCGGCGCCAGCGTTCCCGCCGCCTGGCTCCGCACGATGGCGGCGAGCAGCAGCCAGAGCGCGACCGTGACCGGCAGCAAACCAGGACGGACCAACAGTGCCGCCAGCGCGACCACCCCGACCGGCAACAACAGGAGCGGGCGGACGACAGGCGCTGCCGGCGCGAGAGCGACTCCCGCCAGCAGCGCCAGCGAGGGCCAGAGCAGCGGGGATCGCCGCAGTCGCTCTTCGACAGCCTCCAGCGCCATTGAGGGACTCACTGCACGCTGAGGCGCGCGCGGATTTTAGCTAGTTCAGTCTTGTGCAGCCCCGCTTTGACCAGGTCATCGACTGTGGCGTACTGACCGTTTTGCTGCCGGTAGGCGACGAGCTTGTCGGCGGTGACCTTGCCGATCCCCGGCATTGCCCGAAAATCGCCGGACGTTGCGGTGTTGATGTTCAGCAGCCAGACGCCTTGCGGCGTCGGCGTGGCGCCGCCGGACCCACTGGCGCTGCGGCCGCTGCGCGTCGGTACCGGTGTCGCCTCGCCCAGGTGCGGTACAGCGAGCTGTTCACCGTCACTGACCGGGGCGGCCAGGTTGACGTGGTCAAGGTCAGCATTGTCCAGCGCACCACCGGCCGCCGTCAGGGCATCCTGGGCCCGGCTGCCGGGCTTGAGCGTGTACACCCCGGGCTTGGTGACAGCGCCGCTGACATACACGACGAGATCCCGCGGCGTCGGCTGCCGCGTGGGAAAGGCGCGCGCCGGCACCGGCGTGGTCAGCAAAAGGACCGGCACAGCCGATGCCGCCGTCTGGTGCGTCAAGAGAATGGCAGCGCCTAGGAGCAGACCGGCCCCGAGCGCCGCCACTACCCAGCGCCATATGCCCGCCACCACTTGCCGTGCCTCCCCACACGCTCGCGCCTGCTGACTGGAAATGGATGGTAGCGTATCGCGCGTCGGTTGTCACGTAAGGAAGCCGGTGGGGGTGCGTCGCCGCCTTTTGCAAACGACCGAACGTTGTAGGACCCAGAGGGTACCCTGCCCCCGTGCCTGCCCTGTCCCGGATGCAAACATCGATCGCTGGTCGCAAGGCGAGCAGGGCAGGCACGGGGGCCTGCCCCTACGACGCCCTTTTGCTTCGCAAAACTCGGCGTCACCCCGCGCCTGTTGCCAGCGTTGACCGCAGAAAGCGCAGGCGATGATGCGGCGTCGCACCCAACCGGCGCAGCGCGGCGCGATGTTCGGCGGTGAGGTAGCCGGCGTTGTGCTCCCAACCGTAGCCGGGGTGGTGGGCCGCCAGCAGGCGGAGCAAACGGTCTCGCGCTACCTTTGCCACCACCGAGGCACAGGCGATGGAGAGGCAAAGGGCGTCGCCATCGACGATGGCGGTGCAACGCTCGCCCGCCAGCTCTTTCATCGGCAAGCCGTCGATCACAGCATGTTCCCAGGCACCGGCGCGCCGTAGCGCCCGCTGCATCGCCAGCGCCGTCGCCCCGCGCACGTTGAGCCGCTCAATCTCCTGAATTGACGCCGCTCCCAGGGCAACGGTTACGGCTACGTCATGTATGGCGATCGACAACTGCACCCGTGCCGTCGCAGACAGCACCTTGGAATCGCGCACGGCATCCAACCCGCGGAAGCCCACCGGCAGGACCACAGCCGCCGCCACGACCGCGGAAACGGCGGCCCCGCGGCCAACCTCGTCGACACCGGCCACGTAGCGGATACCAGCGGACCACAGCCGCTCTTCCTGCTCCATCGTCGGACGGAGGTGCATCGCCAAAGGTACTCCCGCCATGGTTGCCTGGCGACGGAAAGGTGCATCCGGCAAGTGTGGCCCAAGTTACTCGGCGCTCGTTTCGCTCGTGGGCTGCTCTTCCGTCGCCGCGTCCTCTGCCGGTGTGGCCGCCTCACCAGCCGCACGTGGCGCGACACGGGCGCGGGAGACGCGCAGTTCGCGGACACGGGCGCGCTTGCCGACACGATCACGCAGGTAGTACAACTGGGCCTGGCGTACCTCGCCGTGGCGCAGGATCTCGATACGCTCCAGACGGGGCGAGTGCAACAGGAAGGTGCGCTCGACGCCGATACCGTGCGTCAAGCGGCGCACAGTAAAGTCGGTCTCCAGGCCGCCCTTGCGCACGCGCATGACGACGCCTTCAAAGGGCTGGATACGCTCGCGGGCGCCCTCCACGACGCGCACGTGTACACGCACAGTGTCGCCGGGACGCAGATTGACGACCTTGGGGTTGAGATGGCGCTCTTGAATCGCCTGAATCAGTGGGTGCATCTATTCTCTCCTGCACGACGGCATCGAGCTGAGACGTCGTGCCTCCTGCCCAACCGAGGAGTGTAGCACATCAAGGTCTCTATCAATATAGCTCGCACGTTGGCCCGATCACCTCCAGCCAGTGCTTCACCTGGCCCATAAAGCGGCCGGCGGTCAGACCGTCGAAGGCGCGGTGATCGAAGGTCAGGCAGGCAAACATCATGGAGCGGATGGCGACGCTGTCGTGCCCTTCCGCATCGGTGAGCACCACCGGCCGTTTGACGATGGCTTCTGTTGTCATAATGCCGGCTTGCGGTTGGGGAATGATCGGTGTCGAGATGATCGTCCCCACCGCGCCGGTATTGTTGACGGTGAAGGTTGCACCGCTCAACTCGTCAGCGCGCAAGGACCCGGCACGCGCGCGTACCGCGAGGTCGTGAATGCCGGCGGCGATGCCGACCAGACTCAGGCGATCGGCGTGCCGCAAGACCGGCGCCACCAGGACATCGCTCCCCGGCTCCCGCCCGCCATCTACGGCCACCGGGATGCCGATATGGACATCGGCGTGGGCCAGAATGCCGTCAATCGTGAAGGAAACGTTGACGGCCGGGTAGGCGCGTAGCGCGGCAGTGACGGCTTTCACGGCGAACGGCAAGTAGGTCAGGTCCACACCGGTACGACTGCGGAATGCGTCGCGCACTGCTGCGCGCCGTCGCACGATCCCGGTCATGTCCACCTCGAACACGGCAGTGGCATCCGGCACCTGCTGTCGGCTCTGCGTCAGCCGCTCCGCGATGATCCGACGGACGGCGGTGAGGGGGACGAGGCTCGCAGGGGTCGAGGGCTGGGGGTCGGGGGTCGGGGACCAGGGGTCGAGGGTCAGGGGTCGAGAATCTGGGATCTGGGATCGGAGTTGTGCGGTGGCAGCGGCCTCTTGATGCGCCTGGAGGTCCTCGCGGCGGACACGGCCGCCGAAGCCGGCGCCCTGCACGGCGCTGAGAGCGATGCCCTGTTGGGCCGCCAGCCGACGCACCAACGGCGTGCTGCGCTGGCGGGCTGCCTCTTCGCGGGTGCCGGAGGTCGGGGGTCGGAGATCAGGGAGAGGAGGCGCCGGCTGGGTACCAGCCTGCGCAGCGCGTGTCGAACCCGGTGCGGACGAAGGCTGTTTCGGATCGGGGTACCCCTCTCTGGCCCCCGGCTCCTGGGCCCCGACCCCCGAGAGCACAGCAATCGGCGTGTTCACCGGCACCGTCTGGCCGGGCTGGACGAGAATCCGAGCGAGGGTGCCGGCGGCGGGGGACGGGATCTCGGCAGTGACCTTGTCGGTGGAGACTTCGACCAGGGGCTCGTCGCGCTGAACGGCGTCGCCTTCCGCCTTCAGCCAGCGCTCGACGACGCCTTCGGTAACCGACTCGCCCAGCATCGGCATGATGATGGTGGCAGCGGCCATATCAGTAGCGGGCTAACTGGCGCATTGTGTCCGCTACGCGGTCGACGGTGGGCAGGAAGGCTGCTTCCAGCGGCGCACTGAAGGGCATGGCCGGCGCGTCCGGCCCGGTCACGCGCATGATCGGCGCATCCAGGAACTCGAAAGCGTCCTCACAGATCGTCGCCGTGATCTCGCCGGCCAGCCCGCCGGTGCGCGTGTCCTCGTGGACGATCAGGATTTTGCCCGATTCGCGGGCGGCGGCCAGGATCGCTTCCCGGTCCAGCGGCTGCAGCGTGCGCAGGTCCAGCACCGCGGCGTCAATCCCTTCTATGGCGACGCGCTCTGCCGCTTCCAGGCAGGTATGGACCATCAGGCCGTAGGTGATGGCGGTGAGATGCCTGCCCGGCCGCTTGAGGTCGGCGCGCCCCAGGGCAATGGCATTCATGGCAGAGGGGACCTCGCCGCGCAGGCGCCGGTAGGCGCCCTTGTGCTCGAAATACAGCACAGGGTCGGGGTCGCGGATCGCCGCCAGCAGCAGCCCGCGGGCATCGGCCGGTGTGGAGGGCACGACGACCTTGACACCCGGCACATGGCAGTAAAACGCCTCTGTGCTCTGGGAGTGGTAGAGCCCGCCGTGTACGCCGCCGCCAAACGGCGCGCGAATGACGATCGGGCAGCCCCAGCCGCCGTTGGAGCGGTAGCGGATGCGCGCTGCTTCATTGACGATCTGGTCAAAAGCCGGGTGGATATAGTCGGCAAACTGCATCTCCGCGACCGGCAGGAGACCGTTGGCGGCGGCGCCGATGGCCACGCCGGCGATGCCCACTTCCGCCAGGGGCGTATCGATCACCCGCTGCTCGCCGTAGGCTTCCAGCAGGCCGCGTGTGGCCCCGAAGACGCCGCCGCGCCCGGCGACATCTTCACCTAGCACGATCACCCGGCCGTCCCGCGCCATCTCGTCGAACAGGGCGCCGCGGATCGCTTCAAGGTAGGTCTGGACGGGCATCCGATACCTCCGCATAGACGTGCCGCAGCAGCGTCGCCGGGTCGGGCGGCGCTGCCGCTTCGGCGAAGCTAGTGGCGTCCTCTACCTCCTCCGCAACTTCTCGCCGCAAACGCTCATCCGCCGTGGCGTCAAGCAGGCGCTGCTCCTCCAGAAAGCGCTTCAGTCGATCAATTGGGTCGCGCTTGCGCCACTCCTCCACCTCCTCGCGCGACCGGTAGGCACGGTCGTCGTCGTCGCTGGTGTGGGGGACGAGGCGATAGGTGCGCGCCTCGATCAAGGTCGGCCCCTCCCCAGCCCGTGCCCGCGCCGCCGCATCGCTGGTCGCGCGCCACACCGCCACTGCATCGTTCCCGTCGACCGACACGCCGGGGATGCCGTAACCGGCGGCGCGTTCGGCCACGCTCTTGATCAGCATCTGCCGGTCGACGCGCTCCGAGATGGCATAGCCGTTGTTCTGGCAGAAGAAGATGGCCGGCAAGCCGTGTACCGCGGCAAAGTTGACACCTTCGTGGAAGTCGCCTTTGCTGGTCGCGCCCTCCCCGAAGCTGGCCACGGTGACGTCGTCCTCGCCGCGCAGCTTGCTGGCCAGCGCCACTCCGGACGCGTGCGGGATGTGCGTGCCCACGCTGCTGGAGCCGGTGAAGATGCGCAGGCGCCGGTCGGAGAAGTGCTCCGGCATCTGACGGCCACCGCTGGCCGGATCGGCGGCGCGGGAAAAGACGCCGAGCATCACGTCGCGCGCTGTGACGCCAATCGCCAGAGCGGCAGTCAGATCCCGGTAATACAACAGAAAGAAGTCGCGGCCCGGGCGCAGCGCCGTCACCATGCCGACCTGAGCGCCTTCGTGGCCCTGACAGGGCACCACAAAGGGCACCCGTCCCTGGCGGTTGAGGGCAAACATGCGGATATCCAGGGCGCGCGACAACAGCATGGTCCGATACATGCGCAGGAGCATCTCGGCGTCGGGCACGTCAAGCGCGTCGGTGCTCTCCATCACTTCTTGCTGGTTCACGCAACCTGCCCCTACGACCTACCGACAACCGGCCTGCTGCGACCTGCTCCGTTGATAGGGTACCATTGCCTGGCAGCACCATCGCGCGTTGCCTGTTGCCACCGATAGGATCGTGCGTGGACCTACGGAAGCGCCTCATCATTCTGACGCTGTGTGCCCTGTTCGTCGCCGTTGCCGGGGCGACCGGCATCACCAACTACATCTTGCAGCAGCAGGCCCAGCAGCAGGCGCAACTCGATGATCAGCGCGGCCTGGTCGGCGCCAGCAACATCGCCGCCAATGCCATCGCCGACGAACTCTCCCGCATCCAGGTTGCCGCCAAATACCTGGCGCTCAACCCCGACGTCCTGTCGGCCCTGCAACGACGCACGCCCGGCGCCGTGCAGGACAACCTGCTGGAGCCGTATCGCGCCTCCTCGACGCTGACCTTTATCAGCCTGGTCACCAACACGCCGCGCAGCCAGATTGCCCAGGCCAAGGTGTTGAGCCCGCCGGAAGTTCCCTCCATCGCCATCGTCAACGACGCGCTCCACCTGCAACAGGATCGCAGCGGCATCTGGGACGGCCCGGTGCGGCCGGCCGACGCGTTCTTTCCGCAGGTACCCTATGCCGTCGCCGTCTCTCCGGTCCTTTTCAACAACACGGTCATCGGCGCAGTCGTGGTTGGCCACATCTTCGACAACTATTTTGTGACCGCTCGGCTCACCAACAACCTGGGTGATTTCCAGGCCGCGATCGTCAACAACGATCTGGCGCTTGCTCTTCCCACGGAACTGGATCGCGCCTTTGCCGAGGCGCAGGCCTACCGGCCCTACCGGCCCCAGGTGACGCCGGCGTCTCGCTCCATTCCCTTGCCCAACGGCAGTTGGCACGCCGTCAACTGGCAAATTGGTAGCGCTCGCTACCTGGTCGTCACGCGACCGCTCGGTTTCGGCAGCAAGGACCAGTTGGCGATCACCCAGGTCGCCAGCGCGCCGTCTAGCGGCAAGCACGCCATCCTCACCCCGCTCTCCGTCTGGCTGGCGCAACGCCTGGGGACGCCCGCCACCACCGCCTTCCTCATTGTCACCCAGATCATCTGGTGGCTGGCGTTGCTGCTGCTCTTCGGCCTGGTCGGCGGGCTCGTTAGCCTGATGATCCACAGCTTCTTGCGCCCCCTGCGCCGCCTGACCCAGCAGGTTGAGGCCTTTGAGCAGACCCAGAAATGGGCGGCGGAACCGCCGGGAGGGGGCACGGGCGACCTTGGCCGTCTGCGTGGCGCTGTCGGCGCTCTGGCGAGCGAGGCGGCCGGCTGGTCGGCTGAACTGACGGTTTACCGCAACCGCCTGCAGGCGGTGCTCGACAGCATGGGCACCGGCGTTGTGGTAAGCGACAGCAACGGCCGCGTCGAACTGATCAACCCGGCAGCGCGTGAACTGTTGGGCATCGACCCTGGCGCCGCCGCCCTCCCCGTCCCCATGACACGCTCCAGTAGCGGTCAGGCCTTCCAGGCTACCAACGGCCGCGTCATCAATGCAGTGTCCACACCGATCCGGAGCAGCGATGGCGAGACGCTGGGCCTCGTCACCGTGCTGGAAGATATGACCCGCGAGCACGAATTGGAGCGCGTCCGTTCGGACTTCCTGACCGTCGTTTCTCACGAGTTGCGCACGCCCTTGACCGCCGTGAAAGGCTCGCTCGACCTGCTGCTGGACGGTGACGCCGGCACGTTGGACCCCCTGCAACAGCGTTTCCTGCACACGGCTCGGCGCAACACCGAACGGCTGATCGGCCTCGTTGCGGACTTGCTCGATCTGAGCCGCCTGGAGGCCGGGCAGGTCCGCCTCACCCTGCAACCGGCCGACATTCGCCGTATGGTCGACGACGTCGTCCTCGGTCTGGCCACCATCTTCGACAGCAAGCGGCAGGCGGTGCATCTGGAGATGCCGCCACAGCCGGTGCTGGTGCTGGTCGACCGGCGCCGCTTCGAACAGGTCATCACCAATCTGCTCGGCAACGCCGCCAGCTACACCCCCGAAGAGGGGCGGATCGAGGTCCAGGCACAGCCCGACCTCCTGAGCGGTCAGGCCATCCTGACGGTGCGGAACTCCGGACCCGGCATTGCCCCGGAAGATCGGGAGCACCTCTTCGAGAAGTTCTACCGGGGCGGCAACGCGCTGACCCGGCAGGATGGCGGCAGTGGCCTGGGCCTCGCCATTGTCAAATCGCTGGTGGACCTGCATCATGGCACCATAGCAGTGGAAAGCGAACCGGGTAATGGCGCCGCCTTTATCGTTCGCCTACCGTTAGTGGGAGACGAACGTGAGAATACTGGTCGCCGATGATGATCCGGATATCACCGAGATCATCAGTTTCAGCTTGCGCCGCCACGGCTACAGCGTGCTGACCGCCCGCAACGGCCAGGAGGCGCTGGAACTGGCCCAGCGCGACCGGCCCGACGTCGTGATCCTCGACGTGATGATGCCGCGCATCGACGGCTTCGAGGTCTGCCGCCGCCTGCGGCTCGCCAGCCGCATTCCCATCATCATGCTCACCGCCAAGGACGACGAGGACGACAAAGTCTTCGGTCTGGATGTGGGCGCCGACGACTACCTCACCAAACCCTTCAGCCACAAAGAACTGCTGGCGCGCATCCGGGCGGTGGTGCGTCGGGCCCAGGGCGACAACAGCGCCACCACGCCGCCGATGCTGAAGGTGGGCAAGCTGACCCTGGATACCAGTCGTCATGAGGTGTTGCGCAGCGGCCAGCAGGTGGTGCTCACGCCGACCGAGTTTCAACTGTTGCGCTGCCTGATGGTCAATCAGGATCGAGTCGTCAGCCACGATGCCCTGCTCAGCTACGCCTGGGGGACCAACTTTGATGGGGAGACGGAGATGCTCAAGGTCCATATCCGCCATTTGCGGGAGAAGCTGGAACACGACCCCAGCGCGCCGGAACTGATAGTGACGGTGCGCGGCGTCGGCTATCGCCTGGTCGCCGCCGCGACGGAGCGCTGAGGTGTTGGCAGAAATGGCAGCCCGCACCGATGTCGCCGCGTTTGTGCGCCGCTTTCATCACAATATCGATCAGGTCATCGTCGGCAAATCGGCGGTGATCGACCTGGTGCTGGTGGCCTTGATCGTGGAAGGCCACGTCCTGTTCGAGGATGTGCCCGGCGTCGGCAAGACCATGCTGGCCCGCGCCGTCGCCATCACCCTGGGCGCCTCCTTCAAGCGCATCCAGTTCACGCCTGACCTGCTGCCCAGCGACGTCACCGGCGTGTCCGTCTACAACCAGGCGACCGGCGACTTCGAGTTCCGGCCCGGCCCGGTCTTCGTCCACATCCTGCTGGCCGACGAGATCAACCGCGCCACACCGCGCACGCAATCGGCGCTGCTGGAGGCGATGGGCGAGGGGCAGATCACCGCCGACGGCGAAACGCGCGGGCTGCCGCGTCCCTTCCTGGTGCTAGCCACCCAGAACCCGGTGGAGTATGAGGGCACCTTCCCCTTGCCGGAGGCGCAACTCGACCGCTTCCTGCTGCGCCTGCAGATGGGCTACCCCAGCTTCGATCAAGAGCGGCAGGTGCTGGAAAACCTCCGCCACGAGCACCCCATCACGAAGCTGCAGCCGGCAGTGGACATCAGCGACCTCAGCCGTTTGCAGGCCCTGGCCCAGGATATCCACCTCGATGCCTCCGTGATCGACTACCTGCTACGGTTGATTGCCGCCACGCGCAACCACCCCGACCTCTCGCTCGGCGCCAGCCCGCGCGGCAGTCTTGCCCTGTACAAGGCGGCCCAGGCCCTGGCGCTGGTGCGCGGCCGCGACTACGTGACGCCGGACGACATCAAGGAACTGGCCCCCGCCGTCCTCCCCCACCGCCTGATCGTCAAACCGGAGAGCGAAGTGCGCGGCCGCACCCGCGACGCCATCGTCCAGCAGCTCCTCACCAACGTCGAAGTCGGCATCGCCGAGGACGTGGCGTGACCACCTGATGCCCCCCTTCATCCCCCTGCTGCTCTTCCTGGCTCTCGTGGGAGCACTGCTGAATGCCGGCTTCCTGGTGACGCTGGCCTACTTTCTGATGGCGATTTTCCTGTTCGTGCGCTGGTGGATGCAGCGCGTGCCGGAGGTGCTCAGTTACCGGCGGGTACACGAGACCCATCTGTTCTTCGATGAGACGGCGACGGTCACGCTGGAAGTCCACAACCGGAGTATGATCCCGATCCCCTGGCTGCAATACAGCGAGCGGCTGCCCCTGCGGCTGGGCTACACTACACCACATATCGGCGCCGCCTATATCCCGGCGCACGGGGTGCGCAAGCTGCAGTATGCAGTGCGGGGCAGCCGACGCGGTCTCTATGAGCTGGGGCCGCTCACCCTCACCTACGGCGACATCTTCGGCTTTGAAGATCGTATTTTGCGCGGCGGCGGCACCGACCGGCTGATTGTCTACCCGAAGATCGTCCCGCTGGAGCAGTTGCTCCTGCCTTCCCGCTCGCCTCTGGGAGCGTTACGTTCGCGCAACCCGCTCTCGGAAGACCCTTCCCGCGTGATCGGCGTGCGCGACTACCAGCGCGGCGACAGCATCCGCCGCATCCACTGGCCGGCCACTGCACGGCACGGTCAACTGCAAGTGAAAAAGCTGGAACCCGCCATGACGCTGCAAACCGTCCTCTTGCTCGACCTCCACCCGGAGAGTTACGACGCGCAGATGACCGACCAGTATCAGGAACTCGCCATCGTCGCCGCCGCCTCCTTCGCCAACCGCCTCATCGACATGCGCCAGGCGGTGGGGTTGATCAGTAACGGGGTGGATAGCGGGGGGGATGAGGGGATGAGGGGACGGGGAGATGAGGAGATGAGGAGAACCGGAGGGAACCAATCAGGAACCGTACCCCGCCTCCCAATCCCCTCATCCCCCGTCCTCGTCCCCGCCGGCAGGGGCCGCGGGCACGCGATCCGGCTGCTGGAGGCGCTGGCGCGCATCGAAAGCAGTAACCACATGCCGCTGGCTGTGCTGTTGCAGCAGCACGCGCACGGGCTGGGTTGGGGCACGACGGCAGTTGTCATAACGGGCAGCATCACGCCGGCGCTGGCTCCGTCCGTCGCCGGCTTGAAGCGCAACGGCTATACGGTGCTGCTGCTCCTGGCCGGCGGACGCCGCCTGGGCAGCGCCGAGGCAGGCGCGCCGGTGCTGGTACCGACCTATCGTATCCGGGAGGAACGGGAGCTAGCGGCAGTCGCCGAGGTGTTCCGTGGCTAGTCAACCAGCCGAAGTGGTCGAGCAACCGTTTCCGCTCTCCTATATCATCGTCGGCGCCATGAGCGTGATCGCCGCCTGGCTGGCGAGCGTCATCGCCGGTGAACTCGTGACCACCTGGCAGGCCGGCGCGTATCTGGTGGGTGCGGCAGCAGCGATCGGTAGCGGCGTGCTGCTGCGTGAAGCGATAGCCCGCGAACAGCCCGGTCCGACGCTGCTGGCAGCCCTGCGCGTGCGCGAACTGCTGATCGTGGTCGGCGGCAGTGCCGTCGCCTCGCTGGTCCTGCGTTACGTGCCCTGGAACCCCTTGGGCTTGATCGACATGTTGCTCAACATCTGGTTTGATCCCCAGAACTACCTGGACAGCGGCACTTTTCTGACCTTCTTGTTGCTGATCGGCGCCTGGGCCTTCCCCATTCGGCCGCTCGACTTCCTGGAACGGCTTGTCGTGAAGCGCAAAGACTTGCCGCCGCCGCGTCCCACCAACATCTACGACGATCTCACCTCCGTGCGGTTCGGTCTGCCCGACCTGACGCTGGTGCATCGCAAGCTGGCCGGCTGGGTGATGACAAGTCTCATCGTCCTGGCCCTCCTCCTCGCCTATTTCTGGCAGGGACTCGGCCCGCTCACGCACGCCGTTGCTGCCGCCGCCATCATCGCCTACGCCGCGCTGGGGTTCACCCTGTTGGCGCTCGGCAACTTCGAGCTACGGCGCAGCCGCTGGCTGATCGAAGGGATCACGCCGGAGGGCGAGACCGCCGATCGCTGGGCTGCCGGCGGCGGCGCGCTGGCCGGCGGTCTGGCACTGCTCGCTGCCCTGGTACCGGCGATCGCCTTGCTGGCCCTCATCAGAGCCATCATCACCGGCGTGCTGTATGTGTTCTTCCGCCTCTTGAAGCTCGGTGGCGTCGCGACGATACCGACGAACGGCGGGGCCAGGATGCCGGTGATACCGCGGTTGCCTTTCGTGCCGCCACCCGCCACGCCACCTCCCACCGGCCACAACGGCAGCCTGCCCGACTGGTTGATCCCGCTGGTGTTCGCCTTCGCCGCGCTGGTGGTCGGCCTCGGCGTGATCTTCCTGGCTTCCCGACTGCGCAAAGCCGGCCGCGGTCCGCGCCTGACCTGGCTGCGCTCGCTCGCCGGGCTGCTCGACTTCCTGGCGGGGCTGGGCCTCTCCTTGCGGCGCTGGCTGGACAGCCTGCGCGCAATGGCCGCGGCGTTCGCGGAGCGCCTGCAGCGGGCGCCCGGCGTCCTGGCGGCGCGGGTGCGCCGGACCTCCGGCCCGTCGGGGAGCAGCGGCGCCGAACTGGTGCGCTACTGGTACGGTCAGATGATCCGCCAGGGCAACCGCAGTGGCCTGCCGCGCCGGCCCGGCCAAACCGCGCGCGAATATCAGGCGGCCGTGCGCAATCAGGTCACTGAAGCCACGGACGCGCTAGACTCATTAACCGAGGCCTACATCGACGCGCGCTACAGCCGGCAGGAGGTAGCGATGGAGCGCGGCACGGCGGCCCAGCGTCAGTTCCGGCAGGTGCGCCAGGCGATGCTCGGCTGGTTGCGCCGACTTCGGCGGGGTGAGCGCCCCCCCGGCGTACCGCCGTCCCGCCGCTAAAGCAAGAAAGCAGGCAGCAGCATGGCAGAACGACTCGTCACCCGTATCGAGCTTCAGGACAACCTCGACTCGATCCTCGATAGCGTGCAACGCGGCGAAACCGTCGTCCTGATCGACGATCAACCTGGCCAGCCACCGATCCGGCGCGTCGTGTTCGTCGGCGCCGCCGCCTACGGGCAACTCACCGGTACACCGCACGAAACCCACAACGTGGAAGCGGCGATCGGCGGCGTAGTGGCCGGTACCGGCACTACGCTCTCTAGCCTCACCGGCAACCCGGCCGTCGCTCAGGGCGCCCGCAAACTCGGCCGCCGCCTGGGCCGGGCCCTGTCCGTCGGCATGGATGCGCTGAACGAGCCGAAGAAAAAGTAGCTTCCTCCCCACGCCGTGCCACCCAAATGGGGGATACGCCCTGACGGTGTGCGACACTGCTATACTCCGGGCGAGTTAGGTACACCCAGCCCGGCCAGGACTGGAGCAAGGACGCCCATGGAACGCGAGAAAGCGGACGAGCGCATCCGGCTGTTGATCGCCGATGATACTGCCCTGCTGCGGCTCGGCATCCGCGCCGCTCTGGAGCGGGACAGTGGCGACCTGGTCATCGTTGGCGAGGCGGAAAACGGCAACCAGGCCCTGGAAATGACCCACGCCCTGACGCCGGACGTCATCCTCATGGACTCCACGCTGACCGGTGTCAACGGCATCGAAGTGACACGCCTGATCAAGCAACAGACACCCACTGTCGCCGTGATCATCATGACCGCCTTCGAGGACGAGGAGGAGTTGTTCAACGCCATCAAGGTCGGCGCTTCGGCCTACCTCACCACCGATGTCAAGCCGGCCGATCTCATCGCCTCGGTGCGCCGCGCCCACGCCGGCAACTACCTGATCAACGACAGCGTGCTCGCCCGCCCACTGCTGGCCTCTCGCGTCCTGCGCCAGTTCCGCGAACTCGCCAGCGTCGGACCGGAAACAGAGCCGATCTTCATTCCGCTCTCCGCCCGCGAGGTGGAGGTGCTGGAGCACATTGCCCGTGGCAACAGCAACAAGGAGATCGCGCGCAGCCTGGGCATCAGTGACCAGACCGTCAAGAACCACATCACCTCCATCCTGCGCAAACTGGCTGTCAACGACCGCACCGAGGCGGTCGTGTATGCCTTACGCCACGGCTGGATCAAGATGGAGTCGGTGTAGGCCCATGCAGCAAGCGCCGACCAGCGACAGCGTTCCCGCGGAAGCAACCGCCGCCCCGCTGTTGAGTTCGGAGGAGCGCTCCGACATCGCCGGGCTGGCGACCGAGCTCCCTGTCCTTCAGCACCAGTTGCAGGAACTGGACCTGCTGCTGCAACAGAACAGCATGGAGCTGGAGAGCCAGCGGCTCCGCTCGGACAATGCCGAAAAGGCGCTGCAGCAGTTGGAGCAGGGCGGCGGCTTTTCCCGCGAACAGTACCAGCAGTTGGTGACCCAGGCCCACCAGAGTCAACTGCGCTACATGAGCGTGCAGCACCAAGTGGAACTCCAGCAAAGCAAGCGCGAAACGGTGCAACAGGTCGTCGACGTCGCCCAGTTCGCCTTGGTCCTGGCGGCCCGGCTGGACCCGTCGTCCGTCGAACTGTCCAGCATCGCCCGGCCTGCCCTGCCGACTGAACCAGCAGCGCCGGTGGGGGCGCCCTCGACTGCCGAACCGTTGCCACCGCCCAGTGAAACTGCCATCATCGAGGCCCAGGAGGAAGAACGCAGTTGGATCGCCCGTCAAATGCATAACGGCCCGGCCCAGGCGCTCACCAACTTGATCCTGCGCGCCGAAATCTGCGAACGCATGATCGGTAGCGACACGGAGGCCGTCCGCAGCGAACTGCACGACTTGCGCCAGACCATCCATCGCACACTGCAAGACATGCGTCGCTTCATCTTCGATGTCCGCCCGATGATCCTGGACGACCTCGGTCTGTTGCCGGCGTTGCGTCGCTTCGTGGACGACTGGAACGCGCAAGGCGAGCGCACGCCCGTCACGCTGAGCGTGATCGGCCAGGAACGGCGCATCGCCCGCGCCAAGGAGCTGGCGATCTTCCGTATGGTGCAAGACGCTATCAAGATGCCGGAAGGGCGCAACGGCGAACAGGCGACAGCGGTGCAACTCGTCATGGAAGACCATGCCATCCGCGTCACCATGGAAGCCCCCGCCGGCAGCCAGGCCGAAGCCGCCACCGCGCCGCTACCGGCCGGCTACCACACCATCCAGCAACGCAGCGCCATCGTCGGCGGCACCACGAGCATGGAACTGCGCGGCGGTACGCGCGTGCTGAAGGTGGTGGTGCCGCTCAGCGAGTAAGGTGCTCGCTGATCACGCGGCGCAGATCCTCGCGGGTGGCGTTGACCGGTACCGGGGCGTTGGCGTAGTTGGGCAGCACGTGGCCACTGGCGCTGACGACACGGGTTTCGGTGACGAACTCCTCGTAGAGTTCGCCGGTGTGGTAGCGGACCGTGTAATCGGCATCCTTCAGGACATTGCCGGTGAGGATAGCCACCACCTCTTCGTCCGCCGTCACCGAGGCGTCCGTCCCTTCGCGGATCAGGCGACGCAACCCCGCTAGCGTCGTGGCGGAGGCCGGCTCGCAGCCGATGCCGTCGCGCCCGATGATCGCCTTGGCGTCGGCGATCTCCTGCTCGGAGACTTCCGTCACCCAGCCGTCGGTCCACTCCAACGCGCGCTTGGCCTTGCGCCAGCTCACCGGCGACCCGATCTTGATGGCCGTCGCCAGCGTGCGCGCATGCACCCGCACCAGCGTCTCCTGATCACTGCTGGTGATGGTGTGGTAGAGCGGCGCGGCGCCGTGCGCCTGGACCAGCGTCAAATGCGGCATGCGGTCGATGAAGCCCAGATCGAACAGTTCGCGCAGGCACTTGCCATACGATGAGCCGTTGCCCAGGTTGCCGGCCGGGACGATGATGCGATCCGGCACCCGCCAGCCGCGTTGCTCCAGCATCTCGATCATCACCGTCTTCTGACCTTCCAGCCGGAAGGGGTTGACCGAGTTGACGACGTAGACGCCCAGTTCCGGCGCGATTTCCAGCAGCAGCGACATGGCGGCGTCGAAATCGCCGCGTAACTGCAAGGTCAGCGCACCGTAGTCCAGCGCCTGCGAGAGTTTGCCGAAGGAGACCTGCCCCTCGGGGATCAGCACGATGGCCAGCAAGTCGGCGCGCGCGGCGTAGGCCGCCAGCGAGGCGCTGGTGTTGCCGGTGGAGGCGCAGGCGACCGCATGCATGCCGAGCGCCCGCGCCTGGCTGACGCCGGCCGTCATGCCGTAGTCCTTGAAGGAGCCAGTCGGGTTGAAGCCGAGGTGCTTAAACTGCAGGTGGTGGACCCCGGCGTGGCGCGCGCTGCGCGGCGCATCAAGCAGCGGCGTGTTGCCTTCTGGGTAGGTGACAATCGATGTCTCGTCCGGCAGAAAGGGCAGCAGTTCGCGGTAGCGCCAGACACCGCTCTGATCGATCGGCAGCAGCGAGAGCCGCCGCTCCAGCCAGCGCCGCTTCAGCGCCTCCGGCTCATAGGCCGGGTAGTCGTACACCACGTCCAGCAAATCGCCGCAACGGACGCAATGGTAGACCACCTCGCGCACGCCATATTCAGCGCTACAAGAGATGCAGCGCAACCGCGCGCCGGCGGATCCCGTCGCCGCGGCAACAGCCGTTCCCTGCTCGGCGGTCATCACGCGGAAACCCTCCCCTCAATGGGGGATTGGCGTACTTCCACCTGCGCCGGGTCCACGACCAGACCGGCCGGCTGAATCTCCTGCCACTGGCGCAACTCTTCCCAGCGCACGCACTGGTTGGCGAAGTCGGCGGCAATGAGGGCGATGCGGCGGGCCTCATCCTCGTCCGGCGCCTGCACCCGCAGCGTATACTGCATCGTCACCGTGACGTCGTAGCTGCGCTCCATAGCTCCGTCCTCATTTCCGTGTCGCGCGGCTCACCCGTGCAGAGACTGAACAACCCGCTGGAAACGCTCGCCATACCGGGTAGCATACGCCGACTGTCGCCGGATTCAGTATAGCACCGGCCCCTTCCAGGAGAGCGACCATGCGCTATTGCCCCTCTTGCGGCACACCGTTGGCGTCGCGCCTCCAGGGGACCCAACAGCGCCCAACCTGCCCTGCCTGCGGCTTCATCCACTTCGCTGACCCCAAAGTTGCCGTGGCTGTCGTCATCACCTCTGCCGATGGCGTGCTGCTCGGCCGGCGCCTCAATGAGCCTGGTCGCGGCCGCTGGGCACTGCCGGCCGGCTACGTCGACCGCGGCGAAGCGCTGGAAGCCGCCGCCGCTCGGGAGGCCCGCGAAGAACTGAACGTCGACGTTGCCATCGACCGCCTGGTCGGCCTCTACTCGGCCGCCGGTGACCCGGTCATCCTGGCGGTTTACGCCGCCACCATCACCGCCGGCGCGCCGCGGGCCGGCGACGACCTGGACGCCGTCGGCTACTTTCCCACCGATGCTTTGCCGGACTTGGCGTTCGCGCGAGATGAGGGGATCGTACGGGGAACGCAACCGCACTTCTGATGGTGGCTGACGGCGGACGCATGCGGAGATCAGGGTCGTGTTTCCGCCAAACCACGGCGATACGCTTCTACCGTCAACGCCGCGCAGCGGTCCCAGGAGAACGCTCGCGTGCGTTCGGCGCCGGCGGCGCGCAGGCGGGCGGCGAGGACAGAGTCGGTCCAGAGGCTGCTGATGGCATCGGCCATGGCCTGGTCGTCGAGTGGCGCCACCAGCAGCGCGGCGTCACCGGCCACTTCAGGGATGGAGGAGCTTGTCGTGCTGACGACGGGGCAGTTGGCCCAGAAGGCTTCCAGCACCGGAAAGCCGAAGCCTTCATAGAGGCTGGGATAGACAAAGACAGTCGCCAGGTGATAGAGGGCGATCAGGTCGGCATCGCTGACGTGGCCGGTGAAGCGCACGGCGTCGCCGAGCGTTCGCAGGCGTTCGCTGGTCGTCACATCGCCCCAGCCCTCCCGACCGGCCACGACCAGGGCCGGCGCGGGTGAAAGCGTGCCGCGCAACCGTTCGAGGGCGGCGAACAGGGTGCCGAGGTTCTTGCGCGGCTCCAGGGTGCCAACCGCCAGCAGGAAGCGTTCGGGCAACTGCCAACGCTGGCGCACGGATTGCAGCGCCTGGGCTGCAGGGCGGTCGCCAAAGCTCGGATCTGCCGCATAGGGCGTGATCGCCACCCGGTCCGGCGCAGCGGCGGCCAGCCGGACCACGTCGTTGAACGTGGAGCGCGACGGCACGAGCACCGGCGTGGCGACTCGGGCAGCGTGCCGGAGCAACGGCCCCCAGTAGCGCCGGCCGGCCAGGGTCATGGTTGCCGGGTAGCGCAGGGCAGTGAGGTCGTGGATGCTGGCGATCATGCCCTGGTGTTGGAGTAGGGGGGGCGGGAAGGCCGGGTAGTGGATGGCATCGAGGCCAAGGCGGCGGCGGGCCAGCGGGAACCAGAGCTGCGTCGCCAGGCGTTCCTGCCGGATAGGCGTGGCGATCAGGCGTACCCGCGCCGCGCCGGCAAAAGCCGGCGGCGCTTCGCCTCGCCGGTAAAAGATCGTGTAGGCAACGCCGTCGTCGCGCGCCAGCAGCGCCCGGCTTATAGCGTCGGCATAGCGGAAGATGCCCGTCTTGCGTCGCCAGAGACCGCTGAGGTCGATGCCAACGCGCATCACCTCACCCCCGGCCCCCTAAGACGACGTTGCATCGGGGGCCGGCGGGGCCTCTTTCCAGTGGTTGGCTCCGTGCTCCAGGACGTGACGATGCATCGCCTGGTACTGGGCAAGGCTCTCCCCGGCGTCCCACCAGTAGCCTTCCAACTCGTACATGCGCAGGCGTCCCTGGCGCAGGTACCAGTTGTTGACGTCGGTGATCTCCAATTCGCCGCGCGCCGAGGGTACGAGCGTCGTCACGATGTCGAAGACGTCCGGCGGGTACAGGTAGAACCCAGTGACGGCGAGGTTGCTGGGCGGTACTGCCGGCTTTTCGACGATGGCGGTGACGGTACCGTCGGCGTCGCGGGAGATGACGCCGTAGTGTTGCGGCTCCGCTACCGGTGTGGTGAAGATGGCGGCGTCGCGCCAGCAGTCCGGGTGGCCCAGCTCGCGGACGGCGCGGGCGATGGTGTCCACGTACTCCACCCCGTTGTCGGCCAGCACGACGAAGGCCTGGTCGCCACCGGCAAAGGCGCGGCAAAGACCAAGGGCTTCCGCAATACCGCCGGGCCGATCCTGATAGGTGTAGGAGACGGAGACGCCGAAGGCCGAGCCGTCCTTGAGGTAGCGCATGAACTTCGCGGCGTCGCTGTCACCGCAGACGACGATGACGCGGCTGATGCCAATCTTGGCCAACAGATCAATGGAGTGATGGATCATCGGCACGTTGCCGAGCGGCAGCGCGTGCTTGTTCGCCAACAGCGTTAAGGGCGCCAGTCGCGTGCCGGAGCCCCCGGCCAGCACAATGCCAATCATCTGCGAATGTCCTTCCATCCCAGTGCCTTGTCGATCTGCAAAATGATAGCGCTGGTACGACGTGCCGCGCCAGCAGCATTTTGGTGTCTCTACACCTACCGGTCAGTTGGCTCGGCGGCGCGTCATCACTCCCCCGCACCCACCGCCATCGGTGGTGTCGCGGCTGAGGCCGCGCTGGCGCTTGGCATCCCGAGTTCGCCGGCAGGATGCGGCGATGCTATCGAGCGGATCACAATGAGGCCAACGACTCCCGCGACGATCAGAAAGGGGAAGACGCTTCCCGACAGGAAGAGCACAGTTGCCGACTGGAAGAACTGCGACGCTGCGCTGATGGCCAGGGAGGATCACCCAGACGCCGGATGCCCCCTGCACCGTCAGCAAGGGGAGCAGCACGACCGCCTGCACCAGAACGACCAACGTCATCGTGCGGCCGCGGTCCCAGCGATCCACGAAGACACCTGCCACCGGCGCCAGGAGGAGCATGGGCAAGGCTTCCGCCAGGCCCATCAGGCTGACACCAGTGCCCGATTGGGTCAGCGCGAAGACCCAGATCAAGACCATCGTGCGCTGGCACCAGGGGGCGATCAGGCTGAGGAATTGCCCGGCCAGAAGATAACGAAAGCCCCGATTGGCTAAGAGTACACGCAACCGCGGTCCGTTCCCGTCACTGCGCCCGTATCTGCGCCCGCAGCCACGCTACTGCCACGTCTTGCACTTCGGGGCCGAGCTGGTGGTACGTCTCCGGGCTGGTCTGCGTCAGGTGTGCGGACGCTCCGTGCAGGGCATACACCTGTCGTGCCGAGTCGACCGCCTGGGTCACGTCGGCCAGCGGGGCATGGCGGTCCAACTGCGGGCTGAGCACCAGGTGCAGGTCGTAGGGCGTCTGCTCTTCGCGACCGACAAAGCCGTCCAGGCGCGGCAGGAGCGCGTGCGGTAGCGCCCACTCTGATATATATAGTGGCGGCGAATGGAGCAACGCGCCACCTGGCTGGCAACGGACAACGACGAGCAGAATGGAGGCGCCCATGCCCGGCGCAACAGCGATGAACCTGCTGATCCTGATGGACGACCAGCACCGCCATGATGCGCTCGGTTGCGCGGCCGCAGGGGTCGCCGGCAGCACGCGCACCTGGCTGATGGGTCAGGACGCATCGATCGTCCAGACGCCGTACCTGGATCAACTGGCCGCGAGCGGTGTTCGGTTCAGCCAGGCCGTGGCCAACCTGCCCGTCTGCGTGCCCTGCCGGCACTCCTTCATCACCGGCATGTATCCCCATCAGATTGGCATCCTCAGCAACCAGCACTACTGGCCGGACCAGCCGCCGGTCCCGACGCTTGGCCAGCACCTCGGCCGCTCCGGTTACGCCACAGCGGCGATCGGCAAGATGCACTGGAAGAACCGCACGGCGCCCGATCAGCACGTGCCGGACAAACGGGGCTTTGACTTCCGGGCTGGGCGCGGCGGTAAGGCCGATGGTCCGGTCGACGTCAGTCTCGCTGATCAGCCGCAAGCGGGCGAGCGCGCCTGGCAGCAAGCGGCCGCCGCGCGCTTTGGCGTCGGCGGCGAAAGCCGGGAAGGCTACGTCGGCGACGTGGCGCCGGTGCCGGGTGCGCAATTACCGGAAGCCTGGCTGGCCGACCAGGCAGTGGCCTACCTGCAGGCCCACCGGCAACAGCGGGGCGAGCAGCCATTCTGTCTCCTGGTCAGCCTGGATCGGCCGCATCCGCCAAACGTGGTGCCCGCCGACTACGCCGACCGCTACGATCCGCAGCGCGTGCCACTGCCTCCCGCCACCCCGCCGGCCTTCGCCGAGGACGACCACATGCTCCGCCGATCCATCCAGGGTCGCGCCTGGGGCCAGATGGACGAGCGTGAGTTGCGCCTTGCCGTCTCCCGCTACCTCACGAACGTCACCTACGTCGACCACTGCCTCGGCCGTGTGCTGACGGCGCTGCAGCAGGCCGGCATGGCCGAGCACACCGTCGTGGTCTACTTCAGCGACCACGGCGAACTGCTGGGCGAACGGGGCCGCGGCTTCACCAAGTACTCGCTCTACGACAGCGCAGTGCGCGTGCCGCTGCTCGTCCGCTGGCCGGGCCTGAGCAAGGCAGGGAGCGTCTCCGAGGCTCCGGTCGAACTGGTTGACCTACTGCCGACCTGGCTGGACGCGGCGGGAGTCGACGTCCCGCCATACCTGCCGGGCAGGAGCCTGCGTCCACTGCTCCAGGGCGAAGCGCCGACAGCAGTGGGCTGGCGAGATGCCACGCTGTCCGAGCTCTACACGCCGGTCGACGCGCCTGGCGCTTCCCGCGCCCAATGGGCACTGCGCACGGCCCGCTACAAGCTGATCGAACGCCTCTCCGCTCGCAGCGCACTCTACGACCTGCAAAACGACCCGAACGAGTTCGACAACCGAATCGACGACCCGGCGCTGGCCAGCGTGCACGAGGGCTTGCGCCGCCAACTCCTGCGGGGGATGATGGAGCGCGCCGAACAGTACCCGGCGCTGGACACTGCCCGTGTCGTGATCGCCAGCCCGGCAACGCAGCAGTCGACCATCTGAAGGGCCCGGCTGCTGGCGCCGGCGCCGCCACACCGCTATGCCCTGACGCGCCGCCTTTGATCGCAGTCTGTACACGTAGACGGGTACCATCGTACTGTCCGCTTCCATTGACTCCTGAAACAGGACGACGTCCGAATATGGCTCCCGCCAGGACCCTGCCGGCAACGCATTCCGTAGTTGCTCAACCCGGGGATCAGACGGACGCACCAACACAATATCTTCCAGTGGCATGTCGAGTTCCGGTACCTTCACCAGGGCGTGTTGCACTGCTTCATAGGCCGCCAGTAGTCCGAGCCGGTCCCGCTCTAACAGGGAGAGTATGAGACGCCAGCGCCCCCGGCTTGCTGATTGGTACCAAAAGCTATCGACAACGGAGAGCCCGACCTGCGGAAGTACATCCAGGAGATGCGCCCCACCCGGAAGGTTGGGGGCTACCAACGCTGCCTGACCCATTCCAGATCGATGGGTATACAGTCGTACTGCATTTCGTGGGGAGAGGACTCCGCCTCAGTTCGCTTGGCGATGCACGCTTTGAGTGCGCACTCGATGGCATACCCGGCGAGATAGTACGCGGCTTCATAGCGACCGGCCTGCAAAAGCGCTTCAGCATCCTGGAGACGCAGTTCCGCGAGTTGCTGAAAATCAGCCCGGTTCATGTTCCCCTGCCGACCTTACGAGCCAGCGCTTTCGCTACCTCCGCCGCCATCCGCATGGCCCAGCATAGCAGGCACGCCGTCTGCAGAGCGTCCAGGGTCCTCACCGGAGTGCGCCCGGCAAGCGCGAGCAAATGCGGACCTACTCAAGAAGCAAACGACCAGCCTGCAGTTGACCGGGCTTGGTATGCTTCGTCAGACATACGGAACGGGGGAGGGATCTCGTGAGCGCGGGCGTGTAGGGATGCCACGGAAGATACGTGAGTTGCGGGCAGAGATGCAGCGAGCCGGCTTCCGGGCCCGTCCGGGCAAAGGCAGCCACACGGTCTGGAAGCATCCGCTGGGGCAGAAGCGCGTGACGCTGGCCGGCGGTGACGGCGACGATGCCCACGACTACCAGGAACGTCAGGTTCAAGCCGCACTCGACGAGGTGCGGGATGCGCAAAGGAGGCAACCGTGAACGAGCCATATTTCCACTACTCGATGATGATCGAGTGGAGCGACGACGAGCGGGTGTACGTCGTTACCGTGCCCGAACTGCCGGGGTGCCAGACGCATGGCAGCACCTACGAGGAGGCGGTCCAGCAGGGTCAGGACGCCATCGAGAGTTGGATCGACGCTGCCCGCGCCGATGGCGAGCAGATCCCGGCGCCGCGCGTCTACGCCGTAGCCTCCTGAACAGCGACTCAAAACAATGCATCAGGCATTGCAGGCGCTGCCGTCCGTCGAGCAATACCGCACCCTGGCCCGCATCAGCAATGACGTCTGCGGCTAGCTATGGAGGCCGAGCGCACACCTGCGCGTGCCCGTGGTGGACGAGTGAGCATTGCGATGCGCCGCGATTCTCAACGTCAGCTTGCCAGCCCTACTTTGCATCACCCCCCACACTTGCGCCTCTGTTTCTCAAGAACCGGCGATCGCCGCCAGGTCAATCAGGACGACACCCTCCCTGGCGGCATCGTCCCGTAAGGCGGGCGTAAAGCCGGCACGGGCAAACAGGGCATAGGTCACGTGACGCCAGCCCTGCCGGGCCACCAGCGGCTGCGCCTTGTGCCGCAACTCATCAAGGACATTCGTACCGACCGGGCGCGTCGTCCACTTGCATTCGCCGAGCAGTGCCTGCTGTTCGCCCACCGCGACGACATCAATCTCGTCGTGGTCGTCCCACCAGCGACCAACGTACCGGGGGACGAAATCCAGCGCGCCTGCCCTCACCATACGCCACACGTGCTCCCGACAGATCGACTCAAAGACCGGGCCGGTGAACTGGTCGAGCTGCTCCTGGATCAGCCGGGCAACCGGAGCGATATCACCGCGGTCCAGCAACGAGCGGTGGGGGGCGACGAATCGGAACCAGAAGCGAAAGTAGTGGTCCAAAATCTGGTAGCGCCCCCGCTTGCTCTTGTGCGGCTGCGTCTCCGTCGCCGGCGCCTCACGCTCCACCAGCCCGAGCGCCCGCAGTGTCTCCAGGTAGGAAGGGAGCGATGTCACCGCCAGGCCAACGGCTTGAGCGATCTCGTTGGGCCGAGTGCGCCCGGCAGCGATGGCTTCCAGGATAGCGAAGTGCCGTGACGGCTCGCGCAACTCTTCCAGCAGCAAGAAGCGAGGCTCGTCGTATAAAAAGGCGCCCTGCGCCAGGACGCGCCGCTGCACGTTGTCCAGCACACCGTCGCTCTCACGAAATTGGAGCAGGTATGCCGGCACGCCACCGAGGATGGCAAAAGTGTACACGTGGTTGATGGGATCATAGCGCGGGTGAAACAGTGCAGCGTCGTGCAAGCCCAACGGCTGCATCTGCCACTGTGCGCTGCGCCGGCCGTAGAGGGGCGCCTCATAGCCAAGCACATGCTTTTCCATCATGCCGACATAGGAACCACAGAGCACCAGCATCAGCCGCGTCTCTCGCAGACGCATATCCCAAAGCCGTTGAAGAATCGATGGCAGCGCCGGATTGGCCCGAATAAGGTAGGTGAACTCGTCCAACACGAGGACCAGGCGCTCGGTGGCGGTGAAACGAGCCAGAAAGGTGAAGGCGGTATCCCAGGAAACAAAAGGGGCCAGAAGATCTGGATCGCCCTGCGCAAACGCGCTAATCACGCGTGTGAACTCGGCAAGCAGGCTCGCCTCCGTACCAAGATCGGCGACAAAGAAGAGGTGCCGCTTCTCCTGACAGAACGTCTGGAGCAGTTCCGTCTTGCCGACACGCCGTCGTCCATACAGCACATAGAGTTCGGCGTGCTCCGAACGGTAGTGTTCCTCCAGCGACTCGAGCTCGCGCCGTCGGTTGACAAACAAGCGGTTCTCCTCGCTTTTCTCGTCGGTGAACACGACGCATTATTGACGAAAGTATAATACTCTGGCCCATAATAACGGCAGGCGCACCTTAATCCGAAATGGCTGCGGGCGTAGAGCCCGGAACGCCACGTGTGCCGGATGTACTATGCTGTGAGTTGAGGAACAGGAAGGACGAGCGGCCAATGCTTCATCGCCACTCTTGCCACAACGGCGCGGGGAAGACGAGAGGAGGAGCAGGTGACCCCTGAGCCCGCGAGTGGCAGCCACTCCTGTTCAAGCTACGCCAGACCGGCCAGACGCCGGACCGGGAGCTGCTCGACGCCATCAAAACGTTCGGCAGCGCGGTGGCGCCGGCGCTGATTGCCATGGCGACCGATGAACTGCTGCACGACGCCGATCCCGAAAGCCCGGACTTCTGGGCGCCCGTCCACGCCATCCAGCTTTTGGGCGAACTGGCGGCGGAGGAGGCCGTCGAGCCGTTGCTGCCGCTGTTCAACCGTGACGACGATAGCTTGAGTGAGTCGCTAGAGGAAGCCTTTGGCCACATCGGTAGGCCAGCCTTGCCGGCCTTGCGTGGCGTCGTGTTTGATCGGGGTAGAGCGGTCTTCACACGGACGCATGCTATCGAAGCGCTGACGAAGCTGGTCGAATATCACCCGGAACTGCGCCTTGAGGTGATCGCCGTCCTGGTCGACCGCCTTGATCCGGCAGAGTCGCAGACGCCCGACGATGAGACGCTGGCGGCCTGGGTGGTCTGTTCCCTCCTCGACGTGCGGGCGATGGAGGCCCTCCCGGATAGAGCATGTGTACTACGACGCCGGCACTGCCGACCGACGGCGGGCGGGTGAGACGGTGCCATACAGTGAGTACTTCATCCCGCAGCGCATCACCTGCCCGAAATGCGGCGCCGTAGACCAGTACGAGCTGGCGCCGGAAGCGTACTTGACCCTGTCTTTCGAACTCCTCAAGAGCATGTCCCCCCGATCCAAGGTGAAGACCCGAAACCGCCAGTCGGTCGAAGCATCGCGCGTGGAGTCGCTGCGTTTCACTATCGACGGTAACCGGCAGGCGCATCCTTACGAGGCGCGCGACATCTACCGCCAGCGGGTGGCGGCGCAGCCCGACGATGCGGCGCTCCGCGTCCACTACGGCAACGTCCTACGTGGCATTCGCGATGATGAGGAGGCGCGCCACCAGTTTCAGGTAGCCCTGGCGCTCGATCCGACCAATGCTGAGGCGACCTACAACCTCGGGCTCCTGGCCGAAAGGGCAGGGGACCGCGCCGGCTTTCGGCGGTTGATGGAACGAACCCTGGCCGTAGCTCCTCACAGCCGACTGCCACGCCAGAAACTGCTGGAATGCATGGCATCCGCCCAGGCCGCGCTGGATGAACTCGACGGCATCGCACCCGCCCAGCACGAGGCAAGCCCCCCATGGGCCAACCCGGCCCGCACTGCCCAACTGGTCGCGTCGCAGCCGACCCCTTTCACGACCAGCAAGGTGGGCCGCAACGAGCCCTGCCCATGCGGCAACGGCCAGAAATATAAGCGGTGCCATGATCGCTGATTGCCGCAACGTGGCGATCCCTAGCCCCGGCGCCCAGCGCTTCTTTGTGCGTGGTATCGTCCTTTCCGGCATTCGGGGCTAGGCAGGGTACGCACACGGTAGACTCGTTTCAGTTCGCAATAGCGAGAGCGAGGAAGTATGGCAGTTGATCCCGGCGCAGCTCGTACCAACGTCGTCTTCATCCTGACCGACGATCAGGGACTGTGGGCGGCGGGCTGCTACGGCAATCCCGAAATTCGCACGCCGAACATCGACCGGCTGGCCGGGAGCGGCGTCCGGTTCCAGAACTTCTTTGTGGCGACGCCCGTCTGCTCTCCCAGCCGCGCCACCCTGCTGACGGGGCGCATTCCCTCGCAACACGGGGTCCACGACTGGCTCAAGGGAGGCAACGTCGGCCCCGACGCCATCCGCTACCTGGAAGGAGAGGTGACCTCCACCGATGTCCTGGCCCGCCATGGCTGGACCTGCGGCCTGAGCGGCAAATGGCACCTCGGTGACAGCCAGATCCCGCAGCACGGCTTTACCGACTGGTTCGTCCACCAGAGCGGCGGCGGACGCTACAACGATGCGCCGATGGTGCGCAACGGCCAGCTCGTCGACGAACCCGGTTACGTCACTGACCGCATCACGGACGAAGCGCTGGCGCTGTTGGACCGCTACGCCGGCGCCGGCGCTCCCTTCTACCTGAGCGTGCATTACACGGCGCCCCACTCCCCCTGGACCGGCCACCCCCAGGCGATCGTGGATTCCTATGCTGACTGCCCGTTCGCCTCCTGTCCGCAGGAGGCGCGGCACCCCTGGGCAGGTGGCCTGACGGACCAGTGTCTGGGCAATCGGGAGATGCTGAAAGGCTATTTTGCCGCCGTGACGGCCATGGACGCCAACGTCGGACGCATCCTGGACAGACTGGAAGAGCGCGGCCTACGCCGGAACACGCTGGTCGTGTTCGTGAGCGACAATGGCTTCTCCTGCGGCCAGCACGGCTTCTGGGGCAAAGGCAACGGCACAAACCCCCGCAACATGTACGAGAACTCCATCAAGGCGCCGGCCATCTTCAGTCAGCCAGGCACGATCCCCGCCGGGCGGGCCGAGGCCGCCCTCGTCTCCGCCTACGACGTGCTGCCCACGCTGCTCGATTCCCTCAACCTACCGATCCCAATGGGGCGCAATTTGCCTGGGCAGTCCTTTCTGCCACTCCTGCGCGGGGAGGCGATGCCGGAGCGCGAGCACATCGTCATCTTCGACGAGTATGGCCCGGTGCGCATGGTCCGCACGCACGATTGGAAATACGTCTACCGCCATGCCTACGGGCCACACGAACTCTACGACCTGCGCAACGACCCGGACGAGCGCCGCAACCTTGCCGGCGCCGCCGACCAGACCACCCGGATACGCGACCTCAAGGGCCGGCTGGAGGAGTGGTTCGCCCGCTACGTCGATCCGCGCCGAGATGGGTTGCGCCAGGACGGCACGGCGATGGGTCAGGTCGGGCGCTTGGACTGAACCCCCTCGGCTACCTGGCCGAAGCAACCTTTGCCCGCCGGAGCGGACGAAGTGTAGCCCCGCTACGGGTTCCCTGCCCGTGGGGCTCGGCAACGCTCCAGCGCTGCGAGGAGGGAGCGCGGCGTAACGGGCTTGGGCAGGTAGCCGGCGGCGCCGGGCCGGAGCGTCGGCAGGAAGGTTCGCCAGCGGCCGCAACTGCGCGATGGTGGCCACGAGCAGCTCGCGCAAACGCTCGCCCTGGTTGTCTGTACCCGACGGGAGCAACCAGTCCGCCAGGGGATGATGGCGCTTGAAAGGCAGATCGTAGAGATGCGCCAGCGCGTCCCGCAACGCTTGCTGGAACTCAGCAGGATAGGCTGGCGGCGGCTTGAACTGCACGTTTGGTTCCTGTGTCACGGTTGCCCCGTTATCAAAGACCTCTCCCTGGACCTGCATCATCGTGGCAAGGGTCAGTGACTGGCCAGCTTCGGCCCAATCGTACAGGACTTGCTCAAATATGGAGCTTCGCCGGACCGGACGGCCACCTGATAGCGCTGCCCGCCGGAACGACACCGCTACACCGCTATGCCCTGACGCGCCGCCTTTGATCGCAGTCTGTACACGTAGACGGGTACCATCGTACCGTCCGCTGCCATTGATTCCTGAAACCAGACGACGTCCGAATATGGCTCCTGCCAGGACCCTGCCGGCAACGCATTCCGGAGTTGCTCAACCCGAAGATCAGACGGAGCCGCCAATACAATATCCTCCAGCGGCATGTTGAGTTCCGGTACCTTCACCAGGGCGTGTTGCACTGCTTCATAGGCCGCCAGTAGTCCCAGCCCCTCCCGCTCTAACAACGAGAGGACGAGGCGCCAACGTCCTCGGCTTGCTGAAGGGTACCAAAAGCTATCGACAACGGAGAGTCCGACCTGCGGAAGTACATCCAGGAGATGCGCCCCACCCGGAAGGTTGGGGGCTACCAACGCTGCCTGAACCATTCCAATACCCCTTCCTGCGAATCCCCGATCGCCTGGCACAAGACACGCGCGTCTTGCGCCGTTGGACGTGAATACCGGCTCTCTTCTGACCAGTCCTCCACCGTCGCCCAGTAGCGAGCGAAAGCCGAACCCGGCGATGCTGCTGCTCGCAACGACTGTTCCAGATCGGCTGCCTGTAACAGTGTACCAATTCGTGGCGGCGATTTCGGCCGTCAGGCAAACCCACGCTCCAACTCCTCCACCAGGCTGCCGAAGTAGGCCACGGCGCGGCGGATCGGCTCGGGGTTGGTCAGGTCCACGCCGGCCATGCGCATCAGCTCGATCGGCGGCAAGGCGCCGCCGGCTTTGAGGGTGCGCAGCCAGCGCTCCACGGCCGGTTGGCCCTCCTGGTGGATCGCCTCGGCGATGCTGTGGGAACAGGAGAGGCCGGCGGCGTAGGTGTAGGGGTAGAGGCCGATATAGAAGTGTGGCTGCTGCGCCCAGTAGAGGCGCGCCGCATCGTCCACAACCACGGAGCCATTGTAGAAACGCTCGAAGACCTCGCTCTGCACCTGCATGATGGTGGAGAGGGTGAGCGGCTGGCCCGCTTTGGCCAGGTCGTAGAGGCGCTGCTCAAAATGCGCCTCCAATAGATGCGTCACCATGTTGTGGGTGAACGTGCCGAGCGATTGCAAGATCAGCCAGCGGCGTAGCCGCGCATCCGTCGTGCGCGCCAGGACGTGACGGCTCAGGATCATCTCGTTGGCGGTCGATGGCGCTTCCACAAAGAAGAGGGCGGTGCGGGTGTTGCTGATCACCTGGTTACGGCTGGAGAGCATGCCGTGGCCGGCGTGGCCGAGCTCGTGGGCCAGGATGAAGGTGCTGCGCAGGTTGTCGCGCCATGTGGTGAAGACATAGGGGTGAACGCCGTAGATGGTGGCGCAAAAGGCGCCGGACCGCTTGCCAAGGTTCTCGGCGCGATCCACCCAGCGGTCACGGAACGCCGCCGCCAGGATGGCGTCGTACTCGTCGCCCAACACCGCCAGCCCCTCGCGGATCGTCCGTTCGCTCTCCGCGAAGCTGGTGACCGGCTCGTAGGCGGGGTCCAGCGGCGCCTCCACATCGTAGCGGTACACGGTGTCCAGACCCAGCACGCGCTGCTTCAAGCGCATGAGCCGGCGGTAGTGTGGCGCGATCTCGTCGTGGACGACGTTGAGCACGTTACGGTAGACGGCCTCCGGCACCTGCTGCCCTTCCAGCAGCATCTCGGTGGCGGAGTGGTAACGGCGCAGTTTGGCGAGGGTGACGTTGCGGCGGATGACGGTGCTCAAGGTGGTAGCCAGCGTTGCTTTGTGCTGCCCGATGCCGGCGGCCAGCGACAGGTAGCCTCGGCGGCGCAGTTCCCGATCCGGCGCCTGCGCCTGACCAAAGACGTAGGCGGCGATGGAGACGGGATGCTCCGCACCGTCGGCGCCGCGCACCGGTACACAGGTCAGATCGACAGCGGTGGCCTGGCCCCAAATCGTCGACGGCGCCTCCAGCACCTCGCCCAGCGCCGCCAGCGTCTGCTCGGTCTCCGGCGCCAACTGGTGGGGGCGGTCCCGCAGCAACAGTTCCAGTTGCAACCGGTACGCAGCAAGGGCCGGCTCGCCGGCCAGGTAGCCTTCGATCACCCCGTCCGGCAAGGCGCTCAGTTCCGAATCAAGGAAGGAAAGCGCCGCTCCGACCTGTGCCGCCAGCGCCGTGGCACGGGAGGATGTGGCCTGAGCCTGCGGCGAGAGGCCGTCGGTGGAGACACCCAACCGGGCGTAGCCGCCGAGCTTGGCCATACTGGCCAGGACAGCATCGCGCGCTTGCAAGCAGGCCAGCAAGGTCGCTCCGCCCTCAGCGAGGCGGCCCCGGAACTGTGTCACAGCCGCGACCTGGCCGTCTAGTCGGCCCAGGTCCGCCTCCCACGCAGGGAGATCGGCGAAGATATCGCCGAGGTTCCAGGTTTGTTCGAGGGGGATCTGGTCGCGCGTCGGCAGGGTAGTCACGATGGCGGGTCTCCTCATGTTCGTGTCGGTCTGGAAAGTATGACCATCCTGATCGCTGATGGCGAATTGCCCCATCAAGACGTGCGCTTTCGCAGCCGGGTATCATTCTGTGAACAGAGATCCACTATGTGTTAGCGGAGTGAGGAGCGTGCGTTGGCCACGATAGATGCACCAACCGTCACCGTCGGAGCGCGGGTCCCGCGGGAGTTGCGCGATGACCTGGATCGCCTGGTACAGGCCACGGGCAGGAACAGGAATACTCTGGTCGAGGAGGCCATCCGCCGCTTTGTCGCAGTCGAGCAGTGGCAGCTTGCCGACATTGAGGCGGGCATCCAAGACGCCGACGCTGACGACTTTGCCACCGCCGAGGAAGTGGAGGCAACCTTTCGCTAGTACGCGGCGTATCGGGACCAGGACGGGGAACGACGCGCCGGGTAATGCAGGTCCAGTGGACCCGCTCCGTGGCCAGATGGTGCAAATCATCACCGTCCATGACACACGGCAGGCATGGCCGACGGATTGGCGGGACGCATGAGCGAGGCAGGCGCGTTGCGGCCGCCCGCACCGCTCTCCGCCGTCACGCCACGGAGCGAGCGACCTCAATCGGGTGCAGTTGGGCGATAAGCGCGGGCAGCGAGCGCAGACCAAGGTTGATCGACTGCACGGCGCCGCCGGGGGCGACGACAACAGTGGCCGGAACGGTGGCGATGCCGAGGGCATCGGCCAAATCGGCCTGGGCAGCGGCGTCTACCTTCACGAGCGTAATGGGTTCGCGCTGTGAAAGCTGATCGAGGATCAGCGCCTGCTGCCGGCAGGAGCCGCAATGGGGGCCGTAGAAATAGAGAATGCCGCCCGCATCCGCCTTAAAGCGGGGCAGTAACGCAGTGGGCAGCATTCGCCCCTCGATCGCGGCGATGCGCGCGCGGGTGCGACCCCGCACGATCAGCGCCATCGCCCCGGTTGCGGCGAGGAGCACCAGTACAACGATGGCGCGTTCCAACATCAGCGAGAACTCACAGTCCTTCCGGCCCTCAACCTACCGAACCGGTAGGTCACGACACAGAGCATTCAAAGATCGAAGACGGCATCAAGCAAGATCATGATGCCCATAGCCGCCACGAACAGCCAGGCCCAGAGCAGGCTCAGGCCGAGAAGCAGGGCGCTGACCAACAGGACGACCCCACCCAGCACCCGGGCGATGCGTCGGGTCGCATGATCCTCCTGTACCTCACGCCGCTTCAGGATGCCCGCCGGTTCCAACACGCGCCAGTTGATCTGCCGGAAGATGTCCGCCGGCCACCAGAAGCGGCCCAGCAACAGCACAGCCCCCACCAGCGCGACGAGCCAGAGGCCGCTGCGCGCACCCAGGATAAAGCCGAGCGCCAGGAGGGCCACGCAGACGCCCTGGTGGAACTTCCGGGCAGTGACATCGAAGCTTTCCGCCAGGCGGACCACCTCCTTCGTCAAACTAGACATTAGTAAGTAGTATACTTGACTTTCCCGTTTATTGGTTGAGGAGCAGGGGATTCAGCCGTGTGTACTTGAACCCAGTGTTCCACCGTCAGCAGCAGCGCTTCGGTGTCGAAGGGCTTCAAGACCACCTCTACCGGCGCGATTTCCGCGATCTCGTCCCGCCGCCGTTCCGCCGTCATGACGATGATCAGCGCGTTGGCGTCGGCGCTCTGCCGGTAGGCTTGCGCAAAGGCGAGGCCATCCATCACCGGCATCCGCAGATCCAGCAGGATGACGCACGGATCGGCCACCTCTAGCGCCCCCAGCGCGACGGCGCCGTTGGCGGCCGTGTATACCCTATAGCCTTCGTCGGTCAGGACGGCTTCCAGTAGCGTCCGTACCACCGTCGTGTCCTCCACAACAAGCACGCGACGGCTCAGGCACATCGGTCGATTCCATCCACTTGTCGTTCTTTCCCTGACGATGGAATGCACAGGCTGTGCCAGGCCAGGAATTGACGCTACCGCCGCCGCTGAAATCGCCGTCCTGAGATTCCCGGCAGGACCGCGAAGGAAGTATGATTCAGCGGGAAACCACCGTAGAGAGCGTGAGAATGGCGGCGCCATGGAATTTGCCCTGACCTACCACGTGGAAGGCCCGGCGGAGCAGCCGTCGTCCGAGGTCTACGCCGACGTGGAGCGGCAGGTGGTACACGCTGAAGCACTCGGCTTTGCGCACGTCTGGTTCTCCGAACACCATTTCCACGTCCACCATGGTCACCTGCCGGCGCCGCTCGCCTTCGCCACCTACCTGGCCGGCCGGACGCGGAAGATCGGGCTGGGCAGCGCCGTAGTCTGCATCAACCTGCACCAGCCGCTGATCATCGCCGAACAGATCGCGCTGCTCGACGTCCTGAGCGGCGGGCGTAGCTCCGTTGGGCTGGGCAGCGGCAGTACACCGGCGGAGTTTGCGGCCCTGGGGGCAAGCGCGGAGGAACGGCACGCGCGCCTGGCCGAAGCGCTTGACATCCTGGAGCTAGCCTGGAGCGGCCAGCCGTTTGCCTACGCCGGCCGCTTTGTGCAGATACCTGATCCGGTCCGCGTCCTCCCACAACCAACGCGGCCATTGTTCCCAACGCTCTGGTTGGCCGCCAACAGCCCGGCTTCGGCCACCCTCGCCGGTAGCCGAGGACTCAAGCTTATGCTCTCCCGCGAGCGATCCAACCAGGAACTGCGTACCCTCCACGCCGCCTACCGCGCTGGACGCGAGCAGGCGGGGCTGCCGCCGGATGCCGGCATGGTGTCGGCCAGCCGCGCCATGTACGTCGGCGAAAACGACGCCACCGCCTGGCGAGAAGCGAGCGAAGCAATCTGGCTCTTGAACACGCGCATGCGCCGCGAGCGCGCCGCGATAGCCGCGCTGCCGGTGCCGCAGAGCATCCAGGAAGCCGCCGAGCAGGTGCAGTTCGTGGTAGGCGGTCCTGAACGATGCCGGGCCTCGGTCCAGGAACTGCTGGACGTGCTACCTTTCGACGTCTTCAACCTCCAGCCGCGCTGGGCTGGTCTCACTGTCGAGCAGGTAGAGGCCTCCTTGCGCCGCTTCGCTGAGGCTGTCGCACCGGCATTTCAGGCAGGAGCCAGGGCGGGCGGCAAGGCGTGACATAGAGAGTGCAGTTTTCCCAAGCCAAGGATGACACTGATTGCACACTCTCTTGTCTCCGGCAGCCTTGCTCGTTGTCCGCCGATAGCCTATGCTGCAGTTGTCCCGTCCGGTAACTGGGACGAGAGCGCCATCGCACGTCAGGAGGAGGTAGCGTATGCCCATCTACGTCGGACTGTATAAGTTCACGGAGGAAGGTAGGCAACAGGTCAAGACGTTCGCCGACCGGATGGACGCGGCCAGGGCGTCTGCCGAGAAACTTGGCATAACGGTGCTGGGGCAGTATGTGACGATGGGCGAATATGATGCCGTCACCATCGTTGAGGCGCCGGACGATGCCACAGTGGCCAAGGCCGCGGCGCAAATTCTGGCGCGCGGGCACACCGTCTCCGTGACTATGCGTGCCTTTACGCCCGATGAGTTCCGAACGATCACGCGAGACCTACGCTGACCCGCGTCCCGGGACGATAGCCGCTTCCCTCACGGGAACACCGCCAACCGCGAGCAGCAGCATTGGCCAGACTGCCGCAGGCTTGAAACAGACGAATCATGTACGCCACCGGAGCGAGTGTCCTCACGGCTTCATGGAGCACAGCCGGTGATGCAGGCTACCGATGTATTGCAGATCGCCACGTGTCTGCATACAGGCGGCGTCGAAATCTGGCTCGATGGCGGCTGGGGCATTGACGCCCTCATCGGCGAGGAAAGCCGGACGCATGACGATGTCGATATGGTGCTGGCGCTCAACCAGACGGATCGCGCCATCACCGCGCTGGGCGCCCTGGGCTTCGTCGTGGCGGAGGACCTTCGTCCCACGCGCCTGGTGCTTCGTGACCTCGCCGGCCGCCAGGTGGATATGCATCCGGTGACCTTTGACGCCGACGGCACCGGCTGGCAACGGGGAGCCGCCCCGGACCGCAGCGATTGTCCGTATCCGGCGAGTGGCTTCACCACCGGCGCCGTTGCCGGTCAGCCGATCGGTTGCCTCAGTGCGACGGTCCAGCTCGCCCATCACACGGGCTACCCGCCGGACGCCAAGGACTGGCAGGACATGCAGCTCCTGTACACGCGGCTCGGCATGGATCCCCCAGCACCGTATAAACAGCAGGAATAACAGACACGCGATCGGACACGCTACCACCACCTGGCAACATTACGCCCGTCGGGTACGGAGGACGCTTCGCTCCAACCATCCAGTCCCACAGGCTGCCGTCCTTGGAATTGCAGGGAAG
This sequence comes from Chloroflexi bacterium UBA4733, assembly GCA_002404055.1. The sequence continues at coordinate 58,135 of DHIZ01000164.1, forward strand.
GTTTCTCCCGTCAGAGGAAAACCTGGCGAGTAGTGCGAGCCGGAAGGGGTTCCTTCTCCGCACCCGATGGGCCGTGGACGGTAGTAGTCGTTTCCGCAGCAGGCCGTACACTGTGCGTACTGCGGGTGCAGCAGCACGTGGGCAGCGCACGAAGGAGTACGTGTGATGGCCGTGACAACGGAGCGGCGCTTTAGCGTCGATGACCTGATCGCCTTCCCCGACGATGGCAAGCGACGGGAGCTGGTCGACGGGCGCATCGTGGAGTGGGACGTGACGACGCTACGGCATGGCTTTCTGACGGCGTTGCTGGTAGAGGTGCTCAGCGCTTTTGTCCGGCAGCACCGACTCGGCCTTGTCGCGACCACCGATGCCCTCATCCGCATCCTGGGCAGTCGTTACCATGCACGCGGCGGTGACATTGCCTACTTCGCCCACGGTCGCCTGCCAGAAGACCTCGACGCCGCCAGCGCCGACATCGCGCCGGATTTCGTAGTCGAGGTGCTCTCGCCCTCCGACCGGGAAGATGAGGTGCAGGCCAAGATTCACGACTGGCTGCGTGCCGGCGTGCGTCTGCTCTGGTACGTCGACCCGGCGACCGGCATCACCGCCGTGTACCGTCAGGATGGCGGCGGGATCGTGGGTCCGGAGGAACAACTGGACGGCGGTGACGTGCTCCCTGGTTTCTCTATTCGGCTACGTGATCTCCTCGATGAGCTGGCGACGGAGCAGCAGCGGCGATAGCCAACCGGGGCCGCCGGATCGGCGGAATCGGTATACTCTTGGCTAGGACTTGGTCGTTCCCCTATTCAACGAATACCGGCAGACGGGACTGGATTGCTGATGCGAAATGCTCCTTCCGCCTTGATCTCTGAAGCCGAGGCCGACAAGATCGGCGTGTCCGCACTTGTTCGACAGGCCGAGGCTGGTCACGACCACGTCGTGCTCCGGAACGACAAGCCTGTCGCGGCGGTTGTAGGCATCAGCCGGTTGGAGGAGATCGACCGGCTGGAGGATGACCTGCTGGACATTTGCCTCGCCTCGGCCCGGATGCTCACCACCGGCGAATCCCGCCATGCGCTGGGGACGGTACTGGAACAGTTCGGCTACACGCGACAGCAACTGCGGGAGACCGCGGACTGAATGCCGGTTCGGGCAACCTGCTCGGCCGCTACCTACGGCCGCAGGCGGCGCGGGTCGCTCTGCTGGCGGCATTGCTGCTCGCCAACATCGCGCTGCAACTCATCAACCCGCAGTTCTTGCGCGCCTTCATCGACGGAGCCCAGGCCGCAGCGCCGCTGCGCACCTTGTTCGTTGCCGCTCTGTCCTATCTGGGCGTCGCCATCCTCAGCCAGGTCTCCTCGGTTGCCGAGACCTACCTGGCTGAGCAGGTCGGCTGGATCGCCACCAACGGGCTGCGCGCCGACCTCACCCTGCACTGCCTGTCGCTGGACATGGCGTTCCACAAACAACACACGCCCGGTGAACTGATCGAACGCGTCGATGGCGACATCAGCGCGCTCGCCAACTTCTTCTCACGCTTCGTCATCGCCATCCTGGGCAACCTGCTATTAATGCTCGGAGTGCTGGCGCTGGTCTTTGGCATCGACTGGCGCATCGGCCTGGCCCTCTCCATCCTGACGGCGCTCGGCTTCGTCGCTGCCAACGGCTTGCGCGACCGTGCAGTGCCGCACTGGGCCGCCGCCCGTCAGGCCAGCGCCGACCTCTACGGCTTCCTGGAAGAACGGCTAGGCGGCACGGAAGACCTGCGCGCCAACGGGGCGACCGCCTATGCAATGCGCCGACTCGCTGTGTATCTGCGCGCGGTGCTCCAGCACCAACGCCTGGCCAGCGTCGTCGGCGGCGCCGCCTGGAGCACCCTCAACCTGCTCTTCGCCTGTGGCCTCGCTGCCGTCTTCGTCCTGGGCGCCTCTCGCTACCACGCCGGCGCGCTCAGCATCGGCACCATCTACCTCGTGCTCTACTACACTCAGATGCTCCAGCGTCCGCTGGAGCAGATCAATCGCCAGATGCAGGATTTTCAGCGTGCCGCCGCCGGCATCGCCCGCATCCTCGCCCTCTTCGCCGAGCAAGCGATCCTGCGCGACGGTCCCGGCGCCGCCTTCCCGGCCGGTCCGCTGGCCGTCGCCGTCGATGACGTGACCTTTCGTTACGACGAGGGGGAGCCGGTGCTGCAGGGCCTCTCCTTTCAGCTCGCACCCGGCCAGGTGCTGGGGGTGCTGGGGCGCACCGGCAGCGGCAAGACCTCCCTCTCCCGCCTGCTCACCCGCCTCTACGACCCCGACGCCGGGAGCGTCCGCGTCGGCGGCGTTGATCTGCGTGACGCTACCCTGGCGCAAGTACGCCGGCATGTCGGCATGGTGACGCAGGACGTGCAACTCTTCCGGGCCAGCGTGCGCGACAACCTGACCTTCTTCAATCCCGCCATCGACGATGAGCGCCTGCGCGACGCGCTGCACGACGTCGGGCTGTGGACCTGGTACGAGGCGCTGCCCCATGGCCTGGAGAGCATCCTGGCCGCCGATGCGCTCTCCGCAGGCGAGGCGCAATTGCTGGCCCTCGCCCGCGCCTTTCTGGCGGAGCCGGGCCTGGTCATCCTCGACGAGGCCTCGTCGCGTCTGGACCCTGCCACCGAAGCCAAAATCGAGCAGGCTGTGGACCGCCTGTTGCGCCACCGCACCGCCGTCATTATCGCCCACCGGCTGGACACCGTGCGCCGGGCTGACCAGATCATGGTGCTGGAGGAGGGGCGCGTGGTGGAACACGGTCAACGCCGGCGCCTGCTGGCCGACCCGGCCTCCCAGTTCGCCCGGTTGCTCCGAGAGCACGCCGCGGCGGGGCAGCCGGCGCCGGTCAGCGTCGAAGGGGGCTGAGCGATGCCCGTCTGGTGGTTTATGCTGCGGCTGATCCGCTTCCGGCCGGGGCTGTACGCCCTCAGTGCGACCCTGGCCAGCTTCCTGGGCTACCTCCTGCCGCTGGCGCCCGGCGCCATCATCCGGCGCTTCCTCGACGAGCTCTCCGGCAACGCACCGGCCGGGCCAAGCCTGTGGAGTCTGGTCGCGCTGCTCATGGCCGCCACCGTCGCACGCATCGCCACCATGTCCGGCGCCAGTTGGGCAGAGACGACGCTGGACCTCACCACCGGCGCCCTGCTCCGTACCAACATCTTCGTCAGCATCCTGAAGCAGCCGGGGGCGCGCGCCGTACCGTCATCCCCCGGCGAGGCGATCAGCAGGCTGCGCGACGACGCTCAGGCGATAGAGCGCTTCATCGGCTGGACGCTCGACCCGTTGGGTGAGATCAGCGTCGTGGTGATCGCCCTGACCGTGCTGGTGCGCATCAACGCCGCCATCACGCTGGCCGTGCTGGCGCCGATGGTCGGCGTGATCACGACGGTGCATCTGCTGCGCCAGCGCATCGAGCGTTACCACCAGGCGGCGCAGGCAGCGACCGGCGACATCACCGGCCTGCTGGGCGAGCTCTTCGGCTCGGTGCAGGCGATCAAGCTGGCTGGCGCCGAACGGCGCGTGGTGACCTACTTTGCGCGGATCAACGAGGCCTGGCGGGCGGTGACGGTGCGCGACCGGCTCTTCAACGAGCTGCTCAGCGCGGTGTCGGTGAACGCCGCCAGCCTCGGTACGGGGCTGATCCTGCTGCTGGCGGCGCAGGCGTTGCGGGCCGGAACCTTCACGGTGGGCGACTTCGCCCTCTTCACCCTCTACCTGCAATGGTTGGCTCAGGTCACCAGCATGTTCGGCTACTTCCTCACCCAGTACCGCCAGGCCGGCGTCTCCTTTACGCGCATGCTGGCTCTGTTGCCGGGTGCGCCGCCAGCACAACTGGTTGAACACCGGCCGGTGTACCCGAGCGAATCGCAGGCGCCGCTGCCCGCGCCGATCAAGGCGCCGGCCGACCGCCTGGTTTCGCTAGAGGCGAGGGGTCTCACTTTCCGCCACGCCGGCTCGACGGGCGGCATTGCCGGGATCAACCTGCGGCTGACGCGCGGCTCGCTGACTGTCGTCACCGGCCGCATCGGCGCCGGTAAGACGACGCTGCTGCGCGCGTTGCTCGGTCTGCTGCCGATGGACAGCGGCGAGATTCGCTGGAACGGCGAACTGGTCACGGACCCGGGCGGCTGGTTCATCCCGCCACGCGCCGCCTACACGCCGCAGGTACCCCGGCTGTTCAGCGAAACGCTGCGCGACAACCTGCTACTCGGCCTGCCGGAGCAGCGCGTCGACCTGCCAGGCGCTATCCACGCGGCGGTTCTGGAGCGCGACATCGCAGCATTAGACTTTGGGTTGGATACGCTGGTGGGGCCACGTGGCGTCCGCCTCTCCGGCGGCCAGGTCCAGCGCGCCGCGGCGGCGCGTATGTTCGTGCGCGACCCCGAACTGCTGGTCGTGGACGATCTCTCCAGCGCGCTGGACGTGGAGACGGAGCGTGTACTATGGGAACGGCTCGCCGCACGCGGCGATGCCACCGTGCTGGCAGTCTCCCACCGCCGCGCCGCACTGCGCCGCGCCGACCAGATCATCGTCCTCAAGGACGGGCGGCTGGAAGCTGTCGGCACGCTGGACGAGTTACTGCGCGATTGCGACGAGATGCGGCGGCTGTGGGCGGGAGAACTGGCAGCGGCAGACAGGAGTGAACCACGCTAACCGCGGCTGCCTTCCTTCCGGTAACGCTCCAACTCTCGACGCAACCGCTCGATCTCCTCCTCGGCACGACGCAACTCCTCTTCGGCACGCTGACGCTCGGTCTCAGCACGGCGTTGCTCGGCCCCGGCGCGTTGGCGATTCTCCTCCATGGCCCGCCGGAGATCCTCCTCAACACGGAGTTGCTCGGCCTCAGCCCGTTGGCGAGCAACCTCCGCCTGCTCCGGCGTGAACAAGAGCCGGCCTTCCGGCGTTTGCCCTTGCAACAGCCGCCCGTTCACCAGCAGGTTTAGCCCCAACACCGCACTCCAAAGCCGCCCATCATCATCCGGCAACCAGGGCACAAAAGCGCCGGATTCGTCGCGTCGGTAGCCTTCCAAGGTCGATGGGGTATCGTCGCGGGGCGTGAACAAGGCATACTCCTGCACCGCCATCATGCGGTAGGCTGTGTACTTCTCCTCCTGGTCTCGCGTCGTGCTGGAGGGCGACACCACCTCCAGCACGAACGGCGGGAACTGCCCCTCGGCCTCGGCGTCGAAGGAACTGCGCGGGTGCTCCGGCACGAAGGCCACAAAGGTGTCCGGCGAGAGCACCCGCTTGCGCGCCAGCCCTGGCCAGGCAAACTGGATGGGCAGCATGCTGGCCACGAACCAAGGCAATTCCCGCTCGTGGGCGTAGTTGCGCAGGCTGTGGGCGAAGCCCGACGCTGACCAGAACTGCAAGTCCCCCATCACCATCCAGGGTGCATCCTTCGTGTCGTCTTCCAGAAAGTACATAAACAGGAAGTCCGTTTGCTCTTGCGTCCAGCGCGGCGGCCAGGGCGCGGTTGCGATCACTGCCTCGTCCTCTCCTTGGCGGGCCGGCAGGGCCGGGGCGAGTGGCGGCCACCCAGCCGAACCCGCTGCCCGCAGTATATCGCCGAGGCGCGCCGGTACGGGATATGATCCGCACGACCAGCGAATGTGCGAACATGCTCGCCTGGTGACGTGACGAGGAGACAAAAAGGGGGATGGGCATGCAGGATATCAGAGAACTACTGGCATCCAACACGGAGACGGCGCCATGGTTGGAACGGCTTGAGTCCCTGGGTTCTCCGGACTGCGCTATTGTCCTACCCACGGCCGACGAGCTGCCCTCGGTTCTGCTGACGCTGGCGGTACCACACGAGGATATCAATGACCTCGTCGCGCTGCTGCCGTCACGAGAGCGCTCGCCGGACATCTGGTGGCTGCTGGAGCGCTGCGCCGCCGGGTTGGTGCGGACGATGGGCGCCGTCGATGGGTCTCCCCCGTTCCTCGCGCTGCCGCCCGCCATTGGCGCGCTGCATCGCTACTTCTACGTCTACGTCTTGCTGGCGGCGCTGCCGCGCGTGCAGGCGTTCCACCGCGCCAGGGGTATCCCGGACGACGTGTCCCGCCTGACCCTGGCCGACCTTGGCCGCAACATGGCAGTACACCGCCAGCTTCGTGGTACGGGTGGCCTGGACGGCGCCTGGCTCCGGCTGCACTTCCAGGGCGCACTCTACGACCTCGGCCGGCTACAGTTCCAGCGCGGGAAGCTCGGCAATCGCACTGGCCTGGCGATCACGGCGGCGGGCCTGCCGTATGGACCGGGCGACCCCACCCTGGCCGTCCACGTTCCTGAGTTCTACGGACCACTGACGCCGCCCGCCTGCGATGCATCTTTTGTACGCGCCGTGCAGTTCTTCGCCCGCCACTTCCCCGAGGAAACCTACGACCTTGCCTTCTGCCACTCCTGGTTGCTGGACGACCAGCTCGGCGAGTACCTCCCGGAAGACTCCAACATCATCCGTTTTCAGCGTCGCTTCCGGCACGCCTACACGCCAGAAGCGAACGATGACGGGATCATTCGCTTTGTTTTCGGCCGGCTCAAGCCAGCATTGGACGACCTGCCTCAGCGCACCACGCTGGAGCGCGCCATCGTCGACCACCTGAAGACCGGCCGCCACTGGCACGGCGGCGCCGGTTGGCTCCGGCTCTGAGCGAGAGCACCTGCCCAGTTCGCGCAACTACCAAAGAGGGGAATACCACAGTGTCGGCTCGCACCGAACGACGACGAGGTCAGGCCTTGCTTGGGCGCATTCGCCCGGCTCTTTCCCTCTGGCGGCGCACGCTGGTACTCATCTTCGCGGCAGCGCCGCGCCAGGCGGCAGCCATGGCTGCCATCATGCTGTTGCAAGCCTTCTTGCCCGTGGGCACGCTCTGGGCGTCACGCGGCGTGGTCAACGCCGCCGCCCGGGCGGTTGGGCTGGCTGGGCCGGCGACGGGCGACGGTGGGCTGCCGCTCGGGACCTGGGTCGGCCTCGCTATGGCCCTGATTATCGCCCAGCAACTCCTGGCGCCGTTCTTCCAGGCCGCGCAGGAATCGGCCAGTGATCGACTAACCATCCACGTCAACGGCGAGCTAATCGCTGCCGCCAATCGTTGGCGCGGCCTCGCCCGCTACGAGGACCCGGTGCTCGCCGATCACCTCGCTCTCGCCCGCACCAACGCCGCCAATGGCCCGGTGTCCATGCTCACCAGTGCCGGCAATTGCCTCCAGGCCGTGTTTTTCATCGCCGCCATGGGCACGGTGCTCTGGCGGCTGCAGCCGCTTGTCCCCTTGCTCCTCGTCCTGGCCCACATCCCCGAGGCGCTCCAGGAGGACCATTACGGTCAGATGATGGCGAACAGTATGGAGACGGAGAGTTCACAAGGGAGGAAACTCGGCAGCTACGTCGACGCAGTGGTTGCGGCAGGTCCGGCCAAAGACGTCCGGCTGTACGACCTTGGCTCCTTTTTCGTCGGCCTGTATGCCGGCGTCTTCGGGCGCATGACAGCCGACATCTGGACGCTACGCCGGCGGCTGCTGGCGAGGATGACAGCGGCGCAGGCGCTCTCAGGCGGCATGGCAGCCGCGGTCTATCTATACGCCGTCCATCGCGTCCTCGCTGGCGGCTTCAGCTTGGGTGACCTGGTGCTCTTCGGCGGCGCCCTGGCCCAGATGGAAGGCTCCCTGGTCGCCATGGGCACGTATGCCGGCCTCTTCGGCTGGTACTTCGCCTGGCTGCCCAGCCTGTTCGCGGTGCTCGACATGGGGCCGGATTTGCCGGTCCCGCCGCCGGAGCGGGCAGTGCCGGCGCCGAGGCCCGTTCGCTCCGGGCTCGTCCTCGACCATGTCTCTTTCCGCTATCCAGGCACGACCGCGACAGTGCTGCACGACATCTCGCTCACTTTGCGTCCTGGCGAGCAGTTGGCGCTGGTCGGGCGCAACGGCGCCGGCAAGACGACGCTCGTCAAGCTGCTCGCCCGCCTCTACGACCCGACCGAGGGAAGGATCACACTGGACGGTATCGACCTGCGCGACTACGACCTGGACGACCTGCGCCGTGAGATCGCCGCCGTCTTCCAGGACTTCGTCTCCTACCAACTCACTGCCCAGGAGAATATCGGCCTTGGCGATATAACCCATCTGGATGACCTTGCTCGGGTAGCGGCCGCCACGCGCAAAGGCGGAGCAGCATCCTTGATCGACGAGTTACCGGACGGCTTTGCCACGCGCCTGGGGAGCCAGGGCGGCGGGGCGGGTACGCGCACGCGGCTGCTCTCCGGCGGCCAGTGGCAGAAGATCGCCTTGAGTCGTGCCTTCATGCGTCAAGCCCAACTGCTCATCCTCGACGAGCCAACCGCTGCCTTAGACGTGCAGGCAGAGTACGACGTGTATCGGCGCTTCGCCGAACTGACGGAGGGGGCGATGACGGTGCTGGTGAGCCACCGCTTCTCCACAGTGCGCATGGCCACGCACATCTGCTATCTGGAGGAAGGCAGGCTGGCAGAAGAGGGCACGCACGAGGAGTTAATGCGACGCGATGGCGGCTACGCCCAGCTCTACCGCCTCCAGGCGGAGTTGTACCGGGACGCCGGGGATGAGGAGATGCGGCGATGAGAAAAAAGGCGCCCCGACCAGCACCAGCTGACCTGCGATCGGCCTTGTTCGGTGCGGTCCAGCGGCTGCGCCGCCGCCCTCTCCCCTCATCCACGGTCTCGCTGCGCTCGCCGGCACCCCTCATCCCCTCATCCGCCGTCACCCTCGGTCGCACGCTCCGGCTGCTCTGGCAGGCCGATCCGCCGCGGGCAACGACCTACCTGCTCATTACGGTCATCCAGGGAATCCTTCCGCTCGCGGCAGCACTGCTGGTCAGGCTTGTGCTCAATCGGGCGGGTTCCGTGCTCGCCATTGAGCAGGCGAAAACGTCCCCCGTGGTTGTGCCGATCAACGCCGCTATGGTTGCGGCGACCTGGTATGTGGCCATCCGCTTCGCTGGGCGCTTTCTCCCACCACTCCAGGTACAACTCGGCGGCAACTTGCTGACTCGCGCCACCGGCCTCGTGGAGCAACGCCTGATGACGGTCGCCGGCGGCATCCCCGACCTGGACCACTTCGAGCGCCAGGAGTTTCAGGACGAGATCGCCTTCTTGCAACGTGAAGTGAGCTGGCGGCCCAAGAACCTGCTCCACGACCTGCACGATGTGCTCGCTGCCGTGCTCACGCTGGGCGGGTCGATGGCGCTCCTCTGGCGTTTCCAACCGTTGTTACCGCTGGCGCTACTCGTCTGCGGCATCCCCCAGGTGCTGGTGCAGGTGCGCCTACGCGACCGCACCTATCAGTCCATCACGCGCCGCTCCGAGGCGGCACGACAGATGGCGTACGCCGCCGCAGTGACGACTGATCCGAGCGCAGCGAAGGAGCTGCTCGTCTACGGCGTCGGTCCCTGGTTTCAGGCCCGTTGGCGGCGGCTGGCGGACGAAGCGCTGGCGGAGATGGCGCGACTGCGCCGGGCCGGCCTGCGCGGTACTGCCGCCATTATCGGCGGCAACGGACTCGTGCTTGCCCTCGGCTATGCCTATGTAGCCGCCCAGGTAGGCAACCAGCGGCTGACCATCGGCGACTTCGCCCTCTATCTCAGCATCGTTGCCGGCTTCCAGCAGACGCTCTTCCAGTTCACGGCTGGAGCTGCCAGCGCAGTAGACACCTCGCGCTACATGGCCCGCCTGTTTGCCTTCCTCTACGAGACGCACCCCAGTATCGCCATCACGCCACCGGAGCAGGCGCTACCCGTGCCTGCCCGGCTACGGCAGGGCATCGAGCTGCGCGACATCTGGTTCAGTTATCCCGGCCAGAAGGCGCCGGTGCTGCGCGGCGTCACCTGCACCCTGCGCGCGGGCGAGACGGTTGCCGTGGTTGGTGAGAACGGCGCCGGCAAGACCACCCTCGTCAAGCTGCTGACCCGCCTTTACGATCCTTCCTCCGGGGAGATCCTCCTTGATGGCGTTCCCCTGGCAGCCTACAATCTGGCGGGCGCCCCCTGGGCGCTACGGCGGCAGACCGCCGTACTCTTTCAGGACTTCGCTCACTTTGCGCTGTCCGCGCAGCACAATATCGGCGTGGGCGATGTCCAACAGGTCGACAACCGGGAGCGGGTGCTGGCAGCGGCGCATTGGGTCGGAGCAGATGGTGTGCTTAACAAGCTGCCAGGTGGGCTGGACACCCCACTCACTCGCGCCTTCGAGGGCGGTGTGGACCTCTCCGGTGGCGAGTGGCAGAAGATCGCGATGGCGCGTGCCGCCATGCGTGACGCCGCCCTGGTGATCCTGGATGAGCCGACAGCGGCCCTGGACGCCCAGGCCGAGTATGAGTTGTTCCAGCGCTTCCGCGAGCTGGCTGCCGTCCGCACCGTCTTGCTGATCAGCCACCGCTTCTCGACGGTGCGCATGGCCGACCGCATCCTGGTGCTGGAAGGTGGCTTTATCATCGAGGACGGCAGCCACGCGGAGCTCGTGGCCCTGGGCGGGCGCTATGCCACACTGTTTGAGATGCAGGCCGGGCGGTATCGGTGACGGAGATCAAGAATCGGCTAAACTATCCAGGCACCCCCGAAGGGGCTCGGCACGCGCTGACCGCGGAACTGGGTGAGGCAAGGAGACTCCTGAACTTTTCAGAATGGTTCGTACCAAGATGAACACCTACGCCGAACTGCTCGACCGGGCCAAGTGGGCGCGGCTTTCCCAGGAGGAGATTAATCAGGTTGCGCGCGAACTGCGGAGTGACCATCCGGCGACGGATCGCTACACGCTGCTGCACATCCTGAGCCGCGCCGGCGCGGTGGGTCGGGACTGGAATACGTTGCCCTCAGCCGCCCACCACTTCGACCTGGAGCGTGCGATCGATCCGGCCATCATTTCGATTGCGAAACGGCGGCTTGCCACCGTTGTTTCCGTGCCTACTGCCGGATGATCGAGACGGGGTAGCTTCGTCCCAGGATGTTCGGAGTGCCGCAGTGGCTTCCGTCATAGACTTCCCCAATGCACAGACATGACCTGACCGTACGAGGGTGCCAATCTACGAGCCGGTAGTACAGACGTTGTTGCATCAGCGGCGCACACCGTTTGACAGCCCGCTCGTTACGCCGTACAGTATCGAGGGTCGGTAACACCCACCCGAACAGGCTTCATGGCGCGACAGGAGGAACAGGCAATGCGTGTATACACCTGTGCCTTCCGCAGCGCGCTGAGGTGTGGACGCCGCTAACCGCTCGTCCAACGCATGCGTGCGTGCCGACAGTCCTGACCCGCTGATCCGCCTCATATGGGTCTTCGCGTTGGCTGGCGTGCAGCGCTTCCTCCTTCTCGGCGCAACGGTCGGCATCGTTTCCTCGGGACGTGTTCGCCCGCTGCCGTCGTCTATCACACCCTGACGGCGGTGTATAGCGGCGCGTCCTGCGGCTGCCCTGGAACAATCCGCCGTAGCAGAAGTGAAGGACGTATGACGAAGTATTCCCAACCCTCATTCAAGAATAGGGCGAAGCCGGCCTCACCGAAACCAGCCGCGCTAGAGGCCGAGGGCGCGAGAGGAAGCGACGACATTGACTTGCACCTTCGCCACGAAGGTACTGTCTATCGCAAGAGTCAAGGTCAGTATGCGGTGCGAGCGGGCGAGCGCGTTATCGGCTGCAGCATCTCGAACCGGTTACGCAAGAAGTTGGTCTACCCGATCGCCGATCCAGGATCGCTCCGCGCGCACGTCGTGACGGTGGAAGACATCCGCCTGGTTGATCCCATTGCTGTCGGTGACTGCGTGCAGTTCCTCGCCGGCAGTGACGGCAGCGGCATGATCGTCGAGGTGCTGCCTCGCCGGAGCAAGCTGGTGCGCCGGGCTGCCGGTCCCAAGCCGTTGGAGCAGGTGATCGTTGCCAACGTCGATCAAGTCATCGTCATTTGTGCCGCCCACCCAGCCCCCTCCTGGGAGTTGGTCGACCGCTACCTGGCGTCGGCGGAGTCCACCGAGTTGCCGGCGCGCATCTGTGTCACCAAGATCGACCTCATAGAGCCGAGCGTGCTTGATCTGGAAGTCGCCAACTACCGGACGCTGGGCTATCCCGTCGACCTCACCAGCGCCAGCAGCGGGGCGGGCGTTGCTGCCTTTGCTGAAGTCCTGCACCAACGGCTGTCCGTGCTGGCAGGCAGATCGGGCGCCGGGAAGACGAGCATCCTCAACGCCGTGCAACCTGACCTCGGCCTGCGCGTCGGCGCGGTGAGCGCCCTGACGGGTAAGGGGAAACACACCACCAGCTTTCTGGAGCTGTTTTCCCTGGAAGGCGGGGGGGGCGTGGTTGACACGCCGGGCATGCGGGAGTTCGGCCTCTGGGACGTTCGGCGCGATGACATCGCCCTCCTATTCCGTGAGTTGCGTCCGTTCGTCGGTACCTGCCGCTTCGGCCTGAGTTGCCGGCATCGTGAGGAACCCGGTTGCGCGATCACGGCGGCCGTCGCCGCCGGCCATGTCACGCCGCGCCGTTACCAAAGCTATCTGCGAATGGCCACGTGAGTCGGCGGCGGGGCGACTGCCGCAAACCCATTGGCAACCGAGTGCGCGCGCGCCGGGGTGCCGTAGAATGGGGAGCAACGAGTTCTTCGTTGGCGCATTGGCCACGCCTTAAGCCTGAAGAAGGAGGCATTGGTATGTCTGCCGAAGCGATTGGTCCCGTGCCGCAGGCACTGCGACTGCACTTTGACCGTATCGTCGCGCTCACAGATCCCGTCTGTGCGCAGCATCTCAGTGAGGAGTACGCGCACCTCTGCCGTCGCCTCACCGCCGCGCTCTGCCGCAAACGTCCATCGCCGTTGCTGACCGGCAAGATCGAGGTCTGGGCGTGCGCCATCGTGTACGCGCTCGGCCGGGTCAATTTTCTCTTCGACAAGAGCCAGTCGCCGCATCTGCGTGCTGATCAATTGTGCGAACTGTTCAGCGTCGGCAAGAACACCGCCGCTGCCAAGGCCAAGCTGATCCTTGATGCGCTGAACATCGGCATCCTCGATCCGCGCTGGTGCTTGCCGAGCAAAATAGACGACAACCCGATGGCCTGGATGATCACAATCAACGGTTTCATCATCGACGCGCGCTATGCTCCCCCGGATGTGCAGGAAGAAGCGCTCCGTCTGGGCCTAATTCCCTATCTGCCCCAGAAACCTGCTGTCGCGCAGGGCAAAGAGCGAACGTGCTGAGGGCTACCGCGGCAACTTGAGCGGCTGAATGCTTGCCGTGAACAGAATACTGCCGGATCGCTCAACCGGCTGAGCGCGACCTGGCCCACCGTCGGCGTCCAGCGCGCGGCCCAGTGGTATGGCGAAGCATCGCCGCTTGACAGGGACCAATATACGTAAGTATATTCTTACCAAATCTCCGCAGCAGCAGGGCATAGCGAGGAGGTAGGCGATCAGCACAGGTGTCAGGTCTCTGCCGACCACGCTTGGCGGCCGGCTCGGCTCAACTTTCACCCTCTGGCAGCGCTCGCTGGCGCTGGCCGTTGCGGCGGCACCCCGCCAGGCCGTCACCCTCGGGCTGCTGATGCTGTTGCAGGCTTTCGTGCCGGTGGGCACGCTCTGGGCCTCGCGCGGCGTGGTCAACGCGGTCACGCGGGTCCTCGGCCTAGCCGGCTCCGGCGCCGCCAGCCTGTCTCTCACGACGTGGATTGCCCTGGCGGTCGGCTTGATCATCCTGCAGCAAGCACTGGCGACGCTCTTTCGCGCCACGCAGGAGTCGCTGGCCGACCGGCTCACTACCTTCGTCAACGGGGAGTTGCTGGCCGCCGTCAACCGCTGGCGTGGGCTCAGCCGCTTCGAGGACCCGACCTTCGCCAACCACCTTGTCACCGCCCGCGAGCGTGCCGTGCGTGGCCCCGTGGACCTCGCCGCCTACGGCGGGCGCCTGGCGCAGGCGCTGTTCACGATCGTCGCCATGGGCGCCGCGCTCTGGCGGCTGCACCCGCTGGCGCCCCTACTGTTGCTCCTGGCGCACATCCCGGAAGCGCTGCAGGAGAACGACTTCGCCCAGAAGTCGGGCAACGTGCTGCGCGTCCAGGGGGCGGAGGGCCGCAAGCTGGTCGCCTACCACGCCGCCGTGCTCGGCGCCGAAACGGCCAAGGACGTTCGCCTCTATGACCTGGGTAGTTTCTTCCTCGGCCTCTATGGCACGCTGTTCGGGCGGATGTCCGCCGAAATGTGGGCGCTGCGCCGCCAACTGCTCGCCCGCATGGCGCCGGCCCAGGCGCTCTCGGCCGGGGCAGCGGCGATCGTCTACCTCTACGCCATCCAGCGCGTCCTGGTTGGCGAGTTGACGCTGGGCGACCTCGTCCTCTTCGCCGGCGCGCTCGGCCAGTTGCATCTGGCGCTCTACGAAGTCGGCTTCGACGTCGGCTTCTTCGCCATGATCTTCACCTGGCTACCCAGCCTCTTCCTCGTGCTCGACGCCGAACCGGACCTGCCCCACCCCCAACCCCCTCCCCAGCAAGCTGGAGAGGGGGCGGTGGTACTTGCTGCCGTACCTTTCTCCCCTCTCCACGGAGTGGGGAGGGGCTGGGGTGGGGCGCTCGCGCCGCGACCTATCCGCTCGGGGCTGGTGCTGGAGGAGGTTTCCTTCCGCTACCCAGGCGCCGAGACTGACATGCTGCGGCAGGTCTCTTTCGCCATTCGCCCCGGCGAGCGGATGGCGCTGGTCGGCCGCAACGGCGCGGGGAAGACGACGTTGGTGAAGCTGCTCTGCCGCTTCTACGATCCGACCGAGGGGCGCATCCTGCTGGACGGCGTCGACCTGCGCGACTACGATCTGGACGACCTGCGCCGGCAGATTGGCGTCGTTTTCCAGGATTTCGTCGCCTACCAGCTCACGGCGCAGGAGAATGTTGGTCTGGGCGACGTTCGGCGGCTGGAAGATCTGGCCGCGGTCCAGGCGGCAGCGCGACAGGGCGGTGCGGCCGCGCTGATTGAGGCGCTACCCAAGGGCTACGCCACCCGGCTGGGCAGTCAGTTCGGCGGGGTGAACCTCTCCGGCGGCCAGTGGCAGAAGATCGCCTTGAGCCGAGCCTTCATGCGAGACGCCCAACTGCTTATCCTCGACGAACCAACCGCCGCGCTGGATGTGCAGGCGGAATACGACGTGTACCGGCGCTTCAGCGAGCTGACCCAGGACCGGATGACGGTGCTGGTCAGCCACCGCTTCAGCACCGTCCGTATGGCCGACCGCATCGTCTACCTGGAGGAAGGCCGGCTGGTCGAGGAAGGCAGCCACGAGCAGTTACTGGCGCTGGATGGCGGCTACGCCCACCTCTACGGCCTCCAGGCGGAACTGTACCGAGATGAGGCGACGAAGCGATGAGGAGCAAGGCGCCCCGGCCAGCGCCAGCCGGCCGGCGATCAGCAATGTTCGCTGCCGTCCAGCGGCTGCGCCGTCTCTCCCTCCCCCCATCCCCTCATCCCCTGATCGCCTCATCCGCCGTCACACTCTGGCGCTCGCTGCGCTTCTCCTGGGAAGCCGACGCTCCCCTGGCGACGATCTACCTGCTGCTGATCGCCGTGGGCGGCGCCATCCCCGTCGCCACGGCCTGGACCGCCAAGCTGGTGCTCGACCGGCTGGTCCTGGCATTGGGCCACGCGCACGATGCGCCGCTGGCACAGGCGGCCTTTCTCGCTGCCGTCTGGTATGTCGGTCTCCAGTTCGCCGGCCGGCTCCTCTTTACCGTGCAGTTCCACGTCCAGGGTAACCTCGCCGCCAGCGTGAGCGGACTAGTTGATCGGCGGGCGATGGAAGTGGGCGGGGCCATCCCCGACCTGGACCACTTCGAACGCAAGGAGTTCTACGATGAGATCGGCCAGATCCAGCGCGCCGGTAGCTACCAGCCCGCGAACCTGCTGACGTACCTGCGCACCCTGGCCCAGTCGTCCCTCTCGCTGGTGGGCACGCTCGCCCTGCTCGTACGCTTCCAGCCACTCCTGCCGCTGGCTCTCCTGCTCGCCTCCATTCCCCAGGTGGTGGTGCAGATGCGCCAGCAGCACCGCATCTACCACGCCATCACCGAACGCTCGGAAGCGGCGCGCATGATGGCCTACTGCGCCTCGGTGATGACCGAAGCGGCGGCGGCGAAGGAGGTGCTGGCCTTCGGCGTCGGCCCCTGGTTCCGCGACCGCTGGCAGCGCCTGGCGGGGGAGGCGCTGGCGGAGATGGAGCGGCTGCGGGCGGAGGGGATGCGAGCCAGCCTGGCGCTGGTCGTGCTCAGCGGCCTCGTCCTCGCCGCGAGCTATGCCTATGTCGCTGCGCAGGCCGGCGCCCACCGGCTCACCGTGGGCGACTTTGCCCTCTACCTGAACGTGGTCGCCGGCCTGCAGTTCAACCTCTTCCTGCTGTCGGTGTCCCTCGGTCCGTTCGCCGCGATCCTGCCCTTCATGGCGCGCATCTTCCGCTTCCTGGACGAGACGCGCCCCAGCATCGCCATCACGCCAGCGGAGCAAGCGTTGCCCGCGCCGGCCCGGCTACGGCAGGGCATTGAGCTGCGCGAGGTCGCTTTCGGCTATCCCGGCCAGCAGGAACCGGTCCTCCGCAACCTCACTTGCACTTTGCGGGCGGGCGAGACGGTGGCGTTGGTGGGCGAGAACGGCGCCGGCAAGACCACCCTGGTCAAGCTGCTCACCCGCCTCTACGATCCCTCCGCCGGGGAGATCCTGCTTGATGGCGCTCCCCTGGCCGCCTACGACCTGACGATACTACGCCAGCGCATCGCCGTGCTCTTCCAGGACTTCGCCCATTTCGCACTCACCGCGCAACAGAATATCGGCGTCGGCGACGTCCAACAGGTCGACAACCGGGAGCGCGTGCTGGCGGCGTCGCGCTGGTCGGGAGCAGATGCCGTGCTGGCGAAACTGCCGAAGGGACTGGACACGCCGCTGACGAAGGTGTTCGAGGGTGGGGTGGAGCTCTCCGGCGGCGAATGGCAGAAGGTGGCCACCGCCCGCGCTGCCATGCGTGACGCGGCGCTGGTGATTCTGGATGAGCCGACGGCGGCTCTGGACGCCCAGGCGGAGTACGAACTCTTTGCGCGCTTCCGGCAGTTGGCCGAGGGGCGGACGGTCCTCCTCATCAGCCACCGCTTCTCGACGGTGCGCATGGCCGACCGTATCCTGGTGCTGGAAGGAGGGCGCATCCTTGAGGACGGCAGCCACGAGGAACTGCTGGCCCTCGGCGGGCGGTACGCCACCCTCTTTGAGATGCAGGCCGGACGGTATCGGTGAGACAACCGTTGGTAACCGCACCACGGTGAACCCCAGGCTGCAGTTCGGCAGTCACAGCCGGCCCCGGGTGACGGTCGTTCTGCTCAGGGGCATAGCTGTATACTCGCGTCTTCAGCTTCGATTGATCCAATCGTGGGGAGGGCAGGCGTCATGGACGCGGTCGCCATCGAGCGGCTGAGTGGGGCGTGCCGGCTGTGGGGCGCCGTCGGTTTTTTGCACCCCTACCTGGCCTACCGTGAGATCGATTGGGATGCTGCACTCGTCACCGCCATCCCCCGGATCATGGAGGCCACGTCGGCAGCCGACTACCGTCGGGCTCTCGACGATCTCCTCGCTGTCCTTGGCGACCCACTCACTCGCACCGTAGCGCCATCCCCAGCGGACGACACTGGGATGTGGGCGGGAGGACCGGACAAGTCTGCCGTAGAGCAGGGGGATCCCCACCTACGCTGGATCGAGGAAAGCGTCGCTGTCCTGGTAGCACGCGACTTTCAGGCGGTCGAATGGCAAAGGCAAGCGCCTATGCTCGACCAGCTCTGCGCAGCCGCCGCCGCGGCGAGCGCGCTGGTGCTGGATCTGCGGGGGGCCTCGCCGGGGTTCTGTTCCCTCCTGACGGAACGGCTGGGCGCCTTCCTTGAGCAACCCGTCGCATTGCCGGGCGAGCGAGCACGGCTGCACTCCGGCTACGTCCCCGACGGGTCCACGACCTCCGGGGGCTACTACTCGGCGTGGATCATCGGGGAGGGGTCAGTTATCGCCGGCCGGGCGGCGTCAGGCCACGGTATACCGCTCGCCACCATCGTCTCCGGCTGCAGCCCCTCCATGGCCCTCGCCGCCGCCTTGCAGGCAGCCGGCGCGGCCCCACTCGTCGCCGTGGGCCACCTCGCGGAGCCCGGGTCGGCCCAGCGGATAGCGCTCCCCGGGCACCTCGCCGCCCTCGTGCGCACCAGCGAATTGCTGCACGCCAACGGCACGATCGGCGTCGTGCCCGATGTCGTCGTGGCGCCACCGGACGCCGCCGTCCCCTACCTCGCCTCGGCTCCGGTCGTGGCAGCGTTGGACGCACTGCGCCGTAGCGTGCGCCCAGACGCTGCGACACGCCGTTCTACCCTTGCTGTCGCAGTCCGCCAACAGGCGCGTGACTATGCAGAGCTGGCCGAGCCGTCGCTGGAATACCGGCTGCTCGGGCTGTTCCGCCTCTGGAACGTCGTCCATTACTTCTATCCGTACCACGACCTGCTCGATCAACCCTGGGATGCGGTGCTGGGGGAGTTCATTCCCCGGATCGTCGCAGCGAACGACGCGCTCGCCTACCATCTGGCCGTGGCCGAGGCGGTCACTCGCTTGCAGGACACGCACGGCCGCCTGCAAAGCCCGCTGCTGGAGCGCTACCTCGGTACGCACTGGCCGCCCCTGCTGGTGCGGGCGATTGCGGGTGAGAGCGTCATCACGCATGTGCCCGCCAGGGCTGACGGCGCGACGGAAGCCTCACCAGCCATCGGTGACGTCGTGCTCGCGGTGGACGGCGAGGAGATCGCGGCGCGCCGGCAGCGCCTCGCCCACGTCATGGCGGCTTCGACGCCGCAGGCGCTGCAGTGGCGGGTGCATCAGCGGTTGCTGCACGGGGCGGAGGGAAGTGAGGCCGTGCTGACCGTCCGTCGGTCATCCGGTGCAGTGGAAGCCGTCCGGATCGCGCGCAAGGGACCGGCGCCGCTGGCGTCTTCCACGCCCGTCTTCCCGGTCTTTACCGTTTCACCCGAAGGCGTCGGCTACATCGACCTCACACGCCTTACTATCGCTCAGGTGGACGAGGCCTTCGAAGCGATCCGCGCCACCCCGGCGCTGATCTTCGATCTGCGCGGCTATCCGCAGGGCACAGCCTGGCACGTCGCGCCTCGGCTCACGAAGCAACCGGTGGTGGCGGCGCGCTTTCGGCGTCCGCAGGTCAGCGGGCTGCAGCTAAAGGGCTGGTACGGCTTCGACCAGTGGACGCCGCCCACCGACAAGTGGCGCTACACCGGCCATGTGGTTGTGCTGATCAACAAGGAGGCGATCAGCCAGGCGGAGCACACCTGCCTGTTCCTGGAAGCGGCCACGAGGGTTACCTTTGTCGGCAGCGCGACCAACGGGGCCAACGGCGACGTCACTCGTGTCGCCTTGCCCGGCGGCATCGGCGTCTCCTTCAGCGGTCACGACGTGCGCCACGCCGATGGCCGCCAGTTGCAACGAGTGGGCATCCAGCCGGACGTCGCGGTGTACCCAACGCTGGCGGGCCTGCGAGCGGGCCGCGACGAGGTCCTGGAGGCGGCGCTCGCTTTGCTGAGCAGGTCTCCCGATTGACAACAACGTCGCCCACGCCTGGTATTGACCTGCTACCGTTCGAGCGCCTCGCCCACCGCGGCAAGGTGCGCCGGCTGCGGCGCCTCGCCCGCCGTGCCCTGGACGAGTACGGCCTCGGTGACGCTCGCTTCACGCTGCTCCGCCACGCCGCCTGGGGCACCACCTTCCGGGTAGATGTCGCCTCGCCGCGCGGTCGCTACGTCCTGCGCGTCCACGGCCCCGATGTGACGAACGTGGCGGAAGCGCGCTCCGAGTTGCTCTGGCTGGCGGCCTTGCGCCGCGACACCGACCTTGGCGTCCCCGAGCCGGTCACCACACCGGACGGAGCGCTGGCCGTCACAGTTCGTACTGAAGGCGTGCCTGGCCCACGCGACTGCGTGCTGCTGCGCTGGCTGGAGGGCAGCTTCTTTTCCCACCACGCCGGCCTGCGCACCATCCACCAGGTCGGGCAGTTTATGGCTCGCCTCCACCTGCACGCCGAGCGCTTCGCGCCCCCGCCCGGCTTCACACGGCGGCGCATGAACCCCGACGATGCGCTGCGTGACTGGTCGCCGGAGGTCCTGGGCGAGGGGGGCCTCTCGACCGCTGCTGTCGCTACCGCTGTCGGCGCCGCCCAGCGGCTGCACGACGAGGCGCGCACCCTCACCCCGACCCCGGCGACCTTCGGCCTCATTCACGCCGACCTCCATCTCAGCAACTTGCTCGTCCACCACGGCACGGTACGCGCCATCGACTTCGGCGACTGCGCCTTCGGCTACTTCGCCTACGACATCGCCGTCTGGCTGGTGGCACTCGCCAAGACCGGCTGGTCCGATCAGGAGGAGAAGCGGGCAGCCTTCTTCGCCGGTTACGGCTCGGTGCGGCCGCTGCCGCCGGACCAAGCGACGCAAATCGACCACTGTATGGCCTGGCGGCGGCTGGAAGATCTCGACTGGGACGCGGAGACGGTCGACCACCCCAGGTTCCGCGCCTGGCTGTCGACGGGCCTGCCCGAACTGATACGCGCCCTACGCCGCTACGCCGACGGCGCTCAAATGGACGCTACGTCGGAGCCATACCGTCCGCACCCGTGACCACCTGCTGCCCCAGATCGAGCAGTTCGCCGGCAAGCGCCTCCGCGACCTCTAGACGGCGAGCTGACCCATCCAGGCGCAGCGCGGCGAGCCAGGCGTCGGAGAGTGCCGGGTGTACCCGCAGCAGCCCCTGGAACTCGGGCATGGCCGGGATGCCTGCGCTGCCCCGTTCGCGCAAACGCAGCACCTTGCCAAGATTCATCCGGATCAGCGTGGTCAGTAGCCCGTCCAGGTAGAACTGCAGGGCGGCCGACCGGCCTGCCTTCCGGAAGCCAGCGACCTTGTAATCGATCTCCTCGTAGGTTTCCGCGCCGTAAGTGAACGCCGCCCAGGCCGCGTCTTCCGCCGACAGCCGCCCGACCACGTCCGGTTCCGCCATCCACGCCTCCAGCACGCCGGCGAAGCGGCGATAGGCGGCCAGGGAGCGCTCAGCGTCTTCGGCCGCCACCGCCTCCAGAGCGAACGTCTGGAGCACGAGCGGCAACAGGGCCTCCTTGCCGCGGGCGCGCAAGGCTCGCTCGACGTTCTCGATGAAATGGGTAAGCGAGACGCGGTCGTCGTGGAGGTCGACCAGGCCGGCCGCCGCCGTCTCGACGGCCAGGCGGCCGTACAGCGCCGCTAGCGGCCCGTCCCCCATCTCGCGCGCTCGGCTGAGCGCAGCACGCTCGGTATTGGCCCGCTCGGCGTAGTCCTGCCAGCGCGCTCGGCGGCAGGCCGGTGTGGCGTATTCGTCCGTCGTTTGGACGCGGATGCCTTCGTACCAGCCGTCGGTATCCGCCAGGATGATCGAGTTGACGATGCGCTGGAACCAGCGCCCTTCGCCTTCCTCGAAGGTCTGCGCCGAGCGGCGATCCAGATCGATGAAACGAGGGCCGTCCGGGAGCGGTCGTCCAAGCAGGTCTGCAACACGTAGCCGCGTGACCTCGCGATAGCCCGCCGGCTGGTCCAGCAGCAGCATGAGATCGAGGTCGCTGGCCTCGTCGGCGTCGCCCCAGGCGACGGAGCCGAAGAGGACCGCGGCGCGCAGGTCGCGATCCGGCAGCTGCGCCACCACCTCGCCGGCGGTCGCGATGAGGGATGTACAGAGCGCGTTCGGGCGTGACAACAGCGGGGCCCCTTCGCGATGGGCGGGCAGCGACGCCTGATATGGTGATCCGGCCATCCTCGTTGATGTGCAGTGGAAGAAGCCGGCGATAGAGTTCATCCTCGTCTGCAATTTCCTCCAAGCCTCACCTCAAGGACGGCGGGACGAGCACCTGGGCGATCAACTCGATGGCTGCGCGCCAGCCATCGAGCTCACCTTCCTCAAAGCGTCTCTCTGCTAAGTCCTTGTCTACGTAGAGGTAGCTCAATGCGCCATCAGCATCGACGTCAATCTCAACCTCGGCATGCGCCTCTCGCCATTCGACCTGAACACCACCCTCGAACGGCGCAACAGCGAAGGGCTTCACCCGGTCGCCAGCCGGCGCGCCGAGCTGCTCGATGACGCGCAGTACCAGGCCGTGCGCAGTGGCGATAGCAGCGGAGGACGGGGGATCAGCACCGTAGGAATCCCAACCTTGCGGCAGCACGGCCATCTCCGCCAGTCGATGAAGTGTTGGCTGAAGCAGCCGCTCCAATCGGTCATTCACCACCATGGCGGATGAGGCCAGGAGCAGATCATCGTGAATCGGCCTCGTTGCCACGGCCTACCTCCAAGAATGTGGTACATACTGCCTCATTTTACCCACTTCCTTGCCAGCAGATCGGTCTGCTCGGCCACCGTCAGTGCCCGCTGCTCTGGTAGGCGCGGAGTTCGTGGCGGAATACCTGGTAGGCAAGAAAGAACCAGACCACGCCTGCGGCGGGGGCCAGGTAGGCGATCACGGCCGGCACGAACAGGTCGTGGGTACGGCCCAGGAGCACGGCGGCAGGGAAATAGGCGATGAAGGCGACGGGGATGCCGAAGGTGAGCAGCCAGCGGACGCCGACGCCGTAGATGCTGAGCGGATAGTTGCCGAAGTTGCTGACGACATTGTCGATCACGTAGACCAGCGATGTGGTGTTGAGCGTGCGGAAGGAGAACGCTGCCACGGCCAGTTTGAGCGCCGCTTCGATCAGGCAACCACCGGCGATCGCCAGCAAGAAGTAGGCAATCGCCGCCGGGGACCAATCGACGCGCACCAGGGCATTGGCGGCCAGGAAGAGGGCCACGCCGCCGAGGATGTCGCCGACGGCGCTCACCCGGACTTCCGTTGCCATGATCTGCAGCAGCGGGTTCAGCGGCCGGACCAGATAGCGATCGAACTTCCCTTCGCGAATCTGCTCGTCCAGCTCGGAGAGGCTCCCGAAGAGGCTCACGAACAGGCCGTGCGTAGTCAGGCGCAGGCCGTAGAGGAAGGCAATCTGGCCGAGCGACCAACCGGCCAACGCCTGGAAGCGGCTCAGGACGACCCAGATGAAGATGAAGCCGGTACCCTGGTAGCCCAACCCGAAGATCACCTGGAGTACGAAGTTGACGCGGTATTGCATCTGGCCACGAAAGGCGGCCGCCAGCATTGCGAAGGTGATGTTGAGCGCCCGCACCTCAGCCTCCTTGCACCACGACGCGACGGTGGGCGCGGCTCCAGACGAGGCGAGCGAGAGCGGCGAGAGCGATGACCCAGAACACCTGCAAACCCAGGGCGTGGAGCGCGGCGCTGCCCTGCAACTGGCCAAGGTAAATGGCCACCGGCACGAACCCTTCCGACTGGAAGGGCAGCGCGTGCGCCACTGCGAGCAGCGTCGGTGGGAAGAACCAGAGCGGTACCAGCGCACCGGCAAAGAATGCCGACACGAAGGTCTGAATCATGGCGATCCCGCTCGCCTCCAACGTCCAGAAGGCCACGAGACCGGTCAGCAAGGCGATGAGCAGGCCGATGAAATAGCCCAGCAGGACGCTCACCACGTACAGGGCGCCGGCGGCTGGTGAGGCGGGCAAGGTCAACCCGCCGACGAGCCAGGCGAACGGGAGGGCCAGCAAGACAAACGGACTGATGGCGAGCGCATTGCCGAACTCGTGACAGAGCATCTGCTGCAAGTAGCCGACCGGTCGGGCCATGTCCAGCGCCACCAGTCCATCGCGGATGCGCTGCTGCATCAGGTAGCTCATTTGGGGGTACAGCGCCCAGAGTTGGACATTAATGAGAGTGAGATAGGCAATCAGCGTCGGTAACGGCAGACCAGAGACGATCGCGTGGCCGGCGTAGACGGCGGTCCAGACCATTTTGAGGAGGAAGATCTGCAGCAGCAGGCCGATGAGGTAGAAGACGACGTTGACGCGGTAGGCGGCAAGGGTCTGCGGCCAGAGCTTCATGAGTTGGAGGTAGGCCGGCAGGTTACGCCAGCGCGACGCCATCGCGCACCTGCCGCTCCTGG
Organism: Chloroflexi bacterium UBA4733; assembly: GCA_002404055.1. The sequence continues at coordinate 82,237 of DHIZ01000164.1, forward strand.
TAGATCTGGCGAATGATCCCCTCCAGATCGGCTTCCGCCAGCGACAGGTCGGTGACCGGGTAGCGGGCAGCCAGGTCGGCGATCAGGCGTGGGGCGCTGAGCTGCTCCGGCTGGAAGCGCAGCCAGATTTTGGCGTCTTCGCGGCGGATCTCCTCCACGCCGGGCAAGTCAATGACTACGTCTGCGGAGGCCATCTGCACCGCCAGGGTGCGGTGGGAAGCGTAGCGCCCCTTGAGTTGCTCCACCGTGCCATCAAAGAGGACCCGACCGTGATCGATCATCAACAGGCGGGGGCAGAGTCGCTCGACGTCGCCTAGATCGTGCGTCGTGAGTAGCACGGTCGTCCGCTGTTCAGCGTTGATCTCTTCGATGAACGCCCGGATGCGCTCCTTCGCCAGCACGTCCAGCCCCACCGTTGGTTCATCAAGGTAGAGCAGCCGCGGCTCGTAGAGCATCGCCGCCGCCAGGTCGCCGCGCATGCGCTGGCCCAGGCTGAGCGTGCGCACTGGCTGCTCCAGGAACTCGCTCATGTCCAGCAAGGTGACGAAGCGCTCCAGGTTGCGACGGTAGGCAGCAGGCGTCATTCGGTAAAGCTTGGCGACGAGCTTGAAGGACTCGACCAGCGGCGGGTCCCACCAGAGCTGGCTGCGCTGGCCGAAGACGACGCCGATGTTGAGCGCGTTGTGTTCGCGGTCGCGCCAGGGGAACCAGCCCCGCCACCTCAACTTCGCCGGAGGTGGGCACGAGGATGCCCGTCAGCATCTTGATGGTGGTGGACTTGCCGGCGCCGTTCGGTCCGAGGTAGCCGACGCGCTCGCCTTCCTCAATAACAAAGCTGACGCCGTCTACTGCCCGCGTCACGGTGACCTCGCGCGTGAACAGGGTGCGCACGCTGCCGAGCACGCCGGTCTGCCGCTTGGGCAGCCGGAACTCCTTGACCAGATTGTGGACACGAATTATGGGCATCGGCGCCTCCCAAGCGCCGTAGCATACCGTGCGGCTGCGCCGTCGTGGCCCTTGCGCGGAAGCAACGTGCCCTCCCCAGCAATCATGGCTCGTCGGGAGGATGCCAGCCGACGCCAATCCACCGCTGTCGTGCCCGGACCAGAAGGGGCCGATTGAGTGCCAGTGCTGCCACCGTCGCACGACCGGTCGGCGTCTGACCGGTCATACGTGCTCCATCCTCTGCCCAGACGAAGTGTTCAACCCACAGTTGCTGGCGCGGATTGAAGAGTGTTGCCGGCAATCCGGTCAGCGGGTCGGGTGCCATGACTTGGTCGCTCTTATAGACGTTGCATTGACGGCAGGCAGCCCAGAGGTTGGCACGACGCGTCAGCCCGCCCAGCGCCTGCGGCAGCATGTGCTCTATTTCCAGCGGCGTACCGGTGATCTCCTCGCTCGATCGACAGTAACCGCACCGCCCGCCTGCATCGACCAGCACCTGATCTCGCAACCGGCGTCCGACGCGGGCAGCGGTCACGCGCGAGTGACTCGCTCCGCAACGTCGACGCCTCGCTGTTTCAGGAGGGCGACCGCCTCGGCCCGGAGGACCATCACCCGGTCGTGCCGGTCGACCAGTTCGGCCAACAGCAGATCCTCGTCTGGCGTTGTCCCGTGGCGACGTCGCTTATCGAGGAAGGTATCGAGCAAGACCGTGTCTTCAACGGTCGGTTGACTTAGGCTGACACGCCACAAGCCGGGTACATCGAGCGTCGCCAGAGCGTCGATCGCCGCGGCGAGATCAGCCGACAATCCACTATCGGCGCCGACAGCCGCGATCAGGGTCAAGGTCGCCTCATCCTCAAGTTTGCGCTGATGGTAGCGTGCACGTTGCAGCAACTCGTCATACACTGCCTCTGGAAGGGTGAGCGTCACGGTCGGCTCGGTCATCGGTCATTCCTCATCATGGTCATCATACTACTCCGCGACTGTCCCCGTCGACCGGAGCAGGCGAGAAAGTGCGCCACAAGTTTTCGCG
>DHIZ01000061.1 GCA_002404055.1 Chloroflexi bacterium UBA4733
ACCACGGTTTACTGTGGTGCTACCAAGCCCGCGTCGGCGAAGGACTGTTCGGCATATGCTACCGACATCTACTCGATGTCCGTTGCCACGTCCTCCGGCGCGGCGCCCAGTCCCCGCAGCAGCCGCGCCGCCTCGCGCGGTTCCAGCAACTCGCCCGCAAAGGTCTTGTACACCAGCATCGCCCCGCCTGACCGCAGGACACGGTAGCACTCCCGCAGCGCCGGTGGGATAGGGAACCCATCGCCGAGCATGTCCCGGCACCACACGAGGTCGATGCTGCCGGACTCCACCGGGATATCGAGGATCGAAGCCGCCCGAACGGTGATACGTTGTTCCAGGCTCGCCTCTTGGACGGCCTTCCTCGTGGTGGCGAGGAGGCTCGGCACGACATCAATGGCCAGGATCTGGGCCGGCGTGCGTTGAGCGAGCCGGCAGGCCGCCCAGCCCGTGCCGGAGCCGACATCGAGGATCGTGCTGCCCAGACCAAGGTTGAGTTCGTCCACCATGTCGAACAGCATGTCCAGGCCGCGCGGCTGCTGGCTCTGGTCCAGTTCCCGCTCGAACTGCCTGCTCTGCGGCGTGGAGGTATAGCGCGCTTCGAGTGTCAGCGTCTGGAAATCGCTTGAATCGGTCATGTCTTGGTCCTTTCCTGTGTATGTAGGGCGCCGCTTGGATCCCTGGCTGTAAGCCACCGTCGACGGGCCGCTCCTGCCGTGGAACGGGCTCGGGCCAGCGGCGCAGCAGGGTTCGATGTAGCGCGGCCGCCAGTTAGCCGGTGAACTCCGGTCGCAGCAGGGCATACATGGCAACGTCTTCAAAGTGGTCGCCTTTGCGCAGGTAGCTGCGCAGCACGCCCTCGTAGCGCAGGCCGGACTTCTCCATCACGCGCGAGGAGGCGACGTTGCGAGGAAAACAGCCAGCTTCCACCCGGTAGCAGCCGCATTCAAGGAACGCGAAGGCGGTCACGCGGCGCGCGGCCTCGGTCGTGTAGCCCTGGTTCCAGTAGGGAACGCCCAGCCAGTAGCCCAGGCTGCCACGCCCGTGGCGGCCGGCCAGACCCAAGGTGATCGCGCCCAACAGCGTCTCGTCGCGGCGACGCACGATGGCCCAGGTGAGACGGATTCCGTCATCGGCGTCAGTCATGTGGCGCGCGATCCAGGTCTCGGCCGCACCGTCGGGATAGGGATGAGGGATGGTGAGCGCAGTCGCCGCGACTTCCGGCGCGCCGGCCAGCGCTTGCACCAGGGCGGCGTCTGCTGGCGCAAAGGGCCGAAGCTGCAACCGTTCGGTCAAGAAGGTCGGGATAGGCATGGGTCGAACCGTCCTTTCCGTGTGCAGAGCGTAGCAGCGGCCTCGTCCTCGGTCATACTTTCTGCTCCCTCGCAGATGCTTTGGCGCCTCTCTGTCCGGTAGGATACCCCTTGTCCGGGGAGGATACATGTCGTGACGCGGGTTGCCTTGCTGGCGGACATCCATGGCAACGCGGTGGCGCTGGAGGCGGTGCTGCGCGAGCTGGAGCGGCAACGGATCGATCAGGTGATCCGCCTCGGCGACGTTTTTGCCACGGGCCCGCAGCCGCAAGCGGTGTTGGCGTCCATGCGCCGCCTTGGCTGCCCCGTGGTCATGGGCAACGCCGATGCCTGGTGCCTTGCACAACCTCATACCCAATGTTGGCCACGACGAGACCACCCGGCGCTGGCTGGCCATTGACGCCTGGTGCCTTGCACAACTCAGCGCGGACGATCTGGCCTTCGTGCGGACCTTCCAACCCACTGTGGAGATCGCCTTCGGCGACGGTCAGACGGTGCTGTGCTTCCACGGGTCGCCCCGGAGTAATCGCGATGCACTGCGGGCGACCACGCCGGAAGCGGAACTGGCCAACCTGCTCGGCAACACGGACGCGACAGTCCTGGCCGGAGGACACACGCACGAGCAACTGCTGCGCCGAGTGGGGCGGTCCCCGCTGCTCAACCCGGGCAAGTATCGGTCTCTCCGTCGAGGCCGGGCGAACGCCGCCGTGGAGCGAGTACGCCATCATCGCCGCCGAAGCGGGTCGCCTGGAGGTGAGCTTCCGGCGTGTGCCGCTGGACGTTGATGCGGTGATCGCCGCTGCGCTCCACAGCGGGATGCCCGTAGCCAGATCTATCGCTACAACGAGGACCACTACCCTTGGCAACGCCGAGTATTCGATCATCTCGCGCTGCCGTCAGCTTGTCAGATCCTGGAGATGGGATGCGGGCCCGGGAAGCTGTGGCTGGAGAATGCCGAGCGCCTGCCGCCCGGCTGGTCCGTCACGCTGACCGACCTCTCTCCCGGCATGCTCCAGGAGGCACGCCGCACGCTGGCCGGCGTTGGCCGCCGCTTCGGGTATACCCTGGCGGATGCCCAGGCGCTCCCCTTCCCGGCGGCTCGCTTCGATGCCGTGATCGCCAATCACATGGTCTACCACGTCCCCGACAAGCCCGCGTTGTTCTCGGAAGTGCGGCGCGTCCTGCGTCCCGGTGGCCGCTTCTATGCCGCGACCAACGGCGCAGGCGGCGACGAATTGGGCGCGCTCCTGCGACGGGTCGATCCTGCCATCCATGCCGCAGCACTGGCAGAGGCGGACAGGGCCATGCCGACGACGCACCCGAAGACGTTCACGCTGGAAAACGGCGAGGAGCAGCTTGCCCGCTGGTTCGCCCACGTCACTGTCCACCGCTTCACCGGCGCCACGGTCGTGCCGGAGGTCGAGCCGGTGGTAGCCTACCTGCTGTCCGGGCCGTTCTACCGCCAGTACCTCGTCGGCGAGACGCTGGAGACGGTCCGGCGACTCCTCGGCGAGGAGATCGCGGCAAAGGGCGCCTTCCGCATGACCGGGTCGACCGGCATCTTCGCGGTGGTGCGAGACGAGCTGCAGCCGTGATCAGACTCATCGGCCGGCGGTTGGTGTTGCGCGAGCTAACCGTCGAGGATTGGCCGGATGTGCATGCCTACAGCGCCCGGCCGGAGGTTGCCCGCTATCAGCCCTGGGAGCCGAACACGCCTGCGGAGTCGCGTGCCTTCGTCGAGCACGTGCTTGCCGCCGCGCAGGCCGCGCCGCGGACGGAGTACCACCTGGCGATCACCCTGGCGGATGGCGGCCGCCTCATCGGCACAGGCGCGCTCTGGGTCCGGAGTATCGATCACGGCCAGGGCGAGCTCGGCTACTTCCTCCACCCGGATCACTGGGACCGAGGCTATGCGACTGAGGCTGCACGGCTGCTGCTCAACTTCGGCTTCGGGACGCTCGACCTGCACCGCATCTTCGCCACCTGCGACCCGCGCAATGTGGCTTCTGCCCGGGTGCTGGAGAAGATCGGGATGACGTACGAGGGCCGGCTGCGCGAGACCACGCGCCTGCGGGGCGGCTGGCGCGACTCCGCCGTCTACGGCATCCTCGCCCAAGAATGGGGACCCTCGACCGCCAGGTAGGAAGTCGGCGAAGGACAGCCGACGATCGGCTGGAGCAAGAACCGCTCACAAGTGCCGAGCTTGCCGAGCGCACACAGACCGACCAGCGATCGCTGCGTCGGTTGTTGCGCGCCTTGGCGGCAAGCTGCGTGGTGCGCCTTACGCTACTACGCTCACCCGCGTCTCCCCATGTTCGTGGCTCACCGGTCGGACGACAATCTCGACGTCATTGCCGAGCCGTGTCAGAAACAGGATGAGACGGTCAACCGAGAAGCCTCGCAAGCGTCCCGTGCGGAGTGCCGAGACCTTCGGCTGGTCGATGCCAAGGCGCTCGGCTGCCGCCACCTGCGTGAGTCCGCGCTGCTGGATCACCTGGTTGATCCGATAGGCGAGTTGTGCTTTGAGCAGCGCTTCCTCTGGGTCGGGTACTCCGATGTCCGCGAAGACGTTACCGCTTCCGACCGTTACGGGAATGGCTTCGCTCTTGTGGCGGTCCGTCATCTCCTCTTATCCTCCATGTTCTCTGCTCCCTTGCTGATGAAACGCTTGTGCCCGGCGCAGCCGTGCTTCGATCAGGTCGATGTCGTGCCAGCTGGTTGCGATGCCACGAGTGGACTTTTTCTGAAAGCAGTGCAAGACATAGACTGCTTCGGCGAAGCGCACCGTGTAGACAACCCGGTAGGTATCGCCATCGAAGTCCTCAATGAGCTCCAGGACGCCGGCGCCGTGGTAGCCATGAGCGGTTTCGCGTCCGAAGGCTTGCCGCCTAACTGCGCAACGTAGAGGGCATAGCCTACCGCGTCTTGGATATCGTCTGGGAACTCCCGCAAGTCCTCACGACTCGCGCCGATCCAGACGACCGGCTTCACATGAGCACCTCGTCTATGCTGACGTCCGCATATTTCCAGTATGCCAACATAGGAATAGGATGTCAACAGCACGCGATGAAGACCAGGGCTGGATCGCCCGGCGCGCGATACTCTCGAACGATGCTGGCCTTGTGAGGACCATGGCGGCGAAGGCGGTCGCTCATCCCTCCATGAACGGGCTGGCGACGCCGAAGCGGCGGGCAGCTTCTTCCAGGGCTTGCCGGTGGGCCGAGCCGATGGGGATGCCGTTGATGGCGTACTGCTGTTCCCGTTGCGCCTCCAGCGTCCCGGGCAGCACCGCCGCCATTGATGGTGAAAAGGGCGTGAGTTGGTGGACCAGAGCGTGGTAGCGATCCAGTTCCGCTGTGAACTGCTCGACTGGTAAGAACCGGCCGGGGTCGAGGGCGATGATCAATGATCCCTGGTTGGCGCCCTGGTAGCGCTTGACGGCGCGTTCCTCCTCCACCGGTACGCCGGCCAGGAAACCGCCGAGCACCTGGCAGACCATGCCGAGGCCCAGATTGCGTAGCACCAGCCCAGGCGCCAGCGCGAAGAGCGCCGGCACAAAGGGTGATCCGTCGTAAAGATCATGCATGGCGCCGAAGTCGAGCAGCAGCGGCGGTTCTTTGCCGGCAGGCACGCCGAAGCTCATCGGTGATCCACCGGCCGCCGCCCGAACTGATTGTCCCGCCGTGAGCTGCAACTGGTGGCCGGACGTGACAAAGGCGATGAGGCCCGCCGCCACGACCATCCGCGAGTAGATGCCGGCAGCGCCGAAGTGCCCGTGGTTGCGGGTGAGGGCAACCGCCACGCCGTAGCGCCGGGCAGGCTCGATCACCCACTGTGCCGCTTCGTAAGCAGGGAAGTAGCCGAGTCCGCCGTCGCCGTCAAAGGTTGCCGTTGCATCCTGCTCAGCAACGCAGTACACCTGCGGGTGACCGTTGAGTGTGCCCTCCGCGATCAGGCCGGCATAGGTTGCCGCCTGGCGGCTGCCGTGACTCACGACGCCGCGCAGGTCGTTGGCAACGAGGAGGCCCGCCAGCAGCTCGGCCTTGCTCGCCTCCAGCCCGGCCGCCGTCAGCAGCGCGACGACACCCTGTTGCAAACGCGAGGCAGAAACGCGGGTAGCATCCTCCGGTGGCGTGTTCAAGGGATGGGATCCTCTCCTTGGCGATACCGTTCGCGCCGTATCCTACCAGGTGACAGCACCCTGCCAGGCGCTTGCGCTCAACTCTGCTTCAACCGGGAGTGGCCCGCTGCGCCGGTGTACGCGCTCACCACCCTCCGGTCGTCAGGCTCCCACGAACGGAAAAAGCCGACGCAACGTCTGCTGCGGGAGTGGCGCCCCGTATTCGCAGGCCTCGAAGGCTTCGGCGTAACGCACCCGTTGGCCGCGCTCCGGCCCATACCAACGTACCAGGAGGTCGCGATAGCGGTCGGCCTCCGCCGCGAAGCCCGGCAGGCGACGTTCGCTCAACCAATGCCGCCGACCCGCCTCGTCGCTCGCCGGCGGGACCTCGCCCAGGACGCCCGTATTGAACGGCAGCCACTCATACATCTGCGAGGTGTGCCGGTGCGCCATTTCCATCTTCTGCTCGACCGTGGCGTCAATGTCGATGACGATGTCCGGTGTGAAGGGGCAGGGCTTCCGAAAGCTATCGGAGACGTACATGATGTGGGGATTGCTTGCTAAATGCGGGGTGAGTGGTTCGTTGTTCGGCACCGTCACCACGTAGGCCGCGTCCTGAATCAGGACGGCAGTATAGCGATGATCTGGATGGTAGTCCCAGGGACGGGGACCAAGGATCAGGTCGGGCTGAAAGTTGCGAATGAGCCGGATCACCTCGCGGCGGCGATCCAGCGAGGCATCAAGCTGGCCACTCATGGTGTCCAGCACCTGCGCCGTGATACCAATCACGGCCGCTGCCGCCTGCGCTTCCGCCGCCCGACGCCGGGCCAGTTCGATGCCGCCGATCTCGTGATGGCCCGTCGCCCCATTGGTCAAGGAGACAAAGTGGACAGTGTGCCCGGCCTGGGACCAGAGGGCGGCAGTGCCGCCAACTTTTAACTCGTTGTCATCAGGGTGGGCGCCGATGGCCAGGATACGCAACCGCCGCTCGCCCCCATCTGCAATCTGGCTCACTACTATGCCTCCTTCGGTCCTTGCCCACTTCGATAACGAGCCATCGGACCATGCCTATACTACATCACGGCTCGGTAACCGGTGGAACGACGAAGATGGAGGGGTACAGCGATGTATACGCGAGGGGTCATTACCGACGAAGTGTCTCAAGACCTGGAAGTCGTGATTCGACTCATGCAGCGCTTTCAGGTGACGGGCGCGGAGATCCGTACGATCTGGAATACGCCGGTGGACCGCCTCAACGCGAGCCAGGTGCAGCAGTTGAAAGGGCGACTAGATGAAGAAGGTCTGAGCGTACCCGCCGTGGCCACTCCCTTCTTCAAGTGTGACCTCGGCGATGCCACCCAGTATCAGGAGCACCTGGCGATCCTCCGCCGCAGCATCAATGTCGCGCACGCGCTGGGGACGCCGCTGCTGCGCGTGTTCACGTTCTGGCGCAAGGCGCCGCTGGCAAACTGGGATCCTATCCTGGAAGCCTACCAACAACCGATCGACATTGCCCGCCAAAACGGCGTCGTGCTCTGCATCGAAAATGAGCCTTCTTGCTACGTGGGCACCGGCGCCGAGTTGGGAGGCTTCCTCCGGCTCCTCGACGTGCCGGAAGTGCGGGGCATCTGGGATCCGGGCAATACCGTGGCTGAGCCGGCCTTTCCGGATGGCTACGCCCATGTCCGGGGCCTCTGCCCGCACGTCCACATCAAAGACCTCAAAATCCAGCCCGATGGGCGGGCGACGAGCGTGCTGCTGGGCGATGGGGATCTCGCCATCGCCGGCCAGTTGCAGGCGCTGCTCGCCGATGGCTATGCCGGCTGCATCTCGCTGGAGACGCATTGGCGCCCCCAACAACTCCCGGAGTCGCTGTTGCGGCTCCCTGGCGGCGAACAATTTTCCGCGTTTGGTGAAGAAGCAAGTGCGCGCTGCTTTCAACGCTGGGATGTAATTGAGGCGGGACTGGAGCAGAAGCAATGAGCGTGGGCAATCACTCCAGATAAGGCGAGTCGCTCCGTTTGACGGCCAGCTATACTTTGGGCAGCCGGCGAGTCCAGAGCGCAAGCGATCGGGAGGGTACAGCGATGGCAGTCTTGTCGCAGCTCAGCGAGCTTGACTTGTTCTTGATGGCCGTGGAGAACGACGAGGAGGATTCTCCCTGGATGGTGATGGCCGACCTCCAGGTCCGGGGCGTGGACCTGCTCAAACCTATCCTGCTCCTGCATGCCGAACAGCACCACCTGCCCTGGTACGTCGCCTCCTACCTGCTGATCACGACGCCCCGCCCGATGGGCGACCGCACCCTGGATGCGGCGCCGGACCTGCTGGTGGCCGAAGCGGCGGACTGGCTGCGTACCTCCTGGAGCGTCCCAGCGGAAGGGAAAGCGCCCGAGTTCGTGCTGGAGGTGTCTTCCGGAAAGAGTTGGAAACGGGATTTGGGCGATAAACCGCGCATCTATGGCTCCATGGGCGTGACCGAATACGTCCTGTTCGCGCCGGAGCGCACGGATGGGCCGAAGCTGCTCGGTTGGCGACGAGATGCGGTGGGCGCCTTCGTCGCCTGGCAGGTGGACGTGAGCGGGGTGCTCTGGAGTCGGGCGCTAGGTGGGTTGGGCCTCTACGTCGAACAAGGGCTGTGGCTGCGGGCCGTGGATGCTGCAGGACGCCGCCTGCCAACGCCGGCCGAAGTGGCGATCAGCGAGCGCCGCCGGGCGGACGACGAGACGGACCGGGCGGAAACGGAAGCGCGAGCGCGAGCGGACGCCGAGCGCCGGGCCATAGCGGAGGCAACGCGAGCGGAGGCAGAAGCAGCGCGAGCGGAGGCCGCTGAGGACGAGGTAGAGCGGCTTCGGGACGAGTTGCGCCGCTTACACGGCGAGCAAGCGTAGCCTGGGCGGGTGCGCTGGCGACTGCCAGGGGAGCGTCGCCGTGCCGTCGTCCCAGCCCATCGGCAAACGGGCTCGCGCAGGACATCAGCAAGAAGCCCAGGTCGATAATCGCCGGACCGACCCCGGAGCCTTCCCAGTCGATCAGCACGACCTCTCCCGTTTCGATAAAGGCCGGGAGATGCGGGACGCTACCCATCGGCGCTCAGGACCTCGGCGCTGGTCACCGTCGGACACCAGAACTTCTCGATGTACTCCACGATCAGGCGGACCCCCTCCGCATGACTCACGTACGGGGAGCACGCCGGGTCGTACATTGCATCCGTGAGATCGCGGATGAGGGCGACCTCGACGCCCCAGCGCACGAGCTGCTTGATAGCAAACGTGCGGTTGAGCACGCACATGTTGGTGTGGACACCCATGATCAGAACGTGCCGGATGCCGCGCTGCTGGTAATAGGCGTAGAGGTCGCGCCCGTTGTCGGAGATCACGTCTGCCGTCTCATCAATGCTGATGCCCGGGTGCTCGCGCGTCCAGGGCCAGGGTGGGTGGGGCTCCTCCCGGTCGGCATCGCACCCGCCGCCGGTGGCGTCAACGGGAAGGGGCGGATCGTCGTGAGCGCTCTCCACTGGCGGCTCAACCTTGGGCGCGGCAAGCACCCGTTCCCGCGCGGCGGAACCGGCGTAGAAAGCCATCGTGTCGGAAGGGGCGTGGACGATTTGCATGCCTCTGGCGCGCAAGGCCGTCACGACCTGCGCCATCCGCGGCACCAGCCGCTCCAGCCGCACCTCCGCCGCCGGGCAGGTGTGGCGGTTCCACACGTCGCATAACAGCAGGGCGGTAGCCGAGGTCGACCAGGGCGTCTCCCGCGTCTCCGTTTGCCAACGGCGATACCCTTTGCTCGTCCGACCCAGCGACTGGCGCCGGCAGGGCAGTAGCAAGGACTCATCCCTCGACAAGGCTTTCCCCCTCTCCATATCGGCCGGATCATGCCGACGCGAACACCCGCGGTTGGCTCTCTACCCGAACGTGATGAAGTTTACTCGCCGAGTCGCGCCAAGACCACCATCGCTGCACCCCCGAATCGTTCGCGCTGTGGACCCTCCGGCTGCCGCAGTATAGCTGGCCGTCGAGCGATAACCCCCTGGCCGGCCGTGGCCCCTGGCCACAAAGGGTACCGGACCAGCATGAAAGATTGCCGCCAGGTCTTTGGGCACGAATCTGCTGCTACGATGTTCGGCGAGCGCGGGGTATGGTCGCCGTCGCGCTGTAGGGAATACGAAACGATGACGGAGCACCCGGCGCCTACGACGCCTGCCTTTGCCGACCTGTTGCGCGCGGCCAGGCAGCGTACCCGGCTCACGCAGCAGGAACTGGCCACGGCAACGAAGCTGCCACGTTCGCTCATCAGCGAGTTGGAGCACGGACGCACGCCCGTTCGTCTCGTGCATGTTCGGCTGCTGGCCGGACGGTTGGCGGCGTCGGTTGCTGAATACCAGGAGATGATCGCCTGTGCCGATCCCGCTGCCGGCACGCGGCGCTGGGGGCCACGCACGGGCATCTCGCCGGCGCTGGAGCGGGAGATCCTCGCCAAGCTCAACACCGGACTGACCGACGGCGAGACGGCGGCGGCCGTGGGGCTATCGCCAAGTCAGGTGACGTCCGTCCGGCAACACTATGGCCAGGCTGCCCTGCCGCCTGGCGAGCGGACCGCCCGCCAGTTTGCCGACCTCGATCGCCAGATCATCGCCGACTACCGCGCCGGGGTGCCCTACGCCATGATCGTCCAGCGCTACGACGTGCCGCGTTCGACGCTCTACGAGATTCTGGAGCGCTACCAGGTACCCAGGCGTCGCCAGACCGGCGGACGGCGCAAGACACGGTAGCCTTTGCATAAGGGCCGTTTCCTTCGTACACTCTGCCTACTGAGGAGGTTTGTTTGATGGTCCGTCTACCCACGATACGCCGCGTGAGCGTCTACCAGTACAGGACCGAGGTGCAAGACCTCGGCGTCGACTACAACGGGTTCAACGCCGTGTACCAGGCCGGGGCGCGCCGGGATGGGCGCGGTCACGTTCTGAAGATCGAGACGGACATCGGGGTGACCGGCGAGTACGCCGGCGGCGATGCCGCCTCCTATGCCCAGTTGGGGATGTGGGCCCGCTATCTGCTCGGTCGCAACCCGCTGGAGCGCGAGTTGATCTACAACGATGTCAAGCGCGGCCTGCGTAAGCACGACCGCATGAGTATGGGGCCGGTCGACATCGCGCTGTGGGACATTGCCGGCAAGTTGCACGATGCACCGATCTGGCAACTGCTCGGCGGCTGGAAGACGAGCCTGCCTTGCTACGCCAGTACCTACCACGGCGACGAGAACGGTGGACTGGACAGCCCGGAAGCGTTCGCCGACTTCGCCCTGCAGTGCCGCGACATGGGCTACCCGGCCTTCAAGATTCATGGCTGGGGGCGCGGGTCGATCCAGCGCGAAGTCGCGACCGTGCTGGAAACGCGCCGCCGCGTAGGCGACGTCATGGACCTGATGATCGACCCGGCCTGCGAGTACGACACCTTCGCCGACACGTTGCGGGTGGGCCGCGCCTGTGACGAGGCCCACTTCTTCTGGTACGAGGACCCCGGCAAGGACGGCGGCATCTCCCAGTTCGCCCACCGCAAGCTGCGGCAGTTGATCAAGACGCCGATCCTGATCGGCGAGCACACCCGCGGCCTGGAGCCGCACGTCGACCTGATCGTGGCCGACGCCACCGACTACGTGCGCGCCGATCCCGACTACGACTGCGGTATCAGCGGTGTGATGAAGATCGCCCACGCCGCCGAAGGCTTTGGTCTCGACGTGGAGATCCACGCGCCGGGTCCCGCTCACCGCCACTGCATGGCCGCCATCCGCAACACCAACTACTACGAACTGGGCCTGGTCCACCCCAAGGTGCGCTCGATCCGCCGACCCGTCTACGCCGGTGACTACTCCGACGCGCTTGATGCCATCGACGCCCGCGGCCACGTCCCGGTGCCGGCGGGACCGGGTCTGGGTGTTGCCATTGATTGGGACTACGTGCAGCGCCACCAATCTGGCGTGACGGTGTATGAGGAGTAGCGATGGCGCGACGGATGGCGCTCCTACGCCGGGATGACCGCCGGACCGAGCACATCCTGATCACCGGCAATGTCCCACACGGACTCGACTAGCGCCAACCGGCTGGTCTTGCGCCGAAGCCTTCGGACGTAGCTTGAGCCGGTTGATCCGCCCTTCCGTCATACGAGAGGCTGGGACTTTTCTTGGCCACCAGTGGATACTTTTACATGGCCATGGACAGGAAGAGGTGGCCGGCCCAATTGCCGACCGGCTCGCCGGTCTTGCGTGACAAGAGACGAAACCAGCATGGCGAAGCACATTCCGACACGATGGCCGACCGTTGACACCGACCGCTCCGTCCTTATACTGGTAGGCGTTGAT
>DHIZ01000060.1 GCA_002404055.1 Chloroflexi bacterium UBA4733
GTCCTTATGCTCTGCTCGTCGGCCGCCTGCTGGCGCCGATCAACAGCCATACGCCGACGACCACGGCCCACAGCAGGACCAGGATGAAGGGGAAGAAGGCCAAACCGGCAAAGGCGGCGATCGCGGCGACGAGCGTCAGCCATCGCAGCCACGTTGGCAAGGCTGCGGGCTTGAGAAAGAGAATCGCGAGGGCCAATCCCAGGAGCATTGCTCCAGAACCGAAGATCATCACCGACCCGCCCGTTTCAGAGATCAGGTGCGTAATAGTCGGCGGCACGGCGAGCGCGGTTCCCGCCTCCGCGTGAGCGAGCGGTTGCCCCGCGACAAAGCCCCAGCCGACGGCGAAGCACGCGGCCGATGCCACTCCGGTGCCCCAGAAGACGTTCCCAAGTTGCTGGTCGTCAGCGCCCATCCCCATCAGCTCGCGAAGGTAGCTGAGCAGGCACAGCAGCCCGACGACACCCAACTGTGCCATGCAAAGTGCCGCCAGCACGACCGGAAGGTGGTCGGCTGCGAGGTACTGGGTCACGGTTGATTCCGTATAACCGCCCCCTGGGCTGTTGACCAAGGTCGAGGCGGTAAAAAACAGCACGCTGAACGCGAGAGCGCCAGCGCCGGCGATCGTGGCGGGTCGCCGCATAGTCAGGCGGACTCTGGCTGTGACGAACGCTGGCGCGGGGTTCGTCGAATGAGCACCACGGCGGCTGCCACAATCCAATTCCAGAAGCCGAGCATCAATGGGCCGAAGGGGGAAGACCCTTCGGCCAACGCGAGCCTCTTGCCGACCACCGGAGGCGGCACGATCATCCAGAAATATTCACCGAATCAACAACCAGCGCGCAAGGCCGCAGCATCGGCGATGGACGCCACGGTCTCGGCCAGGAGGGCTGGACGCGAGAGCATCGGCGAATGCCCACCCGGCAACTCGACACTTTCGACTCCCAGACGAAGCGGGGCTGTCCACCTCGACCAGCTGGGGTTGACGGCGCGATCGTCCTGGCAGTGGACTGAGGCGACCGGGACGTCAGGCCAGCGGACCATGGGCTGCCAGCTCTCCCAGAGTGCGACCTGCTGCCGCCGCAGCCTGGCGAACGCGGACGCCGCCACCTCTCTCGAGCAATCCTGGTAGAGGATTCGCCTGGCAGCTTGCAGGTTCGGCCATGAATGCGAACCGTCTTCGTGGTGCGCCAGGCCGTCAAACGTGCCTTCGAGGTGCTGTGGTGGACCGTCGCGATCCGTTGGGTCGCCCTGCCGATCAGGAATCAGCGCGCCGAGAAACACGAGCAGCCGGACCGGTCGCCGAAGCGCGACTAGCGGGATGACCATCCCGGCCAACGAATGGCCGACCAGCACGAGGTCAGGGGTTGGCGGGAGCGAGGCAGCGACCGCCGCCGCGTAATCGTCGAACGTCGCGGCGCGCTGATCTGAGGGCAGATCCATCGCGATCGCCGTGTGGCCGCGAGCTCGAAGCTCCGGAATCAAGGTCTCCCAGCACCAGGCTCCGTGCCAAGCGCCGTGCACCAGCCCGAAGGTCGCCACGGGCGCAAATTCTGAGGCTTGCTCTACGGCCTGGGCGCCAGCCCCTTCCACCAGATCGTGGGCGGGCGGTCAGGAGTCGGTCAAACAATGCAGAATGGCGGTTGGAACCCGTCCCAGCATGTCGTCCCAAAAGAGGTTCACGCCATAGCCGATCGCCGCCGCCGGCGCCGGAGAGCCGCCTCCGGCCGTCTTATCGGCCTCGCCCTCGGCGTCGTCGCCGTCCTCGCAGCGACGGTGTCCGTTCATACCCTGCTGGACTGGCGCACAGATACGGTTGCGAACGGGACCGCTGCTGCGCTCCAGGCAGTGGGGGCCGGCGTCAAGCCCGGGGCTCCGGCTGCCCAGCCGCGTCCCGGCTCTCGCGTCCTCCAGGTGAAGAGCCCCGACCTGCCCGCCGGTCTCGTCGCCGGCACCTGCGTCCAGTTCGATCCCACCGGCGCCGATCGGCATCGCACGATCTACGTCGACCCCGGCCACGGCGGCCCCGACCCCGGCGCGGTGGGCAATGGCCTGGCCGAGGACACGCTGACGCTGGCGGTGGGCCTGCAGCTGAAGGACATGCTCCGCGCGGACGGCTTCCACGTCATCCTCTCGCGGGTCGCCGACACGTCGGTGGCGAAGCTCGCGGACAGCCAAGTCGTCAACGGCGTGGTCACCAACAGCGGCGTCCACATCGACACCATCGCCCGGATCGCGTGCGGCAACACGGCCAAGGCCGATGCCATGGTGGCCATCCACTTCAACGCCTTCGACGACCCCAGCGCGAGCGGCGCCGAGACCTTCTACGACGACGCCCGCGACTTCGCGGCCGCCAACCTCCAGCTCGCGAACCTTCTCCACGGCGGTCTGATGGCCAGCTTCGGCCGGTCGGGCTGGCAGGTCTACGACAGGGGCGTCCTCTCCGACGCGGACACCGGCCACACCGGGCTCACGGCCGCCGCCGACGCCTACGGCCGGTTGATGGAGCTGGGGCCTGCCAAGGCGGGCTGGAACGACCACCCGAGCCAGATGCCGGGAGCCCTGGTGGAGCCCTTCTTCGTCACCGATCCGGTGGAGGCGCAGGTCGCCGGCAGCTCCGCCGGCCAGAAGGCGATCGCCGGCGGCCTCGAGCAGGGCCTGGTCGCCTTCCTGACCCCGGCCGCGCCCAGCCCGGCGGCGACCCCGGCCGGCGGATGACCGTCTGGCAGGCGGCTTTCCTCGGCCTCCTCCAGGGAGCGACCGAGCTGTTCCCCGTTTCCTCGCTCGGCCACGCGGTGATCATCCCGACCCTGCTTCACTGGAGCTACCGGCAGTCGGACCCCACCTTCCTGCCCTTCCTCGTGCTTCTCCACCTGGGCACCGCCGGCGCGCTTCTCATCCTCTATTGGCAGGATTGGCTGAGGATCGTCCGCGGCTTCTTCACCGCCGCCGTGAGGGGACGGATCGAGTCCGCCGACGAGCGGCTGGCGCTGCTGCTGGTGGTGGGCACGGTCCCGACCGGCCTGGTCGGCGTCTTCTTCCAGAAGCAGTTCCAGGGTCTCTTCGCCAACCCCCGCGCGGCGGCGGGCTTCCTGGTCGTCAACGGCGGCCTGCTGCTCGGCTCCGAGCTGCTCCGGCGCCGCGCCGAGCGCAGGGCACGGCTCGAGGGCAGAGAGCGCGCCGAGCAGGAGGGGGAGTTCGCCGAGGTCGGCAGCCTGAGCTACCGCACCGCCGGGCTGGTCGGGCTCTGCCAGGTGCTGGCGCTCTTCCCGGGCATCTCCCGGTCGGGCGTGACGATGGGCGGCGGCCTTCTCGCCGGCCTCCGGCACCAGGAGGCGGCGCGCTTCTCCTTCCTCCTGGCGACC
>DHIZ01000269.1:0-9096 GCA_002404055.1 Chloroflexi bacterium UBA4733
CTCCTCACCACGCTTTGGTGGGGTACTACCGCGGGCTTCCGAATCGAGAAGAAAGACGTGATTGGCGGGGAGGTACGGGAGTACGAGATTGAACACGGCGAGCACAGTTCCCGCCACGGATTGTATGCCTGCCGGCTGCTCCGTAAGCGGGACTACTTCGTCCAGATATATGGTAAGGTGCTGTACGAGCAGGCGTTGGCCGACGCGCTCTGGCTCCCGTTCATCATGCTCGGTAAGCTGTTGCCGGTGGCGTACCTCTTGCGCAAGGATGGCGGGAGCGTTCAGGCAGCTTCGGCAGGACACGGGTGATGCAGGCGGTCCGTGATGACGGCTGAGGCGGATGCGGTCGAGACGCTGCTTGCCTGTGCCGATGGCGGTCGTGTGCGACCCCTATATCGGGCGGCGAAGTTAGCTGGAGGTCGGGTGCTGTCTTTGCTCGTGCGGCGAGGATGTTGCCTATCCCTGCAGATGGCAGATGCGAGCGGTCGTTCAAGCTGAGCAACTCTACGCCTACCGGCGGATACAGCGGTCAGGCGCTCAGCAGCCAGGCACGCCTGCCGCTCGCCCAGGGCCGACAACTCGCCATCCGGCGTGAAGACGCCTGGGGAAGATTCGCTGTGGCACTCGCCATGGCGAACGAGATACAGATGCATACGCTCCCTTTGTCTGAACCAATCGTCGTCTTGCCTACCAGGCGTGCCTGTCGGGTGGGCAGGGCGCTCCTCCCGTTATCCTAACAAGGGTAGGGGACATGATGGCGAAGGACAGCGGGTGGCGGCGGTCGTGACCTTCGATGCCGACGGCACGCTGTGCGATTTCCAGCGGCTGATGGCGGCTGCCCTCGCTGCTACTCTCTCCGAGTTGCAGCGGCTGGTACCGGATGAGTGCACCGCCGCCCTGACCGTCGAGGATTTGCGGCTGACGCGCGACCTGGTCGCGGCGGATCTGCGGGGCCAGCGCCTGACGATGGAGCAGGTGCGTCTGGCTGCTTTCACGCGCACACTGGAGCAGATCGGACGGCCCGATCCGGCCCTCGCCGCCCACCTCCTGGACATCTACCTCGCGTGCCGCTTCGGTGAGGTCGCGCTGTACCCGGACGTCATGCCGACCCTCGATACGCTCGGCAGCCGCTACCGACTCGGCCTGGTCTCCAACGGCAACAGCTACCCGGAACGCTCCGGACTTGGCAACCGCTTCGCCTTCACCGTCTTCGCGCAGAATCACGGGGTCCAAAAGCCGGACCGGCAGTTCTACGAGATCGTCCTGGCCACCGCTGGCGTGGCGGTGCGGGAGGTCATCCACGTCGGGGACTCGCTCGCCAACGACGTGGGCGGCGCCCAGGCGCTGGGCATACGCACGGTCTGGCTGAATCGCCACGGCCTGCCACCCAGCGCCCACGTGCGTCCCGACGCTGAGATCGCCACCTTGAACGAACTTTCCGCCGTGCTCAAAGCATTCGAGTCGCGCCGTTGAAGACAGGCAGCGCTCACCTCAAGCCACCGATACCGATCTGCTGACCGGCGGGGAGTTATTTTCGCTATGTGGCGGAGCGATGTCTGCAACGATACGCCCCCGGTCTGCTTGCTGAAGGAGCCGCGCCACCGTGACCAGCACGGCTGCTGGGTCCCTCGGAGGGGGATGCGGGCGGGTGCCTGGGCCGAGCAATCCTCCGCCCAGGCTATGCTTGCTCGCCGCGTAAGCGGCGCAACTCGTCCCGAAGCCGCGCTACCTCGTCTTCAGCGACCTGCGCGCGTGCTGCTTCCGCCTCCGCTCGCGCTGCCTCCGTTACTGCCCGGCGCTCGACGTCCAACCGTGCTTCCGCCTCGCCGGCTGAGTCGCGCCAAGACCGCCATCGCTGCACCCCCGAATCGCTCGCGCTGTGGACCCTTTTGGCTGCCCAAAGTATAGCTGGCCGTCGAGCGATGACCGCCTGGATGGCCGACGGTTCTTGTGCCCCGGCAATACAAGTGCGACCGGGCCTGATAGGATCTGTTGCACATCATCCACACCGGCGAGACTGACTTCGAGTGGCGTTGCGGCGCGTCCCTCAGCCCGTGGTGGTCGCCCAACCGTGGTCTTGCCAGAAACTGGTGCGGTCGCGCCGGAACTTCGCCGTTGTCAAGAGCTGCTCAAGCAGGGGCTTCAGCGTCGTCATCACCTGCTGGGCGGTCTGCTGGTTGGCCCACAGTGGGGCGGTCTGCTTGCCGATCGTGCTGTCGACGACGGGGAAATTGTCGGTGATCGGCTGGATACCCTCGTGGTCGATGCCGTCCACAAAGACCTGCCAGTCCACGCCGTTGGGTTGCTTCAGGAACTTCGGCGACCGGGCGGCAGAGATACGGGCCGGAACGCCGTTGCCACCCAGGCCAATGACGAGCTGCGCTTCATCGCCACCCATGTATTCCGCCAACTCCCAGGTCGCGTCCGGTTGCTTCGTGCCGGACCAGGCGATGGCGGAGTTGGATGGGTCGCGGGTCCAGACGCCGGCAGTGCCGGTCGGCATCACCGCGACATCCCACTGGAAACTCTTGATCGTCTGGAGGTAGCCCGGCGCCGAATTCTCGGTGGTGCCCTGGATAGCCAGGGTGCCGTTGACGAAGGAGGGTTTAGCCGTCTTTGCTTCGGCGGGCGTCGGTTGAACGTGTTCCTTCCAGGTCAGGTCGGCCAGCCATTGAAAGGTGGAGACCACTTCGGGCGTATCGACCAGCACTTTATTGATGGTGGCGTCGAAGAGGTGGCCGCCGTTCGCCCACACCCAGGGCAGCACATAGACCCACCAGGTGCTCCAACTGCTGAACCACTGCTGTTTGCCGCCGCTGGTCTTGGTCAGCTTATGGGCGGTGTCCAGGAAGGCGGCAGTATCCCAGCCTTTGGCTCCCCATTGCTTGGGCGGCGGGGCCACGCCCGCCTCTTTGAACAAGTCCACGTTATAGAAGAGGGCCAGCATGGCGTTGTTGGTGGGCATCGCCGAGAGGTGGCCGTTGATCACGTGCTTCGACCAGGTATAGGCGAAGAAGCTGGCCGGCTTGATCGTCGTCGACCGAGCCATATACGGGTCCATGTTGAGGGCCGCGCCGGCGCCGGCATAGTGCGGCAGTTGCTTCGTCTCGAAACCGGCAAAGAGGTCCGGTCCGGCGTTGCCGGCCACCATGGTGTCGAACTTCGTGTAGATATCGCTCGGGTTGGAGAGCTCGACCGAAGGCTTGTGGCCGGCCTGATGGAAGGCGTCGACGACCTGTTGCCAGACCTTGCGTTGGTTGTCGTCGGCCTCCAGCAGTAAGAGGAGCTGGCCGTTGGCGGCAGCCGGCGCGGCCGCCGCGCTGGCGGGACTGGAGGCCGTCACGGCGGCGCTGCTGGTTTGGGCGCTGGCAGTCGTGGCGACGCTCGTCACCGCGGGTGGCGCCGACGCCGTAGCGGTGACGGCGGCTGAGGACAACGCCACACTGACGGGGGCGCCACCTCCGCAGGCCGCCAGGAGGGCGGTTCCGACCATACCACCTGCGGTTGTAAGGGTCGCGCGCAGTACGGCGCGTCGGGACAGTGGATAGATCACGCCAAGCCTGCCTTTCTCGTACTGGTCAAACAACGGAGCAACAAGACCGCCTTCCGCGGCCCACCAGGCCCCGCGAGGCGGGTGTTGTATCCGCCTGGTGGGTCAAGCCACGCCGAGGAAGTAGCCGCAGTGTAGACTATTCCCGCCGACCCGTCAAGGGGCGCCACCGGCTAGCGAACCTGGAGGAGCGGCGGGGAGTCCGGTCGACGCTTCGGCATGCGCGCGTCTGATCGGACGTAGTGACAAATGAAAGCACGCCGCCAGGTATCCGAGTGATTGGGCTTGGAGCGGTGCAAGGTGAGAAAGTGGTGGAACACGACGGAACCGGCCGGCACCGGTACAGGGATGAACGCGCCCAGTTCCTCCTGAGGTACCAGATGCGGCGTGCCGGCGATGCCGTCGTGGCGCAGCAACCCCAGTTGCTGGGAGCCGGGAATGTACTCCATGCAGCCGTTCTCCAGGGAGGCGTCGTCCAGCGCACACCAGGCGGTGACTCCGGCCTCCGGCGGGTCGATCTGGAAGTAGGCATTGTCCTGATGCGGTGGCTTCTCCGAACCGTAGCGCGGCGGTTTCAGCATTGCTTGATCGACATACAGGCTGAGCGGTGTGCCGATCAGTTCCGCCACCACATCCACGAGCGCCGGGAAGCGGGCATGGTCGAGGAAAGTCGGCTCGTGGCGTGTCAGATTGTCAAACTTTCGCACAGCAGTCGAGGGAGCGACCATTGTTCCTGAAGTGGCGGCGCTTTGCTCCAGTTGTCCCCCAACGCGGCGCGCCTCGGCACTGTCGATTTGGGTCGCCAGCGCTTCGATCCTCCGGCGCATGCCGGCCACTCGGTCGGCTGGAATGAGGCCCTCGATCGCGAGAAACCCCTGCTCCCGATACGCGGCAAGTTGCGCCGCACGCAGTGCCATTGCTTGCTCCTTTCGCCTCCTGGATCGCGCCGATCGCCGTACGCACGGCGTGCTCGTGTGCCACAACAGCTACGACCACTATCCCGGCACCGTCATTGGATTCTAGCCTACTCACGCCGGCCCCGCTCAGAACACGACACGCGGTATGCTACCATCGCTTAGTCCGGCGGCGCTGCTTGCCGGAGGCTGGCGTTCCTGGAGGGTATCCGTGTTTCGTCTCGGCATTGTGGATTGTGATACCAGCCACGTCGTGGCATTCACCGCGCGGCTTAATCATGTGGACGGCCCCGAGGATCAATGGGTCGACGGGGCGCGGGTGGTGATGGCGGTTCCGGGCACGTCGCAACTTTCCCCCGAGCGCATCCCCGGCTTCGTGGAGCGCCTGCGCGGCTGGGGGGTCCAGATCGTCGAGGACCCCAAGGCCTTGCTTGGTGCGATCGATGGCGTTCTCATCGAGAGTGTCGATGGTTCCGTCCATCTGGAGCGGGCGTTGCCCTTCCTCGAGGCCGGGCTGCCGACCTACGTGGACAAGCCGTTCACCTGCTCAGTGGCGGAGGCCCGTCAGCTGATCGAGATGGCCGAGGCGCGCAAGCTGCCACTTTTCAGCGCCTCCGGCTTGCGCTATGCGCCGCAAGTGCAGCAGATCCGCCAGGATAGTGCTGGTCTGGGCGCCGTTTTTGGCTGTGACGTGTACGGCCCGGGCGCACTTCATCCGCGGAATCCGGGCTGGTTCCACTACGGCATCCACGCGGTGGAGATGCTCTACACGCTCATGGGCACGGGCTGTGAGACGGTGCAGTGCATCGCCACAGCAGGGGCACACGTAGCTACGGGCCGCTGGCAGGACGGGCGGCTGGCGACGGCTCGGGCAATGCGCCAGGGCGCCTCCTCGTACGGCTTCGCCGCCTTTTGCGCCAAGCGCACCGTCGTCACGGCAGTGGACACGACCGTCATCTATCGTGAGTTGCTCCAACGCATCGTCGGCATGTTCCTGACGGGAGAAGCGCCGTTGACGATGGCGGAGTTGCTGGAGCCTATCGCCTTCCAGGAGGCAGCCAATACCTCCGCAGAGCGCGGCGGGGCGGAGGTACGGTTGGCTACGGCATAGGATACTGGCAGGGACGGCGACACGAGAACGGCCGGTGCGCGCTGACCAATTGCGCGGCCAGGCGATGTGCGAACGGTTTGGAGGAGCATGCAGCAATGACGGAAACACTTGGACTGGGCATCGTTGGAGCGGGACGGGTTGCCGGCAGCCATGCGCACGCGGCCCAGCAGGTCGATGGCGTGACCCTGCAGGCCATTGCCGACGTGGATGATACCCGTCGCGCATCATTTGCCCAGCAATACGACTGTGCCGGCGAGACCAGTCTCGACGCGCTCCTCCGACGTGCTGATGTCGATCTCGTCGTCCTCGCCTTGCCGCACCGGCTGCACGCCGACGCCGCCATCCAGGCCCTTCAGGCCGGCAAGCACGTCCTGGTGGAGAAGCCGATGGCCATGTCCGTTGCGGAGTGCGACCGCATGCTTGCCGCCGCCCAGAGTGCCGGCCGGCTGCTGACGGTCGGCCTGACGCACCATTTCCACCCGGTTCCGGCGGCGGCGCGCGACCTGATCCGCTCCGGCCGCCTGGGCCGCCTGGTGTGGGCCACGGAAACGCAGTACAGCCAGCGGCGGCTGGGCTCCAACCCGGCGTGGCTGTTCGAGCGAGCCGAGGGTGGGGGCCAGTTGCTGGCTAACGGTGTCCATTTCATTGATCGCTTGACGATGCTGGCCGGCAGTCGCATCGTGGCAGTGAAGGCGCTCGTCGGCAGCTTCTTTAACGCCTACCCCTCGGACGACGGCACGCTGGCCTATTTCCAGTTTGCCAACGGCGCCGCCGGAACGCTCGCCCTGACCGGTCACTTCAGCGGCGCCTCCACGTCGCAGGCGCAGGCCGTCTGCACGAAAGGGATGCTGCGCTACGGTAAGGAACTGGAAGCCACCGATCCCGACCGTCCGGATGCCGAAGCCTATCAGGTCGTCCCGGTAGCTCCGGCGAACGGCTTTGTCCGGCAGTTGCAGAATGTGGTGGCGGCGATCCGAGGTGAGGGCGATTTGGAGGTACCAGGAACCTGGGGACGCGACGTGATGCGCGCCCTCTTCGCCTGCGAGGAATCCAGCAAGAGCGGCCGGGAAGTGGTTATCGACTGACGGAGCGATCACCTACCCGAATCGACCTTTCGCCAGCCGGGAGTTCAGCGTGGAAGGTCGTCGACTGGCGATGCGCTGTCGAGCAGGCGGGATGCACCACAAGCGCATGCAACTGGCTTTGCACTACCTTCAACCCACCGCCGCCGTGAAGGCCCGCAGCGTTGCTCCGCCAATCGCCCGCATCTGCTCCGGCGTGCGACCCGGCCAACGGTAGCTCACCGCCAGCGCCAGTGTGCCGAAGCGTTCCGTGCTGTAGTAGAGCGGCGACCCGGCACTGGGGCGTTCCAGATAGCTCTTCCAGCGATTATCCGCCAACTCTTCCTGGCTGCCCGCGGCCTGTTGGAAACGAGCGGCCAGACTCGCATCCGTGGAATGAAGGCCATCCTCATCGAAGTGCATCCAGCCGTGGATATCGAGGAAGGCGGCGGGACGCAGCGTGTCAAGCAGATGCAGCAGAGTGCGAGCAGCCGCATCCGCGCTGCCGACGGCTTCGTGGCTGAGATCGGTCCCGGCGAGGCCGGTCCGTTTGCAGAGACCCATGGCTACGCCATCTGGGTTGGGCATTGGCACGATAACGACGGACGCCTGCTGGAGGAACTGCTCCTGCTCTTCGCCCGGTGATGCCAGCCAGCCCATGAGCCCTTCGATGCAGTAGGATGCCGCCGTCTCATACGGATGGAAGCGTGCAGCGATCAGGACCTGTCGCGGCCCCGAGCCGAAGGAGAACGACTCGATGGGTCGCCCCTGCGCGCTAAGGCCGATCACTTCGGGGCGACACGGGGCGGCGGCGATCTGCTTCACAAAGGCGGCATGGTCACCCAGGCCGTAGGCTGGGCTCAGGCCGATCGCTGACTCTCCGGGCGGCAGCTCGACGCGTAAGCGGCCGACCGAGCCGTCCACCTCCACCGGCAGGTACACCCAGCTCACGCCCAGCCGGAAATGGACGAAGCGCCGACTGACCATATAGTCCCGGTCGCCCCAGTCGACCTCCAAGGTCAGCGTCGCGGGAGAGAGACGGTCGTTACGCGCTACGACGTGAAGGGCGAACTTGTAGTTGGCGTCTCCGTCCTCACTGAGAGGCACAACGCGGTAGTGCGCATCCCCCAGGCGTCGAATCGCCGCCGGTTCCCGCGGGTTCCCGCCATCCTCGACCGTTTCGACGACGATCACGCGCCCTCTCCTTTCTCTCCAGGCCCGTGGCCGTCCTGCCTTGAACGGTGCATGCTATGGTACGGCGCATGGCAACCAAGGAAACCATCAAGCGCGACCTGGGCGCCCTTGGGCTGCCCAGCGCAGCCATCGTCCTGATCCATAGCTCGCTTTCCAGTCTGGGTTGGGTGGACGGCGGCGCCGAGACGGTCGTTGATGCCTTCCTCGACCACCTCGGTCCGGCCGGCACCCTAGTCGTGCCAACCTTGCCGTTCCGTGGCTCGCAATTCGACTACTTGCAATCGGACCCGCTCTTCGATCCTGACACGACGCCTTCCTTTATGGGGCGGGTCACGGAGTCCGTGCGGCTGCGTCCCGGCGCACGACGCAGTTGGCACCCGTCGCACTCCGTCAGCGCCATCGGACCAGCGGCGCCCATGCTGACTGCCCCGCAGTCCCACGATCCCTGGCTGACGTTCGGACCGGAGAGCCCCTTTGGCCGCTTGCTGACTGCTGACGGTTGGATCTGCTTGCTCGGCGTGACGCATCGCTCCAGTACCTTCCTACACGCTGTCGAAGAACAAAATTGCCTGGATTACTTTGTCTGGCCGGAGCCGCTGACCGCCCGCGTCTTGCGCGATGGGGAGGTGCAACACATTCGGACGTCGGTGGGCCGCCCGGGGGTGCGGCGGGCCTTTGACCAGATTGAGCCGCTGCTGCTGGCGGAGCACGCCCTCATCGTGGGCAAGGTCGGCGCCGCGACGGTCCGCCTCATGCGCGCTCGTGCCGTTATGACTATTGCGACTGCTGCGCTGCGCCAACGACCACACCTCTTGCTGGCGGAACCATGGGGTCCAGCACTGAAGTAATCCCCCAATCCCTGGCTCAGCCCACGCCGATACCCTCGACTACGACCTGGCCGGCGATCACTTCTACCAGCAGGCCAATGGCCAGGACGGAGCGTTTCCTGCCCGCTTGACAAAGAGCGGGCTGGAGTGCAGCATAGTGGCGTGGTGCGGTGACACTGGGGTATTGTGATGCCGTTGCCAGCCAGTCCTGTTGTGACGTGGTCTTGAAGTGGCGTTCGCGGTAGAGAGGAAATTGGGCATATGGCAGTCTTCGTCTCGCGTCGGGTCTTTCTGCGTGCGGCCGGTCTCGTCGGCATTGGCGGGAGTGTACTGGCTCTGGCCGGCTGCGGTGGCGCCGCTACGGCGACGGCCACCACTGCTGCTTCGGTCGCGACCGCCAGCGTCGCCAGCACCGCCAGCGCGGCTGCTACCAGCGCGG
>DHIZ01000269.1:9207-9593 GCA_002404055.1 Chloroflexi bacterium UBA4733
GCTACCAGCGCGGCTGCTACCAGCAGCGCGGCTGCTACCACCAGCGTCGCTCCGGCGGCCACGAGCGCTGTGCTGGCGACGACAACGTCAGCATCCGTTGCCTCGGCCGTAGCACCTGCCGCCAGCGCCGCCAAGGGGGCGACGACCGTGGAGTATTGGGATTGGTGGGATCCGACCGGACAGCCGTCGCTCATCGCCTACTTCAAGCAGATCACGGCAGGATTTGAGGCCGCTCATCCCGGTCTGAAACTGAATATCACCTATCCCGCCTTTGGTGACTATGAGCAGAAGATGCTCACGTCTGCTGCCTCCGGCACGGCGCCGGACGTCATCCATACCTCCGTGGCCTGGACGCGTGGCTTCTGGAACAAAGGGGTCCTCCAGGA
>DHIZ01000269.1:9783-11773 GCA_002404055.1 Chloroflexi bacterium UBA4733
GAGGTCATCATGTACAACGCCCAGATGTTCCAGCAAGTTGGCCTCGACCCGACCATTGCCACGGTGAACAAGTGGACATGGGATGAATTCCATACCAATGCCGTCAAGCTCACGCAGCACAACGGCGCCATCGTCAGCGTCGCCGGCTTCGACGGTGTCGGCGCCGACATCTATAGCGTGTCCGAGTTCGGCTATGGCGATGGCAGTTCCATGTACAGCCAGGATGAACAGACCGTTGGCTGGAACAATGATCAGGGCATCGAAACGCTGCAGTTCCTGACGGACGTCAACAGCACGAAGTGGCAGGGCAGCGCAACGTGGTCGGCAGACCAGAAGGCGCCGACCAGCAAGAACGGCCGCATTTACGACAGCACGGTCGCCATGGCTCTCCAGGGCACCTGGAACGTGCAGCAGATCAAGGACTTTGCGCCGAACCTGGATTTGCGCATCGCGCTGTTGCCACGCGGGCCCAGTGGCAAGGCCAACAGGACGATGAGTTGGGAGAACATGATTGCCTTGCCGAAAGGCAGCAAGCAGCAAGACGCCGGCTGGACCTTCGCCACCTACTATGGTGGCAAGGAAGCGCTCCTGATCCGCCTTGCCACCACCAACCGGGTCGGTCCACGGCTGGACTTCTACAGCTCGCCGGAGTACCAGGCGCAGGTACAGAAGGTGTCCAACCTGCAGTACGTCCCCCAATATGGCGACATCGGCGGCGCCTACCCCTTTATCGAAGGCACGCAGATCAACAAAGTCGCCAGCCCGGTCCTGCACAACGGCGCCATCGGCAAGATGTCAGCGGCCGACGCCATCAAGCAGGCTGCCCAACTCGCCAATGGCGTGCTCGCCAACCCGACTTGACCATATCACGCGCGGGAGCGCCAGGGTTTCTGGTTTCCCCTTCGGCCTAACCGCTGGCCGGTGCCGGACGCAGCACCTTGCCCTGGTCCCCGGCGCCGTGCGCCACTGTCGCTTCCTGGTAGGAGACGATGAAGGCGCGACGGATGCTGTCCGCCTGGTTCTCTTTGGAGTGATGCCACGTCCAGGCACTGAACAGCACCACGGTCCCGCCGCGTACCGGTAATGGCACGGCGTGTTCGTTGGCGTAGGCGAGGCGGTTCACGCGGCGTTGGCATGTTCCCGTCTGTTGCAGCGTCCATTCCTCCATGCCCCAGCGGTGGCTGCCGGGCACCACCCACAGACAGCCGTTGCCTTCGTCGGTGTCCTGGAGAGGGACCCAGACCGACATGCGGCGGGCGGCAAACGTGTCTGGATCGTCCGGCTTCGTGTAGAACGCTTCGTCCTGATGCCAGTGACAGACATCCTCTGAATGGGGCAGCTTGGTCACCAGCTTGCTGGAGTGGATGCTGATGCCGGGATAGACGAGTTCCTCCAGCATCGCCAGCAATCGCGCGTCCTCGGCAAAGCGGGCGGCATAGTCCGAGCGGCCCGCCACTGCGTAGATCCAGCCGGCACGGTTCTTGCCGGCCTCATTACCCGGGATGGCAATCAGCCGGTCCAACTCTCGGTCCAGTTCCTGCAGCTCGGCGGCGGGAAAGACATCGGGTACCGCCAGGAAACCGTCGCGCTCGTAGCGCTCTCGTTGGGCGGCGGTGAGCCCGGCAGCGCTGGCAGTGTCTACTGATGCCGTCATTGTTGGCGTCCCCTTTCGGTATCCGGCTGTGTCCCGGTCGGCCCAGGGCCTCAGGTGTGGTATACCATCACGTTGCCGAATTCGGCGTCTGGCGGATCGCCGCCTCTACGCAGAGCGCGGACGGTTCGTGTTTGAGACGGGGGATTCGAGTGCCGGAAGAAACCCAAGATACGCTAATAAGTGAAGAGGGAGCAGAGCATCGCCGTGATGGCGAGACGCCGGTGCGCGTGGGTGTCGTCGGAGTTGGGAGTCGTGGTTTTACCCACGTGCGCACGTTGCTCGATGTGCCTGGCGTGGAGATTCCGGCGATCTGCGACGTCAACGAGAGCCTGGTCA
>DHIZ01000269.1:11896-23861 GCA_002404055.1 Chloroflexi bacterium UBA4733
TGGGAGTGGCACACCCCCGTCTGCGTGGCAGCCATGCAGACGGGGAAATACGCCGCCACGGAGGTCCCGGCGGCGCTCACGGTGGATGAATGCTGGGAACTGGTGGATACCTCCGAGCAGACCGGCAAACCGTGCATGCTGCTGGAAAATGTTTGCTACTACCGCAACGTCATGCTGGTGCTCAATCTGATTCGGCAGGGCATGCTCGGCGACTTGCTGCACGCCGCCGGCGGTTACCAGCACGATGTGCGCGGAGCCAAAATCGGGCCAACGGGCGAGGTAAAATGGCGGGGGATGCATTCGGTCGCGCGCAATGCCAACCTGTACCCCACGCATCCCATCGGCCCGATCGCATGGTGGGCGGACATCAACCGAGGTGACCGCTTCACCTATCTGGTCTCCATGAGCAGCCGGTCGCGCGGCATCAATCGCTACGTCGCCGAGCGGTTCGGCGCGGATCACCCGAACGCGACGCGCGAGTACGCGCTGGGCGACGTCAACACCACTCTGATCAAGACGGCCCGCGGCCTGACTGTCACGCTCTACCACGACACGCAATCGCCGCGGCCCTATGACCTGATCCTGCAGGTGCAGGGAACCGAGGGCATTTACTCCGGCACGCTGGACAAGATCTACCTCGAAGGTCGAAGCCCGCGGCAGGGCGCCCGTCACCAGGCGCCGGTCTGGGAGGACATGGCCGACTACTACCGGCAGTACGAGCATCCCATCTGGAAGACGCTGGGGCAAACCGCCAAGCAATACCCACACGGGCCAGCGGATTACATGGAGTTGCACCAGTTTGTGAAGGCGGTACGCAGCCAGTCCCAGACCCCCATCGATGTGTACGATGCGGCGACGTGGAGCGTCATTACGCCGCTGACCGAGCAGTCCGTCGCCTCGAAGAGCGCAGCGGTCGACTTCCCGGACTTTACGCGGGGCAAATGGGCGACCACGAAGCCGGTGGATATTGTGACGTAAGTACGGACCACAGCGCTGGTCCTGCCACGAACCACCTTCTTGCTCGGCAACGATGGTCCTGGTGCCCCCGCGCCCGGCAACCCTCATCCTCGACCACCAAATCGCGCATTGCACCCATCCTCGGTGTTGTATGATGTCTTTTGACAGGCTAAGGCACGGTTCAAACCGCCTTTACAGTTCAGCCGCCTTCCCCTCTGGTAGACGGCCGCAAACTGTCATGTCGGGCCACGCCTGGGTTGAACCATGTCTAACCTTACCTATCGAGGCTATAATTCCGCCGGTTGGTCGGCGTATCAACCACGCAGTCCTGGCTGGCTGCGTGCGGAGTCTTGCGCAGTTGACGGCAATTCGCTCGAGAGGAGAAGAGCATGAAGGGTCCCCGTTTTTCGCGGAGAGCTTGCTTGGCCATGGTCACTGGCGGTGCGGCAGGGTTACTCGCCGCTTGCGGGGGGAGCACGCAAGCCACCGTCTCCACCAGTTCGGCGGCGACGGGCAGCGCCGCCAGTGCTATCAGTTCCGCGTTGCCCACATCGTCCACAGTGACGAGCGGCACAGCGCTTCCGGCGCCTGTCGCGACGTCAAGCACCGCCACTTCGGCAACACAGGCCGCAGCCAACGCCCCGGCAACGCAGGCCACGCTGCTATATTGGGATTGGTGGAGTCCGACCGGCAGCCCCTCGATGACGGCCTGGTGGGCGTTTATCCAGAGCGACTATCAGGCGAAGCATCCCGGCATCAAGCTCCAGACGGAGTTTCTCAGCGATTTCACCGTGTATCAGACCCGTTTCGCCGGCGGAACGTATCCTGACGCCATGCACACCTCGACCGCCTTCACCTACGACTTCTGGCTGCGCGGCGCCCTCGCCACGTTGGAGAGCCGCATTGCGCAGACCCCGATGGTAAGTATGGATCAATTCATGCCGACATCCCTGTTCTACAATCAGGCGCAGGGGCATATCTTCGGCATCCCCATGGAGGGACCGGACTCCGAGGCCTTCATCTATAACACCGACATGTTCACCACTGCCGGCCTCGACCCCGATCCAGCCAAGGTCTCCCAGTGGACCTGGGACCAGTTCACTCAAGCCGCCCGGAGCTTAACCAAGCTCGACGGCTCCGGCAACGTGACGGTGGCCGGCTTCGACGGGCCTGCCCTCGCATTGAGTATCACGGGGCTCTCACGTTGGTTGAATACCAACGGAGTTGACCTGTACAACCAGCAGATCAACGGCGTGGCGTTTGACAATGCGCAAGGCATCGAGACTGTGCAGTTCCTGGTCGACCTGAGCCAGAAGTACAAGTTCTGGTGGCCGAGCAACGTGCCGCCTACCAAGAATGGCCGCGTGCTCGACGGAGTTGCCGCGACGGCCATCACCGGCACCTGGAATGTGGAGACGATCTCCGACTTCGCGCCCAAGCTGAACTACCAGATTGTGCCCTTGCCGGCGGGTCCGCACGGCAAGCCGTCAACCCGTACCTGGGAAAATATGGTGGCGCTGCCCAAGCAAGCGAAGAACCCGGACGCCGGCTGGGACTTCATGGCATATTATGCTGGCAAGGACACCATCATCCAGCGACTTGCCAAGCTCAATCGCGTCGGCCCGCGCCTCGACTTCTTCCAGTCCCCGGAATTCATCGCCCGGGCCAAGACCCAACCGCAGATCACCTGGGTGCAGAAGGTCGGCGAGGTCGGTGGACGCGACGCCTACTTCCGCCAGGCAGCCCTGACGACGGCCGTGCAACCAATTATCAAACAGGCGCTGGCGGGAACGGTTTCGGCAGCGGATGCCACGCACCAGATGGCGCAAGCGTGCAACGCCGTCCTGGCGCAGCCCGAGTAAGCTGAGCGATCAGCAGCACTGACACGAGGAGAACGACATGGCTACGGCCGTACTGCCCAGCGTGCGCACGGCGGAGGACGAAGACCTGGCGGTGCTCGCCCGCTGGTTCCGCTGGCGCGATGCACCGAACGGCGCCCGCCAGCGTTTGAACGCCGAGGCGCAGGCGCTCCTGGCGCGACGACGTGAGCAGGTCGCTGCGCTCAACAGTGCCGACGACTGGCGCCGCCGTCAGGTGGCGGTGCGTCAAACCCTCCATGACCTGCTCGGGCCATTTCCGGAGCGCACGCCGCTTAATGCGCGGATCACCGGCGTCGTCCGCAAGCCGGGCTACCGCATCGAACACGTGGTGTTCGAATCCCGGCCCCAGTTCTTCGTCACGGCCTGCCTGTTCATTCCCGAGCATCTCTCTGGCCCAACGCCAGCGATTGTGAACCCAATTGGCCACAGTGACATCGGCTTTCGGGAATCAAGCAATCAGGTGCTGGCGCTGAACCTCGTCCTCAAAGGTTTCATCGTCTGCTGCTTCGATCCGGTGGGCCAGGGTGAGCGCGTGCAGTACCTCGACCCCGCCACCGGCCGGTCACGCCTGGGTGGTTGCACGCGCGAACACTCCCATTTCACCCGCCAGACCCTCCTGGCTGGGCGTTCCTCGGGTCACTACTTCGCCTGGGACGGCATTCGGGCCATCGACTACTTGCAGACGCGACCGGAAGTCGACGCACAGCGCATCGGGATCACCGGCATCTCCGGTGGCGGTACGCAGACCGCCTATATCAGCGCGCTGGATGAGCGGTTGGCCGCCGCTGCGCCAACCTGTTATATCACGAGTCTGCATCTCCTGCTGGAGTCGCTGGGTCCCCAGGATGGCGAGCAGAATCTCCTCCGTGGCATTGTCGCCGGGATCGACCATGCCGACTATCTGGAGGTGCAGGCTCCCCGACCAATCCTGGTGATGGCCAACACCCGCGACTACTTCAGTATTCAGGGCGCGCGCGAAACCTGCGCCGAAGTCGCCCGCGCCTACGCAGCCCTCGGCGCACCGAACGCCTTCCAGAAAGAAGAGGACGACGCCCCCCACGGCTTCACCCCGGTGAGCCGCTCCCTGATTTACGAGTTCTTTCAGCAGGCTTTGAACCTGCCGGGCGACCCGCGGGAAATTCCAGTGGAACCACTACCGCTGGCGGACCTAACGGTGACACCCACTGGACAGCTTGCCACCTCGCTCGGTGGCGAAACGGTCTTCAGTCTCAATCGCACGGAGGCCGGAGTGCTGGGCGCCCAGGTCGCTCAGCGGCGGGGGGCACTGCAGCAGCACCTCTCGACCGTTCGCGCCGCCGCGGAGCGGCTTTCCGGCTACCGGGCGCCCACTGCACCGGTGCCCATCATGGTGGGCCGCCACCAACGAGGCGGCTATAACATTGAGAAGGTCGTACTGCAAGGGGCGGATGGAACCGTCCTGCCCAGCCTGATCCTCGTCCCGGCAAGGTCCGGACGGTTCCCAGCAGCGCTCTGGCTGGACGCGACGGGCAAGAACGCTGCCGTGGCGCCCACGGGG
Source organism: Chloroflexi bacterium UBA4733 (assembly GCA_002404055.1). The sequence continues at coordinate 16,271 of DHIZ01000269.1, forward strand.
GCGGCGGTTGCGCTGGCCAGGCACGGCTGGGTGGTGCTCCTGCCTGATCTCAGCCTGGTGGGAGAGCTGGCGACGGCAGGCGGTGACTGGACCTTCGAGCCGGCGTTGCTTGGGCGGAGTTGGCCCGGCATTCGAGCCGGGGAGATCGGACAAGCGCTAGCGTATCTCCGATCACGGGACGACGTGGAGCCGGGCGCCAGCGCGGCCATCGCCAGCGGCCCGCTTGGTCCAGCGCTGCTGCACGCGGCGCTCTTCGATGCCGGCCTGCAGCCCATCGTCCTCTTTCAGACGCTCTTCTCCTGGCAGGATGTCGTCCAGCAACGGTCCTCCACGACGGACTTCACCGCCATTGTCCCCGACGCACTGGGGGCGTACGACCTGCCGGATCTGGCGGCCTGCCTGGCGCCGCGACGGCTCCTCGTGCTCAACCCGCTGGATGCTGTTGGTGGGCAGGCGGACCCGCAGCAGGTGCAAGTAGCGTGGGAAGTCACTTGCGAGGCCTATCGTATGCAGCGGGCCGAATCCGCCCTGACGCTCGAGACAGGAGCTACCGAGGCGCGTATCGCCGAAGCGCAGGACGAGTGGCGGCAGCACGGGTGAGCATCCGGCTTGGACCTGCTGCTGTGACGACCTGCGCGGAGCGGTCATGGCGGACGCTGTTCCGGTGTCACCGAGCCGGCGAGCAAAGAGGGCAATGGCCTGGGAGCCTGGGAAGGTATACGCGGCGAGTCAGCAGACCGGCTCGGAGCATCCTTGCTGACCGGACTCCGTGTCGGCTGCTAAAAGGTAGTCAACAACTCCAGTGCCCGACCGCTGCGCGCCGATTCGATGGCCTTCACCATGATCTCCAGGGCGTGCCGGGCGTGTTCGGCACTGGTGACCGGCTGGCTGCCGCTGGCGAGGCAGTCGGCCAGGTGTTTGACCAGGATGGCCCGGCGGTAGCGTTGACGGTCGCCATCGCCCATGCCGCCGCGCGGAGTGATCCAGCCGTCAATGCCGGGCGCCGCGTCGAAGCGAAAGATCTCCAGCGGTGGCGCGCCGTCCTGCGTCTGATTGTTGAGATTGATCGTGCCGCTCCGGCCGAAGATCTCGATCTGGGGACTCTTGGCCGCGTTGACGTTGAAGGTGCCGTCGACCACTGCAAAGGTCGAGTTGCCGAAGTCCAGCATCAGCAGCGTGTTGTCGTCTGCCGTGACCTCGATCTGCTTGCCGGCAAACGGACCGGCGCGCACCGTACGCACTTTCTCGGTGATGCCGGAGAAGGCGACTACACGCTTGGCGGGCCCAAGGATGCCCGTGATGTCATGGATGCCGTAGACACCCATATCGAAGAGCGGACCAGACCCATCCTGATAGAACCAGGTGGGGTCGAGTGGCCAGGCGCCGGCGGCAGGGCCGCCGTGGGAACTGCGCACCCGGGCAAAACAGGGCTGGCCGATCGCCCCGGCAGCCACCAAGCGTTTGGCATGGAGGCGATTGGGTTGGAGCATGTTGGGCGGGGCCACCACGTACTGCAATCCTTTGGCGCGGGCGAGGTCGATCAGCGCATCCGCCTCCTCCAGCGTGGTCGCAATTGGCTTCTCAACGACCAGATGCTTGCCGGCAGCGAGAATTTGCCGGGAGGTGGTCCCGTGAAATGGTATGGGTGTGACATTGACGACGGCGTCGAGGTCGGCCCGCTCCAGCAACTCCTCCAGACTCCCGTAGGCCGCCGGGATACCGAAGCGCTCGGCCACCGAGCGCGCTCGTTCGATGGAAACGTCAGCGATGGCCACCGTGGCTACCTGATCGCGCAGCTCGGCGAGACCGAGGAGGTAGCCGGAGTTCGACGTGGCGATGGTGCCGGCCCCGAGCAGGCCGACTCTAAGCGGTGTACGCGCCATTTGCTGCTTCCGTTCCCTGTACTTGTCACCACGACCAGCCACGTCGGGCCTGGCGGGCTATGTTGTGCCTGGCCTCACAGCGAGGCCAGGATCGGCTGTCAACGTGCCCAGAGTTGCAATGCCCGGCGCTCCTCACCAAGGCGCAGCCAGCTCGGCAGTGCCGCCTGAGCGTGCAGCCCTGCGCCCTGCAACCAGCCGTCACGCGCGCTGTTGGGAGTGGTGAGGGCGTACACCGGCGCGGTGGGCCACTCCAGGTTGGCGAGGAGCGGCGCAGCCTGCCCGGCGAAGGCCGGCAGGAGGCCAATGTCGAGTAGCCAGACGTCGCCGAACCAGCGCGGGTCCGGCGCCAGCAGACACCAGCCGACCACCGCACCCGTCGCACTGCGCAGCACGCGACTCTGTGGTTTGTCAAGCGAGCGGTGGCGGCGCATGAAGCTGACGAAGGAGCCTTCGACGCTGTGCTGCGCCTTGGCGCTGAGCGTGGGCAAACGGGGGAGCGGTTCGTCCGGCGCCACCGGGCGCAGCGCCAGCACGTTGAGGCCGGCCCAGTGCTGCCAGCGGAGCGGCTCAACCGTGGCCGTTGCCGGCGCCAGGTAGCGCTCTTCGGCCTCCGGGAATGCCAGCCAGCGCATCAGCCCGGAGCCAGGCGCAACCGAACGGAAGCCGAAAGAGTGGTAGATCCAGTACGGATGTGACTCGAAGCCGGTGCCCAGGGTGAGCAGGTGGAAGCCGAGACGCCGGACGTCCTCCATCTGCGCCGCCATGAGCTGGCGATAGGCGTGCCGCTGCCGCCAGGCAGGCGCGGTGTAGACGTGCCCCAGAATGCCGCTGCCCTGCGCGCCGACGATCATCACCTGACTGATGACCTGCTCGCCCACGGTCGCCACGTAGAAGCGGCTCGTCAGATCGTCAAGTGGCTCCGAAAGCGCCTGACGGATGTGGTAATTCCAGTCCCCACCCTTGTGACTGAGGAAGGGCACGATCCGGTCGAGCCAGTCCGGGTCCGGCGCCTCCACTACGCCGAGCGTGATATCCTCGCCGCTGCTGAGCCGTCCGCTGCCGATCTGCCGGTACATGCTGCCCTCCACTGGTCAGAATATGGTAGCACCGGAGGCTTGACAACATCAATTCACTCTCTACAATACTCCGTGGCAGTATTGATCGGCCACGCCGCACCGGACGGCGATTGTTCCGCCGAGTCCCTGCATTCCCGTATCAGTCGGCTCATGAGCGGAATCTCCGGTAGGGAAAGAAGGAGGAGCGTCACCATGATCCAGTCCCGGCCCGTTGGCGAGACATCTCGGTCCCCCTCTTGCTGCACGCGTCGCGCGCTGCTGCTCAGCGTCCTGGGCGCTGGGGCCGCCCTCGCCTTGAGCGGCTGCGGCGGCGCGGCCAGCGCCACCACGGCGACGATTTCCGCAGCGGCTACGAGCGCCGTCACCACAACGACGGCGCCGGCGAGTACCGCTGTCAGCACCACCGCCGCCCCTGCCGGCAGCCTGAGCGCCACGACAGCGACCACGACAAGCGCCGCCGCTGTCGTGGCGCCGGCAAAAGCGGGCGTGACCGTCCGTTTCCTGGAGCGCGCCGGCACAAACTACAAGGACTACTTTGGAGCGGCGATCACTGCCTTCCAGAAGGACCACCCCGACCTGACGATCCAGGCGGAGTGGACCGACAAGTACACGGACAAGCTGGTGGCGGAGGTGGCAGGTGGCACACCACCGGACCTCGCCTTCACCTCGGATGACGACCTGTTCTCGCTCGCCGCAAAAGGTCTGCTGCTCGACATCGCGCCCTACTTCCGCCGCGACAAGCTGAACAAGGACGACTACTTCCCTATTGCCATTGATGCGCAGTTCCTCAAGGGGAAGCAGTGGGCCATGCCGCTCGACCTGGGCGTCTGGGTCTTCTTCGTGAACAAGGATCTGTTCAAGAAAGCCGGGGTACCCCTGCCGGACGGTACCTGGGACTTCGCCAAGCTGCAACAGGTGGCCGAGCAGCTTACGCGCGACGAGACCGGGGCGACGGCTCCCGGCCTCGACCCGGCCAAGGTCGTGCAGGCAGGCTTCGATGCCGGCTCCCTGCGCTACGGCATCGACATCCCGGCCGTTGGCTACGGTGGCTCGGTCTTCAACGCCGACGCGAGCTCCTGCACGCTGAACGAGCAATCTGCCCTGGATGGTCTGCAGTGGGTGGCCGACTTGAGCGTGAAGGCGCACGCGGCGCTGGGACCGGGGATCACCACCAAACAGAAGATCACCTTTGATGCCGGCAACCTGGCGCTCAAAATCGGCGGAAGCTGGAGCATCGGCGCCGAGCGGCAGGCCAAGCTCGGCTTCGACTGGGACATCGCCATCCCACCAAAGGGGCCGGTCAAGGATGAGATCCTGGCGGAAGCCTCCGGGATCAGCCAGATCAAGGAGGGCAAGAACCCCGACGGCGCCTGGCTGTTCAACAGCTATATGACGGGGCCGGCCGGGCAGGAACTGGCCTTCCAGTACACGGTGGCCTCCGTCCCCTCCCTCAAAGCGGTGGCGGCGAAGGTCTACCAGGGTGTCACCCAGCCAGCCAGCATGCCCATCCTGGCCGACCTGGCGACCAAATCCAGCATTCCCTACTGGCAGCGTGCAGTCTCCGATACCGAACTCGAGACCCTGTTCGGCAAGGAGTTGACGCCGCTCTGGCAGGGCAAGCAGACGGCGCAGGACGTCATCGCCAGCGTCAAACCGCACGTCGATGTGATCCTGGCCAGCGACCAGAAATACCTCGCCTCGTTGTGATCAGCGATCCGGCGCAGGTCCTCATGGGGCGGCGAAGTATCTTCGCCGCCCTAGGAAGGTCGAGCTCAGCTCTTGCCGAGTTGCTTGGCCAGTTGCGCCGTGCAGAGCTGCTGCAGTTGGCTGAGCGCATCCTGCGGCGTCAGTTGCCCCTGGAAGACCTTGGTGTACTGCGTTTGCCAGTTGTCTGAAAAGAAGCTTTCGATCGGATCGACCGGATCTGCCCATTGCTCACCGGCCGTTGTTGCCGACTGCAGATAGAAGTCAATTCCCGGATACTGCTTCGCATCCACCTTGGCGAGAAAGGACTTGCGGGCGCCGAGGAACCCATTACCGTCGAAGATGATCTTCTCGGCCGGCTCTCCGGTGAGGAACTCGGCAAAGGAGAAGGCCTGGTCGACGTGCGGTGATCCCTTGGGGAGCACGGCGAAGTGGCCGCCGGCTGATTGCATCTTCGTCCCCTTGCGGTCGGCACTCACCGGCGCCCAGGTATACACGTAGTGCTTGGTGGGCGCCAACTTGGTGAGGGAGCCGGGCGTCCAGTAGCCGTTGATCTGCATGGCCTGGGTCCCCAACACGATGCCTGCTTTGGCGCCGGTCCATGTGCCGTTCGTCTTGTGGAACGTCTGCACCGCAGCGTAGCCACCGGCGGCGTCGTAGAAGCTCTTGATCGTGGTCAGCGCATCGGTGAGCTGCGGGGTCACCAGGTTGAACTTGCCGGCGCCCTCGTCGTAATAACCGGTCCCCAAACCAAAGGACGGCCCCCAGAAGAATGGATCACCACCGGAGGCGGAGCCGCCCATGGCGTCCAGCGGGTCCAGACCGAGCTGCGTGATCGCCTTGGTGGCGGGGTCGAGCACCGTCAACTCCTTGTGCCATTCCAGCAGGTCACTCCAGTTGGTCGGGACCTGCGTGGGGTCCAGCCCGCGCTTGGCCAGGAGGTCCGTGTTGGCGACCGTCCCCCAGCGGACGAAGGCCTCGGCCGCCGGTACGCCATAGGTGTGGCCCAGATACGTACCGAACTTCCAGGAGGTGTCGAGCAAATCTTCTCGCTTCAGCGTCTGACTCTTGGCGAGGTAGCTGTCCAGCGCCATCGCCTGGCCGGTTGTCCAGAACTCTGGATAGGAGAGGTTGCCGACTTCGACATCGGGCGGCGTGCGGGCGGCGATGACGGTGGCCAGTTTCTTGGCGACGCTACTTTGGGGCTCGTGCTGCACGTGGTAACCGAGCGCCGCCTGGTTCGCGGCGGCGGCGACCTGATCGAAGGTCTGCCCCGTTATGCCGCCGGAGCCCCAGCCACTCCACCAGGTGACCGTCACTCCGGCGGTCGCCGGTTTGGCTGCGGCGCTGCTGATGACGGCGGCGGTGGAGGAAGTGGCAGCCTGTGCCGCCGTTGCGGATTGGCTTGCGGTGGTCGATGTAGTCAGCGCCGCGCTCGACGCCGTGGTTGCCGACGAGGCTGCGTTGCTGCTGGCCAGGGATGCCGTCGCGGTAGTCGCTGCGGCGCCGCCACAAGCGGTTAACGCCAGTGTTGCGCCTATACTGGCAGCCGTCGCCAGAAAGGCTCGGCGGCGAATCGGTCGGAAGGAGGGAGATGACTGCATACGTGGTTCCTTTCATTGTATCCGGTTCTGCGTCTTTCCCGTAGCGGGAAGGCTGCCAGCCCCAGATGGCCGGCCGCATCTTGTGTGAGAAAATCTTACACGAGCGTCGGCTACACAGTGTTGTGGGACGTTTCACCTGCCCGGCAAGTCAACCGGCGCCGCTGGACTTCGCCGCTCCTTTGTCCGAGGCACAAGAAAACCGCATCGCCGTCAACGGCGCGCGGCATCTTCGCCTGGATCACGATTGCCCGATAAGCGTCTTCGGCACCGCACGGCATGGCTAGTGTACGGATCGCAACTGGAATCGTCAAGTGCGCACTTCAGATGGCTTCATACAGTATCTTGACAAAGTGAACTCGCTGTCCTATACTGGCGGTGTCGGGCAGCGTAGCTTCGGAACCTGGTACCGCCTGGCTGGCCACTATGGGGCAGTTGGCAGAGCAGCATATCGCAACGAGAGAAAGGAGTCTGGCATGAGACCTGGACGGGTAACGCGAAGACAAATGCTCAAGGGAATCGGCGGGGTGGGCTTCGGGAGCGCCCTCCTCGCCGCCTGCGGCGGGAGCAGCACAGGGTCGCTTGCGAGTACAAGTGCCAGCGCGTTGGCGAGCGCTTCGAGCACACTGACCGCCGCGGCGGTCCCGACGACTGGGGCTGCCTCCAGTGCCGCATCCTCGGTGACGAGCAGTGCGGCAGCCGTCAGTAGTCTAAGCACTGCCGCCAGCAGCGCGACCACGGCCGTGAGTGCAAGCACGGCGGCGAGTGCTGCGCCCAATGCTGCCAAGACTGCTGTGCAGTTCCTCTGGGTCGACACCGGCCAGAAGGTCTGGCAGGATAGCTGGAACACGATGCTCAGCGGCTTCAGTGCCGCGAACGGCGGAGTCCAGATCCAACGCGACACCGTGGAGTTCGGCAAGGCCAGCGAGAAGGCGCTGACGACTTACGCCGGCGGCGGCTACTACGACTACCTGTACGGCTACTTCGGCTGGCTTTCGGGCTTTATCCAGCATCAGGTGATCCAGCCGCTCGACCAGTTCCTGGCCACCGATAAGAGCGTTTCGGCCAGCGACTTCTATCCCGCCGCCACCGAACACGACAAGGGCAAGCTGTACGGCCTCGCCTGGTTCACCAACGGCAAGGAGATCTGGTACAACGCCGACCTCTTCAAGCAAGCGGGCATGCAGACGCCGCGCCAGATGGAACAGGCGGGAACCTGGACCTGGCAGGCACTGCTGGACGCTGCGCAGAAGCTCACCAAGAGCTCGGGCGGCCAGACGACCGTGTATGGCTACGACAACAGCTCGCTCCCCTACCTGCCCGACTA
>DHIZ01000269.1:24033-25597 GCA_002404055.1 Chloroflexi bacterium UBA4733
GCCTTGCAGTTCGCCAGCGACTTCAACACCAAGTACAAGGTGGCCGGCGGGGGCGACTTCACCAAGGCGACCCTGGCCATGCTCATGACCGGCTCCTTCGAGGCGCGGACCGTGCAGGACCAGATCGTCCCCAAGAGCCTCTTCACCGTGGAGATAGCGCCACTGCCCAAGGGTCCCACTGGCCTGCGCCCGGTGGACCTTGCCAACAACTGCAACTACATCGGTGCCGGCGCCAAACAGCCGGAGCAAGCCTGGGCGCTCAACAAGTACCTGCTCAGCGCGGCGGCTCAACCGCAGATCGCCCAGCTCGGCGGCGGGCGCTACGCCGCCAACAAGAACGTGCAGCCGGTGACGCTGTTTCCGTTCGAGGATGCGAACGTGTACCAGCAGAGTATCGCCCGAAGCCGGGGCGCTCCCCTCATCCTCCACGAGTCCGACATCGAGAAGGACTGGTCCGACAACTGGAAGAGCCTGACGGCGGGCACCATCGACGTGAACAACATGCTGACTACCCTCCAGCAGAAGGCGACCGGCTACCTGCAGGATGGCGGCTGCGTGTGCTGAGTCAGGGAGCAAACGTGACCGAGCACCCCGCCGTTCCCACGGTCTGTACCTGGCCCGCTGATCGGCGCTGGGTCTACTCCATCACCTTCGATGAGGCCCTGAGCGACCTGCACCGTTTCACGATACCGATCCTGGAGGAGTTTGGCGTGCCGGGGCACCTGGAGGTAATGGTCGGGCAGATGGGCGAGGTACGCAACCTCCCTGGCTCCAGTTTCCACGGCTACCACCACATGGGCGCGGAAGAATTGCGGGACATGGTAGAGCGCGGCTGGGGGGTGGGCAACCACTCCTGGTCGCACCAGATGGTCAACGCCGAGACTGCCAATCTGGAGTTGGGGCGAGCGAAGGAGGTCCTGGAGCAGGCGATCGGGCAGCCGGTCACGATCTACTGTGCACCCGGCTCCAACGCCAATATGAACGAAGGGGCCCTTGAGGGCTGCCGTCGCTTCGGCTACCTGGGGGCAATGGGCATCACCGACGCCTTGAACCGCCCGGACGACGCGGACCTGCTCTGGCTGAATCGGACCTTTCTGCACACCCAGGGCTACGGTCCGTTCTTTTCGGAGTTCGACCCGTTTCGCAACATTCAGCACGCCCAGCGCGACCGGGGCTGGATCATCGACTACCTGCATTGCCCCCTGGAAGTTGCAGTACACCCGAACAAGGACTGCTCTGCCGCCCAACTGCGGGAACGGATCGAGACGGTGGTGACGGTAGGCGCCGACGCGGTCTGGCTGGCCACCGTGGAAGATCCGGTGGACTACCGCCTGACTCGGCGGCACACGCAGATTCGTCTGGCCGGCGAGGGACAAGCAGGCACGTACACCATCACGACACCGGGCCTGCCGCCGGCCGTACGCCGCCGCACGGTCACGCTGGCCCTGCCGGCCGGCACGCGTGCCGTGGAGATCGACGGCCACCCTGCGCCACTCTACCGCAAAGTGGGAAAACCGCTGGTCGACGTCGACCTTTCCGCCGAGCGCCGTCTGCGGCTGATCCA
>DHIZ01000237.1 GCA_002404055.1 Chloroflexi bacterium UBA4733
GGACCGTCGAAGCGGCCGTGCCGTTGCCGCAGCACCCCGTCTCGCCGACGCTGCGGTCCAACCGTACCGTCCCGAAGGCGACCGTCCCCTGCTATGGAAGATCGGTTCCCCCCACGGCAGTGGGGGAACCTGGCGAGCGGTGCGAGCCGGAGGGGGCCTTCCTCCGCGGCGGTCTGAACAGCGAATCAGGCTTGCAGCAACTGCTCGATCGGGATCACAAAGGCGGCTCCCCGGAAGGAGGTCGCGCCGCTGCTGCCGGTGATGGTGCGCGGCTGGGCGTGCTCGCGCATGATGCCCAAGGCCTCATCCACGCGCTCCGCTTCGACCGCCAGCAGCAGCGTGACGTTGCCACGGCGCAAGAAGCCGCCAACCGTGCTGATGCGCGTCGGCCCGCGGAAGCCGCGGGCAATCAGCGCTTTGACGATCTTGTCGGCGTCGTCGGGCAGGACGATGGCCACTACCAGTTTCATTGATACGTCTCCTTTATAGCGATCCGTCGTGCGGCGCTAAAACGGCTCAAAACGCTCTACATCCAGGATGAAGACCACCGCGCCGCCCACCTGTACTTCGATTGGCTCCGAAAGGAACGGCTCGGCCATCTCCACCGGGTAGGTGGCAGTCAGGAATGCCATGCGCGTGCGGCAGGTCTGGCGAATGATCGCCAGTAGCTCAGGGATCTGGCGCTCCTGCACGCCGATGAGAATTGTCGCGTTACCCTTACGCAGGAAGCCGCCCACCGTGTGCATCCGCGTGACGCGGTAGCCGCGGCTGACGACAGCATCGCTCAGTGCCGGGGCATCCTCGTCCTGCACAATGGCGACAACGAGCTTTGTCGCGATCGGTTGTGTACTGTGCGGTTTCACGACTATTTCCGGCATCCCCGAACCTCACATTCCAAGGCATCAGCCATAAAGGGAGCGCACCGCTTTGCGCCCCAACCCGCCCGGCGACTTACCTTGCCGTAGACTTCCCGTTGAAAGCTGGCGGCAGGAGTGTACCCGAAGACACCGACGCAACCTGGCATGGGTCCTACTCGCCGTCTACGGCATCGGTATGCTGCTGGTCACGCTGTACGCCCGCCTGGTCTGGTGAGGCAGGCGCGAAGCTAGCGGGAGGCGTCCGGCGTCGCTGGCGGAGGAGAACGACGCAGCCGGATCTGCCGGGCGCGCTGGACGACCGAGCGCAGGCGCGACGGGGTCGACGTCGGCAGCCTGACAGCGGGCACCAAACTGCCCAACGGCAGCGCCTGGGCAGCCAAAGCACGTTGCGCCTCCAACTGCACCAAGCCGGCAACGTCGACGGGCAATGCCCGCTGGCGCAATGCCACGTAGGAATTGAGCTCCGCGCCAAACACGAAGACCAGAGATACCACCCAGAACCAGAAGGCCAGGATGCCAAACACCAGCAAGGCCTGGCCGAACCAGGCGTGCGCCATGAAGCGTCCGGCATAGTAGGGGAAGGCGATGTTCATTATTTCGAACAACACGGCGGCAACCAGGGCGCCGCGCCAGACTTCCCAGGGGTACATGCGGCGATTCGGCACCACCTGGTAGATGAGAAAGAACAGCAGGAAGGAAACGACGGCGCCCACGCCGTAGCCGCTGATGGTCAACAGCAGGGCGTAATCGGGGACGTGCCCCAGGTCCGCCGCCAGTGTCGGGAAAAGGTTACTCACTGTGCCGCCGACCACAGCGAGCGGCGCCAGCGCGGCAAACAGGAAGACCATGCCGATGGCCATCAGCTTCTGGCGCACCGGGTCGCGGCCGCGTGTGCGAAAGATGATGCTGAAGCAGTTCTCCATGGCGCTGAAGAGGTTGGAACCGGTCCAGATGAAGCCGCCAAAGCTGATGATTGCCGTCAGCTTGGATGCCTGGTGAAAGTCCACCAACATGCTGTAGAGGTTCACATTGAGGCCGGTGGCGCTCGTGACGCCGCCGGGCAGCGAGTAGGTCAGCACGCTCGCCAGATCGCGTATCTGGGCGGTCGGCAGCACCAGCGCTCCCAATGCCAGGATGCCAAGAAAGAGCGGGAAGGTGGCCGTCAGGAAGTTGTAGGCCAGCAGCGTGGAAAGGCTAAAGGCCCAGTCGTTCCCGAACTTCTGCAGGAAGTCCGTGATTGACCGCAGTTTTGCTCGCACCGGCTCCTCCCTGCTTTCTACCAGTATGCCGCATCGGCGATGCTGGAAGGTTAGCGTCGGGAGAGCGTGCGCGCTTCCGGCGCGGCGCGCCGGGCAACCTCTAGCCGCAGCGTCCTGAGCTGGAAGGGCGAGAATACGAGTTCCACCGTTTCCGACCGCACGGCCAGCGCCTGTCCAGTCAGCGCAACTGCGTCCGTTTCCTGGCAGCCTTGCAACCCGGCCACCCAGAACGTGCAACGACAGGCCCCGCCCCCGGCCTCGTACAGGCGCGCCGTCAGCGCGTCGCCGTCGCGGTAGAGCGCGCCGAGCACGATATTGCCGGGCTCGACGCGCACACGCGGCTCCAGGCCGGGGCGGACATCGGCGGCGGCGATCGTCAGTGGCGGACTGTTCAGGGCCTCCGCCTCCCACCAGGGTTCCACCGGGTGCGCGGTATCGCCGGGGATGATGCTGTAGCTGAAGCTGTGGTGGACGCCGTCCTCGTAGGCAAGCGTGCTCATGCCCTTGTATTCCATGGCCGCCGAGCGCAACAGGGAGAGCAGCAGGACACCGTCGGTCACGTTGCCGCCCGGCAGGCCGCGGTTGCACAGATAGACCGTCGCCTCTCCGTCGCCATAGGAGAGCCACCCTTGCGTCGGGTATTCGCCTTCCTCCCGCTCCAGATGCCCGTTTGGGACGCTGTGGACGATCTTCCCGCCCTGAATCGGTGTCGGGAAGGCAACGCGGATGCGATAGTGCTTGCCGTGCCCGGTGAGTTCCGTGCGAAAGTCGATCCGCCGCATGTGGTGGTAGATCACGAGCTGCTGCGTGAATTCCACGCGCAGTTGCCAGTAGCGCAGGGCGCCGCGCGCGCGGATCGTCGTCCGCAACGGACCGTCCTCCACCAGTTCGCTGGTCACCCGGGCCGTGTGGGAACTGACCCCGGACCGAAAGACGCGCTCGTCGGCGGTGGCAGGCGAAGGATAGGGATCGTGCAGTGGTGTGGTGGTACGGACGTTCCCGTTGAGCGGCCCTTCGTTGAGCAGCCAGAGGTCGCCGTTGTCGTTCTGCAGCACCAGGTCATTCCAGAAGGGCCGCGCCGGATCGACATACTCACGGCCCGTCAGTTTATCTGCCAGGCTGGTGATGACGCCTCCCTGCACCGCAATGCGGAAGTCGTCCGTCTCGATCATGCGTGGCGGGTCGTTCTCCGGTGCGTCGGTGGTCACGCCTCGTTGCGTTGCGGCGCGTGGCCGCGCGACCTCCGTTGCAGACCCGGCAGGGAGGGGCGAGGCTGCCTCCGTCGTGCGCAGGCCAAACACTGCATACCCCAGCGGCGGCAATTCCGCCTGGAAGAGCAGTTCGCGGTCGGCAAGCTGCACCGGGAGGTCGCGGCCATCGGCGTCCACGACGCGGTAGCCCGACCAGCCAATCGCCATCGTGTTGAGGCGCAGTACCTCGGTGCGTGGCCGGGGCAAGGTGTTGAAGACCAGCACGCTCATGCCGCCGTGGTGGCCGACGCGGCGGGCGGTCGCCCGATCCACGGCATCCATCAAGAGGCGAGTGACCAGTTTGTCGGCGGTGCGGTACTGCTCGACTGCCTGCTCATAGGCAGCGTCGATGATGGTGCCGGAGATGATGTCGTGGAACTGGTTGACCAACGTGATGCGCCAGGCTTCGTCCAGTTGGGCCGTTGGGTAGTCGCCGCCATCCAACCAGAGCAACACGTTCGCCTTTTCCGCCGCCCCCAGCGCCGACTCAAGCCGCCGGTTGAGCTGCTTGAGCGCGATGCGGCTGCTATAGGTTCCCTGGAACACGGGATTAAACTCGCCATCGTATTCGGGGAGGGGTGCGCCGGACGCCTCGACGGCGTTGAAGAATCGAGCAGGTGTAGAGCAGACGAATCGGGTGTTCTCGTCGCCCGCACGGTTCAAGGCCGCGATGCTCGCCGTCGTGCTCCTTTGCGGTAGGGCGAAGTCACCACTGTTGCCCAAAAGAATGTGCGGCGTCGCAGCAAAGCCCGCGGCCTCGGTAGCCATGCGCCGAATCGCGCCGAGTGGCACGAGCGCCTGATCGAGTGCGTTCTCAACCTGCGCCTGCTCAGGGAAACGCACAGCGCCGTAGCCGAAGGGCGTCCAGTGGCAGAGGAGCGTGCTGCCGTCCAACCCCCGCCAGGTGAACTCGCTGCTGGTCAGCCAGGGCTGCTTGCCGCGCCAGAAGATGTAGCGGCTGTAGCCGCAATGGCGCAGGATGCCCGGTAAGCTGCTCGGGTGGCCCCAACAGTCGGCAATCCAGCAGGTGCTGGCCGTTACTCCCAGGCGCGACTGCAGCCAGCGTTGGCCGCGCAGGGCCTGGCGGAGCAACGATTCACCGGAGGGCACATTGACGTCGGGCATGACGTACATGCCGCAGGCGATCTCCAGGCGACCTTCCTGCGCCAACGCTCGCAGTTCGGGCAGCAGATCGTGATTGCGCACCAGCAATGCTTCCAGAAGGATGACCTGCTCCACGACGAATGTGTAGTCGGGCTGTGCGCGCAGCAGCTCCAGCATTGCCAGCAGATTTTCCAGCGCCCGCGGCAGATAGCCGTCGTAGGTATCCAGGTAGGCGACGTCGAAGTGGAACGATGGCACGATATGAACGGTTCGCATGGCGGGTCTTTCCGGTGTTCTTGAGCATGTGTGAGCAGCCATCATACAGCGATGGCACGGATGGAAAGGCATGCCGCGACTGCGGGCCCAGGGGGCACCCTCGGCCCGAAGACTGCACTGCCGTGCCGATGCCCTCACCAGGACCGCAGTCCTGTCTTTGGGCCGCAGACCGCAGTCGCGGCATGCCTTTCCGCTGCAACCGCGGCTATAATCGCCTGCACTGTGGGCGATCGCTCTGGCGCGATGGCGCCTCAATCAGGGAGATGTATATGGCGCGACCTGTCACCCTCTTCACCGGCCAGTGGGCCGACCT
>DHIZ01000281.1 GCA_002404055.1 Chloroflexi bacterium UBA4733
CAGCTACGCAGTCCCCCTGCTAGTGGGTCACGCCGCAATTAAATTGGGTTTCTCACGAGAGGCGACAATCTCAGCTATTTGTCGCGTGACCCACTAGTATATCTCAACTCAGACAGCCTCCTAGCGCGTAACTTCATTGCGGTAGGGTCGCTGTCCATTTGCTGGGTATGCGTGCGGCGCAGCTTGTTGATTCCGGCGTCGAGGTGTTCCTCCGGCTTCAGCAAGCTGCCCAGGATGTCGGCTTGCTCCAGCGCGGCGAAGATCTCTTCCAGCAGGTCTTTGAGGACCATGTCTTCGGGATGGCGGCGCAAATGGCGATCCAGCGCACCGGTGGTCAGGTGGCTTGGGGTCGTGGCCAGGTTCATCGCTGGCGGATGATAGGTTCCCGCGCCGGTTTGGCGCTGCGCCTGGCGCTCCTCGCGTACGAGTTCCCAGGCGCGGAGATACAAGGTCAGCGCCGCGAGTTGGGCGGCACGCGGGTCAATGTCGATGCCGTGCAGGTGCGTGCTCAGCACACGGTTGGCAATCTCGGTGGCCGTCAACTCGGGTTGCCGCTCACGGCACATCGCCACCAGCATGTCGAAGGCTTCGCGTAGGAAGTGGCCGCTACCCATGCAGGGGTCCATGACCGTGAGACCGGCAAGCGTCGGGACGGCAGGCTGGTCGAGGATTTCCGGTCGGATGTAGTAGTCCCAGGTATCCGGCAGCGTGCTCAGCGGGTAGGCCTCGTGGTAGCTGCGGCCCAGGCTGTTCTGAAGCAGCCATTGCACCATGTAAGGTTCGGTGAACAGCTGCGTGGCGGCGGCGATCTCGTCGCGCGTCGTCACCTTGCCGCCCGCCTTGAGCTTGGCGTAAATCTGCGCCTTCGCCTCTTCCTGGTAGAACTGGTAGGCCCAGCCGATGGCGTCAGGATCAGCAAAGGCGGCGTCAAACTCCTCCAGCCTGAAACCCGGCAGGTGCCCGCCGCCAAGGACGGCGACAGTGTGCAAGAGTGCTGCGATGCTGGGGCGCAGGGCGGTGTTGGGATCATCGGCGCCGAAGAGGCCCGGCAGGCTCGCGGCCTGCTCCGCGCAGGCGTCCTCGATCACCTTCCACCAGCCCCGGTCGGCGGCGGCAGCGCGCGCCGGGTCGGTCGCCGCCAACACGTAGAGCGCCTCCGGCTGGCCATCGTAGTCGGGATTCGGGTGCAGTGTCTCGGTGATCAGCCCGCGCGCCTCCATCGCCCGCAGCGCCAGCAGGCGGTTGATCCAGGAGTAGGCGGCGCGTTCCACCAGTTCCGTCCGCGTCGCCGCGCGTTGAGCCGCCAGCACGCCGGCCAGTTCCGCCTCAGCCACCTGGCGCGCTCGCCGCTCGTGGGTCGTCGGGTTGGCGACAATGTCGAAGGGCGTCAGTGTGCCGTCAGGCGCCACGCCGAGGCGCTCCAGTTCTCTGTCGAGGTCGCCGCGGACTTGCTTACCGATTGCCGTATTACCGGCGAGCGTGTGCCGGAGGTCAAGCACTACGGCGCGGAGGAGATCCTTCTGACGCTTCTGCAACGGATGGCCCCTTCCAAATCTTATGCTCCGTGAAGCTGGACAGGTAGTTTTCCACGATGTTCATGAGTCCTTTCGCGTCGGTCTCATCCGCAGCGCGGTACGAGGAAGCGCTGCGACCAGCCTGCCTACCGGCGAGTGCCCTGGCGGCCAACTCCAGTGCTCGCCCTCCGAGATCTGATATCGAAGCTTGATATGACGGCTTGCAGCATGAACGGGGAGGCCGACTGACCGGGAGAGGCGATGATCGTCCGCAAAGTCTGGCGAAAGTCGGCACTGGCGGGACCATCATGGCTCTACGGCACGTCTTCCGTACTGTATCGTGAACTTAGCCATGTAGTGATCAGCGACATGATCGCTACATTAGACGTATCAGCGATGATCCTGCCGAGAGTAAAATACGCGACAGCCCGCTCGTCCTCCTGAGGAGGAATATCCTCGGTCTGTTCGGCAGACATTACCCTCTGGATAAACGAGCTCTGGTCAACCATCTTGGCCTGGGTCGAGGTCTCCGCTTGAAACGCTCGGAATATCTCACATGCGACGCTGTATAACTTCTCGTAATCTCCCCGAAAGGCGTTGCTGATCGCCTGGTCGAGCTTTCGGATGAACTCGTCGTCGCCGCCGAGTTGATGGGTAATAATCTCATAGTGCTTAATGTCGGTCGGAACATGCTCTATGGGATCTCTGGTGATAATGATGACCTTTTTGTCCTGATCATGCGCAATACCCAGCTCATAGAAGACGTTGGCATTACGTCCGGTGATGTCGGCAATCAGTATATCGGCGTTGCGAATGAGCGCGATTATTTTCTCCGTCATGAAGCCAGACTGAATCTCTTCGTCCGCGCGCCGGCACTCGAATTGATGTGCCTCTTCAATGTGATGCTTGAGGTAAAGGTAGAAGTAGTGGAGTTCCGTTGAGAACGGCATGATTACAAAGCATTGCCTTCGGTATACCGGCGCCAATGGCTTACCTTGTTGCTACTGGCATGTATCGCTCGACGGCCATGCGGATATTCCGGCGCAAGACTGCCGGCTCAGCAGGATCACTGATGATGACGAGGTGACCAGCAAGGTCGAGAGGGATATTCGTCGTCGTCCTGTCGGCCAAGAGGATCACCGGCTTGCGCAAGGCGTGCGCAAAGCCTACCTCGTACATGACATCGGGATTACCGCCGGTGATGTCGGCTACCACAAGGTCCGCCCTCGTGATATTTTGATATACCGATGTATCGGGAGCGGGATGTGGCTCGCCCGTCATGCCATGCACCGCGACATCAATATAGTGGACTCCGAGTGCTTCCTCAATAACATTGCTCAGTTTTACCGGCTTCTCTACGTCGGGGATGGAGAGTGGCACGGACAGGAAGATGCGTAGTTTGTCACCTGAGGACATGCGGTGCTCCTTTTGTTCCAAGGATAGCATGTCGGCTCGGTTGATCCGCCGCGCCTGGTAATCCAACGGTCTCTCTATTCCACAGTGATCGTGACGACGACCGTCTTGCCCTGGGCGCGATAGGTCTGGAGGCGCTGCTGCAAGCCAGAGAGTGCCGCGCCCAAATCCTCGTCCGGCACGATGCGCAGTGCCCCGTCATCCCCGCTGTCGTACCCACCGGTGTTCGGCAGCGGATCTGGAGCATAGCGCAGCGCAATCTCCCGCAACAGCCGAGGCAGCGCCAACTGAGCGGTAGCGAGCGTATTGCGCGCTTCCCGTAAGGCGCCGATGTCGCCATCGGCAGCCTCCAGGCTTTGCCGGGCCGGCGCCAGCGCCTCCTGCAGGCGAGACAGTTCTTCCGCAACCTGGTCGGGCGGAACACCCTGGGCGGCGACTTGCTCCGGCAGTTGCGCTTCCAACTGCGCCAGGTCCGCCGCCGTACCCTCCCGCCAGGCCGTCGCCTGCCGGACCAGCGCCTCCTTCGCCAGCCGATACGCGCCCACCAGCTCATTCCAGCGGGTCGGCTCGGTGGCGCTACGCTCGGTGGTCAGGGTCTGCCAGTCCTGGAGAAAGCGACGCAACTCCGGCACGGGCACATCCAGGTAGAGCATGCGGTTGGCGTCGTCACGTAGCGCTCCGAACTCGCTCCCGTGCTCTCGTCGGAAATTCTCCAACCCTTCCACCAGTGTGGCCCAGTCGCGCAGCGCCTCCGTTTGCTCCAGGAAGCGCTGCAGGCGGACGGTGGGGGCCGTGACGCCGGCCAGGTCGCCGGCACGACTCAGTCCAGACTCGAACGCCAGCGGCAGCGGACAGTGGGCGGCGATCGCCCAGGAGCGCAGGTCGGCAGCGCGGCTGGTCAGTGCCTCCAATCCCTCGCCCAGCGTGGCGTTGAGCGTGGCCGGCACCAGCGAGGACTTTGCCCGGAAGATCTCCTCCAGCGCCGACCGTATCTGCAGTTGCTCCGCCATGGTGAGCGTGCCGCGCACCGCCACGACGCGCAGGTTCTTGAAGCGCTGCTCGCGGCTGAGCAGCAGGAACGCCTCCGGGCTGGCCGGATCGGTCACCGGCTGGCCGTTGTCGATCAGCTTGCAGCCGGAGCAGCGCAGCAGCAGCGCCAGCCCCACTTTGACGCAGTTGCCGTCCCAGCCAAAAGGCGGCCCCGCCAGCTTCACCCGGACCTGCTCGGCCAATGCCGGCGGCATGTCCTGGCCTTCCACCGGCAGCTCCCCGCGCAGGGTGGCGAGCAGCACGTGCGCCTCATTGATGCTCTTGTCGGCCTTGTAGACGCCGAGTGCCTGGAGGTCGCTGTTCGTGGCAGTTCCCGCCAACGCCGCGCGCACCGCCGACTCCTCGTTGGCGATGCGCTGCGGCACGTCGGCGAAGCGCGGGTAGACCTGGGG